>NZ_LIOK01000005.1:0-18884 GCF_001418025.1 Anoxybacillus suryakundensis
TTCCGAGTTAGTGGAAGAGTTGCTTATTGCTAAAGAAGAGCACAAACTTGGTGCGTTTGAGAAGAAGTGGCTCAAATATGATGTGATCATCGTAGATGAACTGGGATATATCCCCTTTTCCAAAACAGGAGCAGAGCTATTATTTCAGTTCTTTTCCAATCGCTATGAACGTGCAAGTGTCATCATTACAACAAATCTTGAATTTGTAGAATGGACGAACATTTTTGGGGATGAAAAGATGACAGCAGCGTTGCTTGATCGGCTCACTCACCGTTCGCACATTCTTCTTCTAAACGGAGAATCTTATCGATTCCGTCAAAGTATGAAACAGAGGGAAAATGGGGAGTGGTAGCCAGGTGCGCGAAGCGTTTGGATGAGTTGCCCCTAGGGGCAACTCATCCAAACACCCACCTTCTCCCATTTATGGGAACTCTGATTCTAAAAGTGGCTCACTTTTGAAGTGATCGCTCTGGCTCAATTTATTATTGACAAAAACAATCATTACCGTGCAAGGGGGAGAAGACAAATGTTCACACAACTACATCACATAGCAATTATCTGTTCGAATTATGAACGATCCAAACATTTTTACACACGTGTTTTACAACTACCAATCATTCACGAACATTATCGCGCTGATAAACGATCATATAAGTTAGATTTGCAAATCGGGGATTTACAACTAGAACTTTTTTCTTTCGAACATCCACCAAAAAGACAAAGCTATCCTGAAGCATGCGGCTTACGCCATCTAGCATTTGCAGTAGATTGTATTGAGGAAACGATCGCTTATTTACAAGCGCATCACATTGAAGTCGAACCGATTCGCATCGATCCGATAACGGGGAAAAAGTTCACATTCTTTCAAGATCCAGATCAATTACCAATTGAGTTGTATGAAAGGGGATAGATGGGGAAAAACTCCCCATCACTTCATTTGATATAAAGCATCTTCCACAAGCGACATAACGGCTTGTTCAAGTTCGGCTAACAGCGCATCACTTTCTTGTTGTGACTTGCCTTTTACGCCAAAATAAAATTTCGCTTTCGGCTCTGTGCCTGACGGGCGAACACAAAACCATGAACCATTGGCTAGTTCATATTTCAACACATTCGATCGTGGCAAACAAAGCGATTGCTCTGTTCCGTTCTCCCATCGTTTGCCCACAGCGTAATCTTCCACCACAACAACCTCTACACCAGCGACTTCACGTAATGGTTGTTTGCGGAACGAAGACATGATGTAAGCAATTCGCTCTGCCCCTTCTTTTCCTTTTAACGTCAACGAACGCAATGACTCTTTATAGTAGCCATACTTTTCAAAAATGTCCATTAGTCCTTCATATAACGTTTTGCCTTGCGCTTTATAATACGCTGCTACTTCTGCCGCAAAAATAGCTGACTGCACCGCATCTTTATCGCGAACAAAATCACCGATTAAATAACCGTAACTTTCTTCATATCCAAATTGGAACGTGTATTCTTTCGTTCGCTCAAATTCATCGATTTTTTCACCGATGAACTTAAAGCCAGTTAACGTATCGATCGTTTCGAGTCCATAATGCGCGGCAATCGCCCGACCGATTTCTGATGTCACGATCGTTTTCAATACGACACCATTCTTCGGTAAGATGCCTTTTGTTTGTTTTTGTGATAATAAATACTCTAACATTAACGCGCCCATCTGATTGCCAGTTAAAACGACATACTCTCCTTTGTCGTTCTTTACCGCAACCCCAAGTCGATCGGCGTCCGGATCCGTCGCCATTAAAAGATCGGCGTTTATTTTTGCTCCATATTCGATCGCCAAGCCAAACGCCGCGTGCTCTTCTGGATTTGGTGAGGCAACGGTTGAAAAATTCGGATCTGGTTGTTCTTGTTCTTTCACAACGGTCACATTTTTAAACCCGAACGCTTCTAATCCTTTTCGGACAAGCATGTTCGCTGTTCCATGGAGCGGAGAAAAAACGATGTTTAAATCCTTCGCGACACTCGCCACAAGCTCTGGATTTAATTGAATTGTTTTTAACTGCGCAATATACGCTGCATCAATTTCTTCCCCGATATACGTCAACAGTCCTGCTTCAAGCAGCTCTTGCTCACTCGCCACAGCCACCGCTAATTCATCCTCTACCGCATTCACATACTCAATGAGTACATCAGCGACCGTTGGAGGGATTTGTCCCCCATCTTCGCCATATACTTTAAACCCATTATATTCGGGTGGATTATGACTCGCCGTAATAACGACTCCAGCGAACGCACCTAAATGCCGAACCGCAAACGACAACTCTGGCGTCGGACGAAGCTCTTTAAACAAATATGCCCGAATGCCATGTTTTCCTACCGTCTTCGCCACTTCTAACGCAAACTCAGGCGATTTATGCCGGGAATCATAAGCAATGACTACCCCACGCGCTTTTGCCTCTTCCCCTTTCTCGACAATGTAACGTGCCAATCCTTCCGCTGCTTTTCGAATCGTGTATATATTCATCCGATTCGTCCCAGGTCCAATCTCCCCGCGCATTCCGCCTGTGCCGAATTCTAAGTTTCTATAGAAACTATCTTCAAGCAGTTTTTTATCCGCTTGCATCGAAAGTAATTGCTGTTTTAGCTGTTCATCTAAATGTGGATATGAAAGCCATTTTTGCACTGTCGTTTCCCAAGTCATATGCTAACTCCTCCTATGGATGTAGGTGGTAATAAGTAAAATAGAAAAGAGGCTGCTAGAAGTTTATCTCCTCTAGCAGCCCAAAAATTAGTGACTGACAAATAAGCAATGTTGCTCGACTTCTTCCCACGTCATATAGATTCGAACAATATCTTCCTCAATTAACTGCGTACCTGTTTGCACTTCGATAAATTCTAAATCAGTAATCGCTCTAATGCCATGTTTTGCGCCAATAGGGATCTCAAGTACATCCCCTGGTTTGACAAAACGAATTTCACCGTCAAGCGCAAATTCACCTTCTCCTTTGATAATCGTCCATACTTCACTGCGATGATGATGCATTTGATAGCTTAAATTTTTTCCTGCCGTAACGCCAATTCGTTTTGTTAATACTTCTCGTCCATCTTCAAATTTTGTGTAGTCTAGTACCCGATACCAACCCCAGCGGCGTTCTTCGTACATCGGGCGCTGGTCAAAGTCGTTCACCAGTTCTTTAATTCGCGGGCTTGCGGCTTTATCAGAAACTAAAATTCCGTCCGGACTTACCGCCACAATCGCATTGGAAACTCCTAACACTGTTACTGGAATGTCTAATTCATTAATTAAATGCGTATTCTCTGAATCAGCAATAATCCCTTTTCCAATTTGCTCCGTTGCCATTTCTTCCGTTAATGTATTCCATGTGCCAAGGTCTTTCCAATACCCATCATACGGCAACACAACAATATGCTTCGTCTTTTCGACCACTTCATAGTCAAAGCTAATTTTCGGAAGCCGCTCATACTGCTTCAATAACTCTTCATATTGAATCGGAAGTCCTTTCTCTTTTAATAACGAGATCATATAATCCAACTTAAACGCAAACACACCACAGTTCCAAAGCGCACCTTGCTTGATTAACTCCGCCGCTTTTTCTTCAGTTGGCTTCTCTGTAAAATGACTTACTCTTAAATAATCACTATCACTAGATTTAGAAGCTGGAACAATATAACCGTACTTCGCAGATGGATACGTTGGCTCAACACCGATTAACGCCAAATCAGCTCCACTTGCGAGTACGGTTTCTTCTAAATCTTTGACTCGATGAAAAAAGCGATCCTCCACATAAGGATCAACAGGCAACACCGCAACGACCTCATCTAAACGAATTCCTTCTACACTATACAAGTAAACCGATGCTAGAGCGATCGCTGGAAACGTATCGCGCCGCATCGGTTCAATAATAATCGGTACCTCTTGTCCTAATTGGCTTTGAATCATATCGACTTGGGATTTGCTTGTCGCAATCACAGCGGAATCAGCTAGGCCGACATTTCTTAACTGACCCCATACGCGCTGTACCATTGACTGCAGCTCGCCGTTTCTATTTTTCAACACTTTTAAAAATTGCTTTGAACGCGCATCATTTGATAGCGGCCAAAGGCGTTTGCCAGAACCACCGGAAAGTAATACAAGTTTCATGGATACCTCTCCTATTTTATCATTTATATAACCAGTCATATTTAAAATAAAGATTCCCTTTTCAACACATTACAAGATTCTACGGGAGAATAAAATTAAGTTTCCCGAATGTAAAATCTAATACCTAAACATTAAGTAAAAAAAGAAAACACACATAAATAAAACTTAAAAGCAGACGGTTAAAATTACTTTATATAAATCCAAGTAGAAATTCTAACCAATGTTTAGATATCCTCCTCCATGATCTATCCTATATAAATGCACCTTGAAAAGTTAACCTTTGCATCACGCTGCACACCCCAAGCGTCGAAGCACCTCTTCCGGTTGTTGATCTATATATTCCATAAACCGGGCAATGGCTTGGTCAATATCCATTTGATCTTTGTGAAACACATTGGCAATGACCGCATCCTTGAGCCATTTCCACAAGCGTTCGATGGGATTCAGCTGTGGGGAATAAGGAGGTAAAAAGATCAAGTGAAACGATTCCCCTTCTTGGCGCAAGAAATCTCTCACCATTTTGGCATGGTGGATGCGGGCATTGTCGAGCACGAGCACGATCAGCTGGTCTGGATAACGGCTCTTCAAGATCTTTAAAAAATCCAAAAACGTCGTCGCATTCGCAGCGACTGCTCGATGAAGAACGGTGTCCCCATTGAGCACATTCACCGCCCCAAATACTGAAACGTGGGCATGATGGCCGTACGTGGGCACTTGTTTTTGCCGGCCTGCCTCCGACCAAGTGGCCCGCAGGATTTGATAAGACCGGACATGAGTTTCATCGGCATATAAAAAAATCGTATCGGGAGTGATCAGTTTTTTTTAATGAGATCCATTTGTTTCTCAAACGCCTGCTGTTGTTCGGCATCGCCTTTGGCCAGGGTATAGGTGGGACGAGTCCAAGACAATCTCATTCGATGTAAAAGTTTGCGAATTCCTTCCCGGGACATGTCCACCTCGTAGTGTTCGCGGATATAAGACTGAAGAATCCGCGTATTCCAAGAAGAAGCGATGTCCCAACCGAGTTCGGCCGGGGTGTGGGTCAAGATCGTCTGTTTCAGTTCCTGTTGCTGTTCCAGTGTCAAAAACGGCTCCCGACCCGGCGGATATTTCCGATCGAGCAGGAGATCGAGCCCTCCTTCGTTGAATAAGGAGACATAAAATGCGACGCTTTGGCGGCACAGGTTGAGCATGGAAGCGACGTCTTTCCCCAGATACCCTTCCATGACGAGGCGAACGGCCATGACGCGTTGACGCAGGGAAATGTTTTTGATTTTTTTCTCTTCCTTTCGAAGGGTTCGTGGCGTCCATCCATGGTCATTGGTGATTTTCAATCGTTTCATTCCGTTTCCGCTCCTTTTCTTCGTGAAGTACCTAGGAGCAGTATAACCGGGGTGGAAGCCACTTATACGGACGTTAATGTTTCAATGTGCATCTATATAGTAATAAAAGAAAGATAAGGAGAATTTTTCAAATGTACACACTAACCCTTCGAACACCCATGAATGGACCATAGGCGAGTTAAAAGAACTTGAAAAAGAAAACAAAATAGTTCGTACTAAAAAACACATCACAGCGGCACGCTTAGTAATGTAAGAATATCCTGTTCGAGAAGTGGCTTATTAGGGTCGATTTACATCCTTACGTTCGAACAACAAGGAATGGATGGTTTATTACACCATGGCACTTCCAAGGAAAACCATCTTCCTTATCATCTAAACAACAAGAACAATTAAAGAATGTTAGTGAACGAAACGTCAAAATCTTTGGGCATTGAATATAGAATCACATTGGCATACACGCAACATTCAAGACTATACGCTTTGGTTTATCATGTTCATCTTTCACGTGAAGCGATTCACCAAATGTTTCACCGTATGGAGTTGTTTTATACTCGTCCAACGTATCGCCTAAAGAAATCGAATTCAAAAAGGAAAGCGATTTTTCAACAAAACGTAGAGAAAATTAAGTTGAATTTATATTTAATAATTCCCGATAGACATCAGAATATCTATTCTTCATAGTATTATATAAGTGATTAACTCTTTCGTCTTTGTTAACTCCATTATTAAAATTTAACAAATAATTAATTTCTAAGTTCTCTAGATCGTTTATTGAGATTATTTGAGCATCCTTGTTTAAATAACTCATAACACCGTTAATTTTTTGTTGATAGTAATGACCAGAGAAAACACTAATAATCGGTTTTTTATATAAACTTAAAATTACATTAAAGTGATACGCAAAACCTAATCCGAGATCCAAGTTTGATAACTTCTGCATAAATGGTATCCAACCCATTTTATATGGATTATATACTTGAGCATCAATATTTAAGCTTTCTATAATTTGTTGAGTTACTTGGTCATCTCTTGGACCAGGAGCTTGACCAAAAGCATAAAATTCAATATTAAAACCGTTTCGCTTTGCTTCCCTAATGATGCGCCCCAAATTCTCTTTTATCTGGATATAATTATGTTCTTCAAAATCCTTTAAATTTAAACCGAATCTTTTGCTCTGTAGTTTTTCACTAGACATATCTTCAATCAATGGGAGCAATAAAAAAACGTCATCTCCAAGAAGATCACACTTTCCTTTTATATTTAACTTTTTTAAGAATTGTAAAGAAGTTTCCTCTCTTACAAATATATAATCGAAATAATTGGCGAATAAGCGGAAAACGAGAATATTTAACTTGCTTTCAAATGGCCCCAGCCCAAGTCCAGTTCCAAGAACCTTCACCTTAGGATTAATTATTTTAATAAACATTAAATTAAAATACTCGTAAAGCAACTTTCCTCTCCACTTATCGGCAAAATATCCTCCACCGATAAAATGAATCATATTTAGTTCACTTACAAAAGAAAAATACTTATTAAAAAATATCTTTCTTTTAGTTAGTTTGTAAAAAATAATACTAAACAATAAAATCAATAAAGAAAATAGTAATATAATTTTGATAAGAGCTTCGGGAATTTGTAGTTGTTTAAACCGTCTATGAATTTCTCTAAGAACATCTTTTAACTCATAGGAGTTATTGAAAACAAACGGAGATGAATAATTTAGGTATTCGATACTTTTTTCAGACTTATTGATAAAGACATCGATATCATTATCAGTTAGAGATAACTCTTTTTTTATAAACTCTAACACGGATATAAATAAAAGATCATCTCCAAAATTAAAAAAGTTGAATGCTCCTTTAAAAAGAATTTTTAATTTTTTCGTCATGTTTTGATCCTTCCCAAAAAAAGTTTCGATAGAGAATTGATATTCCAAATACTCGAATACTTACAATTAAAAGTTCGGTAAATAGGGTCATACTGGCCAAACCGATCGCTCCATAGTGAGGGATAGCCCAGAAAATTACTAGTGTATGGATAAAAGCAGGCATTAATATACTTGTAGTAAAAAGCTTTTTGAAATTGAATACTAGAAGCGTTTGAGTTCCAAACATATTGGAAAGCCCTATAATAAAAGGGAGAAATGCTAATACTTTGAGAATAATGATAGCATCAGAATAGTTTTTCCCGAAAAGAGAAGTAATTATAGTGCTAGAAAAAATAAAAATAAAAATCGATATCGTTAAACTAAAGCTCCCAACAACAATAAGCATTTTTTTAATAAAACTAATCGCCTGTTCTTTTGATTGGTGAGCTAATTTATTGATATAAGGATAAATAGTTTGGGATATAGGTACTAAAAGATTCTGAAAAGCTTGGACAACCTTTTCTGCAGAAGCATAGTAGCCCACTATTACATCATTTGTGAATATCCCTAATAGAAAACTATTGGTTACAGTATATAAGCTTATTGATAGAGTAGAAACAAATACATACCAGCCTTCTCTTAAGTGAAATTTAATATTATTTAATGTTGGAATTGTTAACTTCACTGAAAATTTCCGAGCTATAATTAATAATGAAAGACACCCTACAGTGATAGAGCCTATAGAATTTATCACAGGTACTAAAATATAATCTGATTCATCTCTAATTAACCAAAATAATAAAATCGTAAAAATACTTTTTGATAAGACATTAAGAATTGTTATAAATTTCATTTTTTCTATCCCTTGAAAATACCAAGTAGGGAAAAGAACATTACCAACAACCATTCCAAAAGTATAATAGTAAACTAATGGATTGGCTTTAAACTTATCAAAAGAAAAAATAATAATTGTTAAGATTAAAAAGCTTAAAGCCATAAAAACAAATTTTATTACGATAACGGAGCTAAAAATCTCTGATACCTTTTTTTTACTTTCTCTATTAATTGAGATTTCCCTTGTTGCAGATAAATTAAAACCGTAATCAGTAATCATAACAAAATACTGAATAAATGCCTGAGCAAATACTACTAATCCATACCTCTCAGGACCAATTGTTCTTAATAAATATGGTAGTGTAACTAAGGGTAAAAGGTAATTAGCTCCCTGTAATAACAATAAGGAAAACAGATTTCCCATTAGCACTTTCTTATCACTGTTAAAATTTTTAATTTTGTCAATCAAATGGTTTCCTCCTGATTAGCCTTTTTCATTCACTAATAGGATATGAATTTAGATACATATTAAAATTTATATTGAACCTGGGGTAACTGTTTTTCCCATCTTTCCTTTTATACCGTGAATAAACGATTTAAGAATGATCTTAATATTCCTATAAGATTTTTTTCTTATCCCTTCAGTATAAATTTTCCATAAAGTGAATACAAGTGGTCGAATCCAGTATACCAATTTATTCGCGTGTAACTTATCTAAATAAATTAGATTTCTTAAATAATAATAATCCTTCCAATTTAATTCTGAAGCTGTGGTTAAAGGCATTACTCTAATAATTTCCGCCGTAGGAATAAATAAAATATTAGATAACTTAGAAATTCTAATTGAATAATCAGTATCATCACCGATAATAAAGAATTCTGGTCTTGGCAACCCTATCTTTTTAATTAACTGAGTTCTAATTAAAGGCCCCTCAAAAGGAACAGCACCAATCGATACCCCTTCTCTTGGTATATCATCAGCCGATGTATATACTTCTTTTATTTTTTTTCCATTCATTGACGCGAAAGGATTTTTGAAATTCATTCTAATTGACTCTATACCTAGCATTTCACCATCTAAAGTTTTTCTTAAGGGCATTAATGCATCTGCTCTGTCCTTATATTTAAGTAAATTCTCAAGGCAGTCCTCTAATGGCTTAACATCATCATCCATTAACCAGAGCCAGTCAAATCCTTTACTTAATGCACGCTTCACTCCTTCATGAAAACCGCCTGCACCACCTAAATTATCAGACATTCTAACATAATATACCTTGAGTATTCCTTTTTCATAAGGATACTCGACAAAAGATTCTGTCCCTTCTTTTGTTAAATCGTTGATATACCCCTTCTCTAATAGTAGATCTGGGGTACCATCACTCGATGCATTATCCACAATGTAAACACCGTCTACGGCTCTTGTTTGTTTTTTTAGATGCTCTAGACATTCGATTAATAAATCTTTCCTATTAAAAGT
Organism: Anoxybacillus suryakundensis; assembly: GCF_001418025.1. Taxonomy (NCBI): domain Bacteria; kingdom Bacillati; phylum Bacillota; class Bacilli; order Caryophanales; family Anoxybacillaceae; genus Anoxybacillus; species Anoxybacillus suryakundensis. The sequence goes on from NZ_LIOK01000005.1 coordinate 9,654, forward strand.
AACTAAAACAACACAAACTCTTTCATAATTATTCATTTTCTATTTTCTCCTTGAATACTTTTAATGCTTTTGCCACAACTGCATCCATATCATAATACGTATATTCTGCTAGTCTACCAACTAAAATCAAGTTCTCAAATTCATCTGCAAATTCTTTGTATTTCTTATAAAGTTTTTTGTTTTCTTCTACTTGAATTGGATAATAAGGAATATCTTGTCCTGGAATGTCTTTATTGTACTGTTGTGGATATTCTTTTACTATTGTTGTTTTTGGATGATTTTGCCCAGATAGGTGTTTAAACTCGGTAATTCGAGTAAAATTATAATCATTTGGATAGTTTACCGTACCAACTTCTTGATAAAATTCTTTTTCCAATGTTTCGAACTCAAACCTTAAGGATCTATATGGTAATTCACCCATCTCATAATCGAAAAGCTCATCGATTTTACCAGTATAAATCAATTTACCGTTAAATTTTTGGCCGAAAAGTACTATTTCTTTAGTTTCTTTATCAATTGAAAGGACTTCTTTATAGTCAGTATTCGTCATGATCTTTATATTACTATGGTCAAGCATTCTTTCAAAAAGTTTTGTATATCCTTCCTTTGGAATTCCCTGATAAGCATCTTGGAAATATCTGTTATCTTTTGAAATATAAACTGGAACTCTCCCCGTTACAGTTGGATCCAAATCCTCTGGCTTCATTCCCCATTGCTTAGTTGTATAATTTAAGAATACTTTTTCATATACAAAATTAGCTAAAAACTTGAGATCTTCATCCTCAGCTTCTCGTAATTTTAATATTGGAACTTTTACATTGTATCCAAACTTATCAATGAGCTTTTCTTCCATAATATTTGATATACTTTTTGGAAGAAGTTCATGTAAGGTATTGAGGTTAAAAGGAATAGGAACTTTTTTCCCATCTATGACCCCTAAAACATGATGATGATAAAAATTCCATTCAGTAAAATTCGAAAGATAATCCCATACACTTTTCAATCTTGTATGAAAAATATGAGGTCCATATTTATGAATTAAAATACCATTTTTATCAAAACAATCATAGGCATTACCACCTATATGATTTCTCTTTTCAATGATTAAAACTTTTTTATTTAACTTATTGGCAATTCTTTCAGCAATTACTGCTCCAGCAAAACCGGCACCAATAACAACATAATCAAACATTTTCGTCCTCCTAGATTATTCTTAAACAAGTTTTATATTATTATCTTTAATTTCACAATAATATTTTTTAATTTAATCTACAGCCCTTTGTAAACTATACTTTGAAAACCCTTACTCAAGTTATTGAAAACTTACCCTTATTATTTAAAGGGTAATATACATTTTTGTTGGCATAAGCTAAAGATAAAGCTATGTGAACCCAGAAAAAGCCAAACCTTATTCCGTTGTTTAACATAAAATCTATTAATATTCCTATAAAAGAAATTAAAAAACTAAGAATAATGGGGTCTCTAGTCTCTCTGTACCGTTTAATCATAATTTTTATATATATAGTAATAAAAGTTACTAAAAAAAATGTTCCTATTATCCCCGAATCAAATAAACTAGTCAAAATTAAATTAGCATTGCCTCTTCCTGCATTAATTTCGCCGTCTATATACTTCTTAATAACGTGGTCCATAGTTGCAACCTTTGCCATTCCTCCAGCACCATTACCAACCCAAGGGTGTAGTTTAATAAAATCTATCATTATCAACATTGAAGCAACTCGACTGTTTGCTGCCCCATTATCAGTATGCATGGTTGTGTAAGGATTAATTCTTGACAAAACAACTTCAGCTTTACTTGGTTGGAAGAGAGCAAATAAAGTAAATAAAACCAGACTTATAAAAATTAAAACCGAGAATTTTTTGAATAGTTTAATCTTGTGCTTTATACTTAGTGCTACAAAAAGAATAGAAATCCCCAACCCAAAACCTAGCCAAGCAGCTCTTGCCATACTCAAAATCAATCCCACAATGCAAGCAAACAGTAGTAATAAAGTGATTCTATTTTGGAATAATTTCATCCTAAACAAAGACAACGTTGATAAAATTAAAGCAAAATACATGCACACTACTCCGTACCAATCAGGTTCTCTCATTAAAGAAGAAGGACTCTTGATGCCTATCCCTCTATCATATCCTTCAATTAATCCAACAGAAAGGAGAGGAAATTCTACTAAACCTAAAAATACTATTAACAATCCCCCTAAGATGTAGTACTTTATTAAATTTAACTGGATATTTTTATCATCTACCCCAATATAGTAACTATATACAGCATAATATAAAAGATATAAGAATGCTTGACCTATAATGATAATGTAAAAATCTTTTACACTTAGCACATGAGGTAACGCTAAGAAAAAGGTCATATACCAAAAAAATAAGGAGTGTTTTAAGGGAATATTAACAAAATTCTGCTCTTTCAATTGGTTAATTAAGAGTTTTATAAAAAAAGGTATAAAGATTAATTGATAGATTCTCACAAAAGATCCTGCAAAGCTAACGGGAGATTTATCGATGAAAATTGTTATTATGAGCAAAATAAAAATAAATCTAAGTGGCAGTATCATTAGAATAAGAAAATAAAGAATTCCTAATATAGAGAACAATACACTTTTCTGATCTAGTGCAGCTAAAGCTCCTAAAAAAACGGATAAAGAAACAATTAACATTATTAAGGATACTTGGTTTTTATAAAAATAAGTACTACTCAATAATTGTCACCACTCTATAAATTAATCTCTTTCCATTCTAATAAATTCATTAAAAATTAGTGTTAAAAACTTCATGTCTTCTACGAAATATCTTCGCCACAACCTTTTTGGTTCCTGTAAAAAACGCCAAAACCATTCCAAACCTATTTTCTGCATAAACACGGGTGCTCTTTTAACTTTTCCCGCTATAAAATCAAAAGTAGCCCCAACGCCAATTGAAACAGGGACATCATACTGTTTATAGTACTTATAAATCCACTTTTCTTGCTTTGGCGCCCCTACTCCTACCATCAAAACATCAGGTTTTGCATTCTTAATCATTTCTAATATCTTTTTATTCTCTTCTTCATTCTTTTCAAAACCATACGGTGGAGAATAACAACCGACAATTTTTATATTTGGAAACTGTATTTTTAAATTCCCAGCCGCTTTTTGAGCAACCCCCTCTGCCGCCCCTAAAAAAAACAGGGTTATTTCATGCTTTTCAAATTCTTTACCTAAAACAGGAAGAATATCGGAACCCGATATTTTTTGTTTTAATGGTTTTTTTAATAATTTTGAAGCCCATATAATAGGAACGCCATCTGCCACAACTAAATCTGCATTGGAATAAATTTCCGAAAACTCTTTGTCTTTTGTTGTTTGAACAACATGGTCAACATTACATGTTAAGATATAAGTCTTTTTTTTATTTTTTTTTGCATCTAGAATAAATTCAAGTAAATCATGGAAAGTAATATTATCAAAGTTAATGTTGAACATTTTTATTTTATTCATTACTTATCCCTTTCCTAAAAACTATATACATGCACTTTAAAACGATGACTTCTGTATGAACACCTTTTTTCATGGCTATACTGCTCCTAAATATTTCTATACAAAAGGAGCGGAATTGGCATGAAACGTTTGAAAATCACAAATGATCACGGTTGGACGCCTCGAACACTTCGGAAACAAGAACGGAAAATCAAAGATGCTTCGCTTCGCGTTCGGGTGACCGCTGTTCGTCTCGTCATGGAAGGTCATCTCGGTAAAGATGTGGCCAAAATGGTCAATCTGTGCCGTCAATCGGTTGCCATCTACGTTGCACGTTTTAATCAAGGTGGGCTCGATCATCTACTCGATCGTCGGTTGCCGCCTGGTCGCGTGCCATTTCTTACGGAAGAACAACAACAAGAAATTAGACAACTCGTGTTAACCACCACACCTGTGGATGCTGGCTGGGGCATCGCTTCATCGTGGAACACGCGCATTTTACAATCTTACATTCAACATACCTATGGCGTTTCGATGTCACGTGAAGGCATTCGTAAGTTGTTGCATCGTCTTCGTTTGTCATGGACACGTCCGACTTACAAGCTAGTCAAAGGAGACGCCAAGCGTCAAGCTGCCTTTCAAAAAGAACTTGAATTTATAAAAAAAAACTAATTACCGAGAATGTCATGCTGTTTTATGTGGATGAGACGCATGTTCGTGCTTATCAAGCGCTACGTACGACATGGGCAGAAGTAGGAAATCAAAAACACGTGCCGAGCTACGGTCACCATGCCCACGTTTCTATTTTTGGCGCCGTCGATGTTCAACAAGGCGATGTGGTTTTCCATCGTGCTTCATCTGCCAATGCCGAAACGTTCCTGGACTTTTTGCGCCGATTGAAAGAGAAATATGCCGATCGATTCCTCGTGCTTGTGTTAGACAATGCGCGCATTCATCATGCCAAGATGGTGCAAGCCTTTCTTGATGGCGAGGAAGGTGCTGCTTTTCATTTCATCTTTTTGCCACCGTATTCTCCACAGTTGAACCCGATCGAACGGCTGTGGAAGTGGTTGAAAGATGAAGTGATTGCCAATGTTTTTCACAAGGATCAAAATGACATTGCCCAGTCCATTACTCGCTTTGAACAGTACGTTCTACAACACCCGGATGAGGTGTTGCGCCGCATCGGGTGTACTGCGTGAACCAGAGGTTAAAATTTTAAATTGGATGTATATAGTTGCTTTCATATTGTTTATAAATACTATCTGCAACTCTCTTCCATGAGAATTCTTTACTTCTTTCTAACCCCCTTTTACTTAATTCTTTTTTTAGTTCCGGATTAATAATAAATCGTTGCATTTGCATTACTAACTCTTCTTTTACATATGGACTAAAATAAAGAGCTGCATCGCCACCTACCTCAGGCAACGATGACGTATTAGAAATCATGACAGGTGTTCCGCATGCCATCGCTTCAAGTACAGGTAAACCAAATCCCTCGTATATTGAAGGATATATGAAACAATCTGCCAATGTATAAATAGAAACAAGGTCTTCATCAGGAACATATCCAGTAAAGATAACCTCGTTCTTAATATCTTTATTATCTATCATTTTCTTTAATTCTTGTGATCCCCAAGCAGCTCGTCCAGTTATTACAAGTTTGTAATCATTTGGAAACCTTTTTTTTAAGTCAATAAAACTACTAATTAAAAATTTTAAATTTTTTCTAGGTTCCAAACTTCCCACTGTTAAAAAATACTTAGAGGGTAAGTTGTATTTGTTTTTCACATCTTTAAGTTTAGCTTGATTATCTTCAGGTCTAAAAATAGGAGATATAGATATCCCTGTATTTACGATTTTCCCTTGAATTTGCGGAAACACATCCAAAATGTTTTTTAATGAAGCATTTGAAACTGTAAGAATCTTTTTAGACCTCTTTATTCCCAAATTACTTAGCGGTCTCATATAAAGCTTATTTTTTATAGATAAAGTTTCCTTATATTTCCACATAGTTGCATCATGTACCGTGAAATAAGTATTTTTATTTTTCAACATAAGAGGCGGTGGGAAAGCTGGAAAGTGAATTACATCAGGTTTATACTTTAAATTAATGTACGGAATCCAAATCTGTTCACAAAGCAACTGTGATTTAAAAGGGCACACGAGTGGAATAAAACCTTCAAATCTTTCTAGATACTTAGGGATATCCCCTCTAAATAAAATATATAACTCATTATTTTTCTCTTTATTAATCTCTATAATATTTCCTACTAAATTTTTAGTGTAATTTTCTATTCCTGTAATTTTTCTTGCCAAGCTAGTAGCATCTATCATTATTTTCATAACGATTCCTCTATTCCAATAGTAAGCTTTCCGTTTTTGTAACTACATAACTAGCCTTATACTTTTCTATTGTTTTTCTATTTACTTTTACTTTATTATTAAAGACACTTAAAACAAAAGAAGACATTTCTTTTACAATTGCATCTTCGTCTTTATAATTATTAACTAAATATCCATTTTCTCCGTGTATCAAATATTCTTTTATATCACCTACGTTGGTAGCAACGACCGGTATACCAGAACTAATTGATTCTAATGCAGACATACAAATCCCTTCAAAAGTTGAACAGATTAATGATACATCTGCGCAGTTAATAAGTTCGACTAATTCATCACCATGTTTTATATAGTCAACGAATACTGTATCTTGTAATAAATTTGTATCCTTTAACTTATTTAACAGATTCTCTTTATCGTTTCCTGAACCCACTATTAGCAGTTTTGTTTTAGGATATACACTCTTAACCTTGGAGAGAATATCCGGGAGCAAATGAACCCTTTTGGGATTATATTCAATTCTACCTAAAAATAATATTATTTTTTCATCTAATCTAAAATTATATTTTTGACGCACTATACTTTTATTTAACGGTCTAAACAAATCTGTATCTACCGGAACTAAAGTATAATATATTTTATCCTTAAATTGACTATATTTTTTCTTGTAATATGGTACTCCAAATTCAGGGTTATTATTTAATATAAAAACTTTTGTGGATCTCCTTATGCTAGTATATTCTAAGAAAGAATATATTTTAGCTATAAAATGCCCCCAAAACATAGAAGCATATTTCCCTGAACCATGGACAGCCATAACTACTTTTTTATTTAGTAAAAGTAAGCAAAAGGGTAAAACATACTCCATACGTTGAGCATAAACCACTTCGATTTCTTTCCATAATCTAGGGTTTAGAATAATAAAAATTACTAAGTGAATAAAATAATATATAGAGATAGGTTTTCTATTTGAATAATTAATCGGTATAAAAATATATTGCTTCTCACCAACATTACGAGTATACTTTCGCCATAACTTTAAATTAGCTTCTTTTTTTTCTGTCCCTAGTAGATAAATATCACTATTAGAATGTTTTATAAATTGAGCTACATATTCTGATATTCCTCCAGGTGAAACATCACTAAGGTTACCCGAATGCAAAATTGCTATTCGTCGTTTATCCAATACCCTTTCTTTCCTTTCTCTTAAAAGATTCAAAATGTATCCTTATGATCCGAACAAGACCAAAAAAGTTTTTAAAATAATTTTAATATCTAATACTCCGTACACTGTTCGACCTATCTTGGTAGCAGTGGTCTTAGATCTAATTAAACTCATTTCCCCTTTTAATACGTTTAATAAGCGAAGGAATTTCATTTAGGCTTGTTTTGTGCAAAAAGAGATCTAATTCTTCATCAACTTTAATAAGCACTATTTGGTTTAATCATTATTTTAATGGTTTTAAGTATAATCTTTAAATCATATAAAGTCGAACGTTCACGAATATATTTTAGATCCAGTTCCACCATCTCGTTGAATCCTAAATCATTTCTCCCACTCACCTGCCACAACCCTGTACACCCTGGGGTCACAAGTAGCCGCTGTTTATCATATTCCGTGTACTGCTCCACTTCCCTTGGCAGTGGTGGGCGCGGACCAACGAGGCTCATTTCTCCTTTTAATACATTCCATAATTGCGGCAGTTCGTCAATGCTTGTCTTCCGAATAAATTTCCCGACTTTTGTAACGCGTGGGTCGTTTTTCATTTTAAACATCGCACCGGACACTTCGTTATAATTCAGTAATTCTTTCAATCTCTTTTCCGCATCGGTCACCATCGAGCGAAATTTGTACATATAAAACTGTTTTCCGTCTTTTCCAACTCGTATTTGTTTAAAAAACACTGGACCTTTTGGGTCTTCTAGCTTTATGAGAACAGCGACAATAAGAAAGAGCCAAGATAACGAAATTAATCCGATCATGGCTCCGATAATGTCCATTGTTCGTTTAGCAATTAAATAACTTTTTTTATCGTTAACAATCACTTGTTGAGTATATCTTTGTTGGGCTTGTATACTAGCAACATTGCCTGATTGCGCCAACTCCCTTCATCCCCCTTTAACCTTTTATTCCTTCACTTTCGCTTCTCGCAATATCTGCTCCATAAACGGAAGGAGTTGTTTTTTCAACTCCTCATCTTGCATCGCAAACTCAATCGTCGTCTGGATAAACCCAAGCTTCTCGCCGACATCATACCGCTTGCCTTCGAACTCATAAGCAAAGACGCGTTGGATTTCGTTTAGCTTTTGAATCGCATCGGTAAGCTGGATTTCACCGCCGGCGCCGGTTTCTTGTTTTTCAAGAAACATGAAAATTTCTGGCGTTAATATGTATCGACCCATGATGGCTAAGTTCGATGGGGCGGTGCCTGGTGCTGGTTTCTCGACGAATTGACGGACTTGGTAGCGTCGTCCTTTTTTGTCGATCGGGTCGATGATGCCGTAGCGATGCGTTTCGTCGTCAGCGACTTGTTTGACGCCGATGACGGAGCTTCTCGTTTGTTCAAATTCGTTCATCAGTTGTTTTAAACACGGTGTTTCAGCTTGAACGATGTCGTCGCCTAAGAGGACAGCGAATGGTTCATCGCCAATAAATTTACGGGCGCACCAGACGGCGTGGCCAAGTCCTTTCGGCTCTTTTTGACGAATGTAATGAATGTCGACTTTAGACGGCTCTTTTACTTTTTCAAGCAAGTCGTGTTTGTTGCTTTTTAGTAAAGCTTGTTCGAGCTCGAACGCATGGTCGAAATGATCTTCAATGGCACGTTTTCCTTTTCCGGTGACGATAATAATATCTTCAATGCCGGATTCGATCGCTTCTTCGACGATGTATTGAATCGTCGGCTTGTCGACGATCGGAAGCATTTCTTTCGGCATCGCTTTTGTCGCAGGTAAAAAGCGCGTGCCAAGCCCAGCAGCTGGGATAATTGCTTTTCTTACCGTTTTCACACACATCCCTCACTTCCTAAACTGTACACCCACGTATATGCTATATATGCATAACCTATACGTCGATGTACAAAAAAATAGCTCCCATGGGGAGTTAGTTTGGTAGACGTGTTTTTAAATTTAAAATTTCTTTTTCATGTTCAATCATTTTATCAAATATGACATCAGATCTACGCTGCAAATAAGCAACCGTCACATCCATTGATTTTTTTATGCTTGTCAAATCATTTATGACTAGTACCTGGTTGTTTTTTGATATGCGTAGCTCTTCAAGAATCTTTTCTTGCGTCCGTTCCATATTTCCGAGTGATTGTTTCATATCGACCATATCATTTTCTAGCTTGTGTTGACCTGCTTGTAATTGTGCGACGTCTTGTTGTAATGCTTGTTG
>NZ_LIOK01000005.1:19308-182877 GCF_001418025.1 Anoxybacillus suryakundensis
TTGTGCGACGTCTTGTTGTAATGCTTGTTGACCTGCTTGTAACTGTGCGACGTCTTGTTGAATTTGAGCAACCGTGTTTTCTAGTGCTCGCTGGCCTACTTGTAGCTCTGTTACATCTTGCTGGATTTGAGCAACACTCTTTTCTAATGCTTTTTGACCGCGTTGTAACTCTTGTTGCGTTTGTTCAACACGTTCTAATCGCTCATGAACAGGCTGTAGTTCTTCCTTCAATACAGAGCGAAGCAAAGCTTTTAATTCTTGACTCATTGTATCCCTCCTTTACCATTTCTCTCATTATAACATGGCAAAAAAGAGACATAAATAAAAAACAAGGTTAGCATTGGGCATCTAACCCGCCCTCACACCGCACCATTGACGACAGGCGTCTAAGGTGGCAGGACCGTCATCGTCCCCACCCACAGCACGGCCGAGTGCCTCCGTTGATAACGGTAAGGAGACATCACCGAAAAGGAAAGCCGATATCGACAAACGTTCGAAATCAGCAATGCACAATTATTCCATAGTATGTATAGGAAACGATGAAACTTAGAAAATACCTAAAAATTTTTTCTTTTTCATTCGTTCTGGCGCATCTTTATACAATGTGTCGTTTGCGACAAGCAGCTGTGCGTTCTCTTGAAACACATACACCGCTGGTGAGCCGAACTGTTTTTGGATGACGTCGTACGCTTCGCGCATATGAAATGCACGTGTCGTCGTATTATGTGCATCGGATGCGATTAAGTGAGCTAAATTCGCTTCAATCATTTGCAGCGAAAACTTTTTAATATTTTTTCCGAACTTTCCTGCGACACTTGCGGCAGTCAGTTGTGTTAATGCTCCTTTTTTCACTAGTTCGTATAATTTGTTCGGATGTTCAACGAGCTCACTATTTCGTTCGGGATGGGCAATGATCGGAACAAGCCCTTGCAGTTGCATATCGAAAAGAAGCTGCTCCGTATAGCGCGGAACGTGGTTGCTTGGAAGCTCCACAAGCACATACTTCGTCTCCGCAAGCGACAAAATATCCCCATCGCGATAATGATCCATCAGTTCCCCATGAATGCGCACTTCCTGTCCTGGTAAGATAGAGAGGGGAATGTGATGCATTTGCAACGCCTCATTTAATGCATAGACGTGCTCAATAATCGATTGTTTCTCATTTTCAAACGTTCCGTTACGGTGATGAGGGGTTGCGATGATCGTTGTGATCCCCTCAGCGACCGCTGCTTTCGCCATGGCGATCGCATCATCGAGCGTCTTTGCTCCGTCGTCAACCGACGGTAAAATATGACTATGAATATCAATCATGCGAACCCCTCTCTCCCTTTTTATATCGACCAAAAATCAATGGATTTCATCATCTTTCGACAACTAGATTCACGAAATTTATAGTAACATAGGAAAATAGAAGGAGACAATATACAATTTTTGTCGAATATTGTCTATTTGTTACCATAGTAATAGTAATAGCTACTTTCTTTTTGTTTCTTTTGGTTTAATACGACACCGAGAAGCTTTCCTTTCGCAGCCAAAAGTAGTTCTTTCGCCTTTTGTGCTGCTTCAATTTCTGTTTTACCGCTTTGGACGACAAGAATTGTTCCGTCGCATTGATTCGCTAAAATTTGTGCATCTGTAACCGCTAAAACGGGCGGTGTATCAAAAAGAACAACATTAAACTGATCATACGCTTCCGCTAATAGTTCTTCCATCGCAGCTGAACCAAGCAATTCAGCTGGATTTGGCGGAATCGGACCGCTCGTTAAAACGAATAAGTTTTCCACATCTGTTTCTTTCACTGCTGTTTGAAGTGTAGCTTGTTTCGTTAATACGTTCGTTAAACCGACGTAGTTGTCTCTTCGAAACGTATAATGTACTGTCGGTTTACGTAAATCTGCATCGATAAGAAGCACTTTTTTTCCTTGTTGTGCAAAAACGACCGCTAAATTGGCAACCGTTGTCGATTTTCCTTCTGCAGGGGCAGAGGAAGTAACCATAATTGAGCGCAACGGACGGTCAGCGACCGAAAATTGAATGTTCGTGCGAATCGTCCGATATTGTTCAGAAATCGGCGATTTTGGATTTGTTTTTGTAATGAGTGAGCGCATCGTCCGCTCAAATACTTGCTTTTTCTTTTTAAGAACCAATCGTCTCACCTCGTACTTGTCTTTTGGCTTGCATTGTTTGAACGCCGTTTTGATCGTCTTCAATAACCGTTACTGCCCCTAGGACAGGTAGCTCAAGCAACTTCTCGACATCTTGTTCGTTTTTAATCGTATTATCTAAATACTCAAGTAAAAACGCTAAACCGACGCCTGTCATGATGCCGACAACGAAAGCGATCGCCATATTTAATAGCGGCTTTGGCTTGACCGGAACCGGCTGTTCTTTTACTTCTGCCTTCGCTAAAATGTTCACGTTATCGACGTTCATAATTTTAACGATTTCGCGCTGAAATACGCTCGCAACTGTATTTGCAATATCAGCAGCCATATACGGATCGGGATCTTCCACTGTGACGTTAACTACTTGTGAGTCTTTTTCGCTCGTTACATTAATTTTTTCATTAAGTTCTTCAACGGGCATGTTTAAGTCCAGTTCTTCTTTGACAATATCTAAAATCGCTGGGCTTTTCATAATGACGTTATACGTATTAATAAGTTGCAAGTTCGTTTGAATTTCACTAATATTGTAAATCGGCTGTTCACTTTTCGCTTGGTTCACTAATAGTTGTGTCGATGCTTGATACATCGGCGTCAGCACAAAATAGCTAACGATGCCGCTTGTCATCGTCGCGATGACGGTAATCGCAATAATAAGCCAAGCGCGTTTACGCAACGTTTGAAATAGTTCTCGTAAGCTAATCGTCTCTTCCATGACGTCCTCCCATAAAACATATATTTTCGACAAAAACATTCACTAGATTCATTATACCGACAAACACTTCCGTTTTTCTACCCTTTTTGTCAATTTACTTCCACGAAAAAAAACCGACAGCTTCACATGCTATCGGTTAGTGAATCATCTCTTCTTCTGTTTCTTCTTGCGTAATGATTTGTTTTGCTTGTGCAATGATATTATTCATTTCTGCCACCGTATAGTCGCCCTCTGGTAGCGGGCGGTCATATGCTTGGTAATATAAAATTTCTGCTAGTTTACGTTGCTTTTCACTCGCTCGTTTCGTTAGCTTTTCTTTTTTTTTAGCTCTTGTTGTAGACGTTCAATATGATATTTTGCTTCTAACTTACAGCCGTATGGGAAATCATCGATGCCAAGGCGTTCGGTGAGACGGTTAATTTCTGCAATTTGTTCATCCGTTGGAGGTTCGTTTACGAGTTGGTCAATAATTTCGTTAATACGTGCTGCAAGTTGCTCATGAAATTGTGGGTTTGTTTTAATCGCATCATCTAATTCCGCAAACCATGTCGCTTCATTGTACAAATAATGGCGCCATTGTTCCATAAATGTGGCTGCATCGTATTTTGTTTCATCCCAACCAATCGTTGCCATATATTTTTCAAACACTTTTTTAATCGACAGCGTGATGTTCATCTTCATGCGATGAGGAAGCTGTTTTAACATATATAAAACCCTCCATATGATTATCGTCAACCGTTACTGTATCATAAAGAAGCGTGTATTGACAAAGTTTTTTTATAACTATACTAACGGTTATAGGAATTAAGGGAATAAAAAAACGCAAGAGGAAACCTCTTACGTTTATTCGTCCGTATTGTCAGCATCGTTCATATCTTCGGCATCTTCGACAGCGTCTTCTTCATCCGGCACAGCATCGTTTTCATCGTCGCCAACACCTTCATTTGTGTCTTCACCCGGCTGCATTTCTTCTTGATTGTTCATATCGTTGTCTGTATCATCGTTATTGCAGCCTGTAACGACCATGACGGCAATGAGCGCGCTAATAAGCTTAAGTAGCCATAGTTTTTTCATTGCATATCTCCTTTCTTAGGCATATGTAATCACTTATAACATGCCCAGAAAAAAGAAGCGTATGCATTATTTTTTCTCACCTAAAGCAAACATAATATCTGTTTCGCATACGAGCTCGCCGTCAACGGTAGCGACTCCTCTTCCTTTACCGATTGCCCCTTTGAAACGAATCATCTCCACTTCTAGACGTAATTGATCGCCCGGTTTTACTTGTTTTTTAAAGCGGCAGTTGTCAATGCCGGTGAAGAAAGCAAGACGTCCACGGTTTTCTTCTTTCATTAACATCGCGACAGCTCCGACTTGCGCAAGCGCTTCAACAATTAATACACCCGGCATAACAGGATAGTCAGGAAAATGGCCGACAAAAAATTGTTCGTTGGCGCTCACGTTTTTGATGCCAACGGCACGCTTTCCTTCTTCCACTTCAACAATGCGGTCAACGAGTAAAAACGGATAGCGATGTGGAATAATTTGTTTAATTTGTTGAATATCAAGCATATAAATTCCTCCTTTATAAAAAAACGGAAGGATCTCCCTTCCGCTTGTTTTCAATGTATCATGTTTTGAAGTGGTATGTCCACTACTGTTTCTCTACTAAATCAATAATATGTTGCCACGTTGCTGGCTTTAATGCATCGAACGGGTTTCCTCCGCCAAGCATACCGTAGCCAATCATCGCCCCTGCTAATGTGCTAATCGTAATCAAACAAAGGACGATAAGCAAACGAAGCCAAATCGGAATAAGACGGCGACGCGGACGGCGAAGCGAGCGTTTCTGTTGTTTTTCCTCCATATACATTCCCCTCTATGAACGAATGCCGTTAATGAGCCCCATCATTTGATCCGATAATGTAATCGCACGAGCATTAAGTTGGTATGACCGTTGCGTAATCATAAGTTCGCTCATTTCGGTCGCTAGTTCCACGTTCGATTGTTCTAGGGCATATTGTTGTAGTGAAATGTTGTTGCGATTGTTGCCAGCTAAATTAACCGTTACGTCTTCATTATTCACATCAGCTGGAAAAGCAAAACGGTTATCGCCAAGCGCTTGCATCAGTTGCGGACGCGTCACGTATGATACGCCGATGTTGATCGTCTGCATCATATTTCCGTTTGGCGCAATGAATTGCATTGTACCGTCTTGAGTGACTTGAATATCTTTAAATCCTTCCGACACCGTAATTGGTTCGTTGTTTTCATCTACGACTGCATAACCATCTGCCGTCACAAGCATGAGTTCATTCGGATTGTCCGCCGACGGACTAAGGTAAAACGCACCGTCACGCGTATATTGAATCGCACCGTCGACAAGAATGCGGAAAAATTGCCCTTCTTTCGTCAATGCAAGATCAAGCGGGCGATCCGTTTTTACAATCGATCCTTGCTTCATTTGCATATGTGTTGACGCTACTTTTGCGCCGACACCAAGGCGGACGCCAGCCGGGGTGAGGCGCGGTGCTTCATCTGTTTTTGGCAAGTTAGTAAACTGTTGAGCGAGCAATTCACCGAACACCGCATCGCGCTTTTTAAACCCGTTTGTGTTGACGTTTGCGATATTATGGCTAATGACGTCCAGCTGTTGTTGTAGTTGGTTCATTGTATTGGCGGCAGTAATCATTGAACGAAGCATCGTCATCCCCCTACTTTAAGCGGCCGATTTCATTTGCCGCTTTGTCCATACTTTTATCGTATGCTTGTAAAATTTTTTGGTTCGCTTCAAACGCTCGGTAAGCCGAAAGCATGTCAGTCATCGCACGAGACAAATCGACGTTTGAACGTTCAATATATTGTTGACGAATCGTATACGTCTCAGCAGTCGGGAGTTGTTGTTCTGCTCGAAATAAACCATTTCCTTCCTTCGCAAGCGCTTGGACATTTTCAGCGTAGGCGATGCGAAGGCGTGCAAGTTGCTTCCCATTTTTTGTAATCGTTCCGTCCGTTAATACAGTAAACTGCTCGTCCCCGACGAAAATACGGTTGTTGTTTTCATCGAGCACGTAAAGACCATCTGTCGTCGTTAAAAAGCCATCTGCATCGATCGTAAAATGACCGTTGCGCGTATAACGAACGTCCCCTGTTTCGTTTTGTACCGTAAAAAATGACGTGCCTGTGCCATCAACAATAGCTAGGTCGGTATTGTTGCCTGTTTCGCGTATATCGCCTTGAGCAAAGTTTGGCACAAGTTCTTGCACGTACACACCCGTCGATAGCGGGCCAATATATGTCCGGTCACGCCATGTCAGTTTTTTTTCTGTCGGAATCGTCGTTTGTTGAATGCGATGCATCAACATCTCTGGAAAAGCCCGTAACGATGCTTGATCGGCTTTATAGCCTGGCGTATTGGCGTTTGCGATATTGTTCGTCATCATTTCGATACGGCGTTGTTGGGAAAGCATGCCTGAAGCAGCTGTATATAATCCGCGAAACATAAAACGTCCCCTCCATCGTTTTCACACTACTTTCATTATAAAAGAAAAAGGGGAAAAAAGCGAATAGGTACCATTTCCCAATGGCACCTATACAAGTTGACGATATGGAGCTTTGTCGATATTATCGAGCATTAACCCTGTGCCGATTGCGACGCAATCCATCGGATTTTCCGCAATAAAAACAGGCACTTTTAATTCTTGCGCAAGCAATTGGTCCATACCGTGAAGCAACGCTCCGCCTCCTGTTAAGAAAATACCGCGGTCAATAATGTCGGCTGACAGCTCTGGCGGTGTGCGCTCAAGGACGCTTTTTGCTGTTTGGACGATCGTATATACCGTTTCGCGTAGCGCTTTTTCAATTTCACCGGAACGAATGGTAATCGTTCTTGGTAAGCCCGTTACTAAATCGCGACCACGAATATCCATCGCTTCATCGCGAGCGTTCGGAAACACGGTAGCGATGTTTATTTTAATTTCTTCTGCAGTTCGCTCACCAATTAATAGCTTATATTCTCGTTTAATATAGTTTAAAATTTCTTGATCAAATTTATCACCGGCTACTTTAATCGAGGAGGATGTGACGATGTCACCCATCGATAATACTGCAACATCCGTTGTACCTCCACCGATGTCAATAACCATATTTCCAGATGGTTGAAAAATATCCATTCCAGCGCCAATGGCTGCTACTTTCGGTTCTTCTTCTAAGTATACTTTTTTGCCGCCGCTTTTTTCGGCTGCTTCTTTAATCGCTTTACGTTCGACTGACGTAATGTTCGTTGGACAACAAATTAAAATGCGCGGTTTCGCAAACCAGCCTTTTACATTGAGCTTACTTAAAAAATGTTTCAGCATCGCTTCCGTAATTTCAAAGTCCGCAATCACCCCATCTTTTAATGGACGGATGGCGACAATATGCCCAGGCGTGCGCCCGACCATGCGCCGCGCTTCTTCTCCGACCGCTAACACCCGCTTCGTATGTTGATCAATCGCAACAACAGAAGGTTCGTTTAATACAATGCCTTTTCCTTTTACATAAATCAACACGTTCGCCGTGCCGAGATCGATGCCAATATCCCTTGCTAAAAACATGTATGTTCCTCCTTGCCATTTCTCCTAATAAAATATTTTACCACAACGATGTCGAAAAAAGAGCAAGGGGAACAAGAAATTTACGTTGCTTGCTCCGTTTCTTTTTTATATTTTTTCTTCGTTGCTTCTCCTCCTCGCAAATGGCGAATGGATTTATGGTAATCTAAAATTTCTTTCACTTCATTCGCTAATTCGGGGTTAATTTCCGGGAGCCGTTCCGTTAAGTCTTTATGCACGGTGCTTTTGGACACACCGAACTCTTTCGCGATGACGCGAACGGTTTTTTTCGTCTCCACGATGTACTTGCCAATCTTGATTGTACGCTCTTTGATGTAATCGTGCACACTGCTCGCCCTCCCTAAGTTGGATGTGAGAAGTGTGAAATGAGACGTATAAGGCGTTTATCGCAGTGGCGTTTACTCGTTCATAACAAAATCGTCAATCCCATCTATTAATCGTTCATCTCACCTCAAACACCCTCGTTGTTCAAGTTTGTAATAGTGTATTAGGCAAGAAGAAAATATATTCCATAAAAAAGCGAACAGATGAGCATTTTGCCCACCTGTTCATGTTCTTGCCATTCCGATCGAAGCATCTGGAACAGTGCTTGACGGATCGCTTTGTTGTTCATTTGTTTTGTTTTGATTTGTTTCTTGTTGTTCCGTTTGTTGCTCTTTGTTTTCTAATGCGCTTAGCGGTTGATCGAAGTAAGCGACTGGATTGACCGC
Organism: Anoxybacillus suryakundensis; assembly: GCF_001418025.1. Classification (NCBI taxonomy): domain Bacteria; kingdom Bacillati; phylum Bacillota; class Bacilli; order Caryophanales; family Anoxybacillaceae; genus Anoxybacillus; species Anoxybacillus suryakundensis. The sequence continues at coordinate 27,509 of NZ_LIOK01000005.1, forward strand.
TTGCCCATCTTTACGAATTTCAAAGTGGACGTGAACGCCTGCTTCTTGATTAAACTCGTTTGTGCCCGCTTTTGCAATGACTTGTCCTTGTTTTACTGTATCACCTGTTTTCACTTGCACGTCTTGTAATGATTGATATACCGTCACAACGCCGCGATCGTGTTGAATATGAACGACGTATCCAAAAAGCGGGTCTTTTTCTGCTTTAATGACTGTTCCACTTAATGATGCAGTTACATCAAAGCTTTCGCCGTTTTTCATCGCGATGTCGACACCTTTGTTTGGATAATATTCATCATTATAAGAGACGAGAGCAGCTTCTTGTTCTTCGGCTGGTGCACTGAAGTCGTAAAATGGTTTAGCGATTTCAACAGCATTCGGATCAAGGACAGGCATCGCAATTTGTTCCACTACTTGTTGAACCGGTACAGACTCTGGTTCGTTGACCGCTGTACCTTGTTTCGCTTCATCAACAGGCGGTTGCACGATGTCGTTTGTTTTGCTTTGGAACCAAAGCACACCTGTTAAAATGAGCGCCGCACTGAACAAATAAATGGAAGGAACAACCCAACGTTTACGGAACAACTTTGAAACTTTTTTGTTTTCTTCTTTCATGTTCATCACCTCAGCAACCATTGTGAACAGAAAGAAGAACATTTATACACATGAAAACAAAAAAATTTGTCGCTTCAAAATTTCGAAGCGACAAGTGAGAGATCGTGAATTTGTACCCCTTGGTAATAATATTTGACAATCTCTTTATACGTTTTCCCTTGCTTGGCTAAAAAGTTTGCCCCGTATTGACTCATACCGACGCCATGGCCGTATCCTTTCGTCGTAATAACGATGTGATTTCCTTGCCTTGTCCATGTGAAATCTGTTGATTTTAATTGCAACTTTTCACGCACTTCTCGACCGGTAAGCTGTTTACCATTAATATCGACAAGGGCAACACGCTTGCCTGGCGTGCGCGCAAGCACTTTGCCAACCGAACCGTCTTTCGGTAATTTCACGCCGAGCCGTTGTTCAAATTCACGAACAGATATCGTCACTTGTTCATAAAACTTCGGCGACTGTGTATCCCACGGGCTTTCAACGCTCGTTAAATAAGGGAAAGCGTTTTGCCAGTACGCTTCTGAGTTTTCCGTATAGCCGTTGCTCGTGGAGAAAAATGCCGCTTCAATTGGCTCATTGTTGTACGTTAAAATTTGTCCCTTTGTCGCCTCGACCGCTTCTTTAATTTTTTTTATTTTCCATTCGTAACTGATGCCCCATATGTCTTTTAGTTGCTCGTCATTATAATACACTTGATGCATGACCGTATCGGTGACGTTTGCCCCTTCTGGTAGTTGAATCGGTTGGTTATATATGAGTTGTTTGACGATGTACGTTCTTGCGGTCAATGCTTGCGCTTTTAATGCTTCCATTTCAAACTCTGCTGGCATTTCCGCTGCTACCACACCAATGACATATTGTTCTAGCGGCAGTCGCTCGACTTTTTTTTCCTTGCTTCGATATACAGCTACTTCCACCGTCGGCTCATCGCGCGCTTGAATTTGCATCGGTTGGGCAGGAAGGGGTGCCTCTTGCTTTTCCCCAAATGCTAAAACAACTAATGCAGGAATGAGTAAAATGAGTGTAAATAACGCAATCGTTGCCATCATCCATTGTCGCAATTGAATCCCCCCTTTGTCATTATTACACTTTATGCCCGAGGACAAGCATATATGCAAAAAAACGACCATTCGCCTTCTGCAAACGGTCGTTTCTTACATTCATCCAACATCTGTCATTTGTCTTTGTACTGTATCGATATCTTCACGTACACGTTCAATATCAGCACCTAACGCAGCTAATTTTTCATGGAAGCGAACGTAACCGCGATCTAAATGTTTCAGTTCGGTCACGCGCGTATATCCTTCTGCAGCAAGCCCGGCTAAAATAAGTGCTGCAGCCGCACGTAAATCCGTCGCAGCCACTTCTGCCCCTTGCAGTTGGCACGGACCGTTAATAATGACGGAACGCCCTTCAATTTTCATATCAGCATTCATACGCCGAAATTCTTCGACGTGCATAAAGCGATTTTCAAATACCGTTTCTGTCACCATGCTTGTGCCTTCTGCTTTCATAAGAAGCGCCATCATTTGTGACTGCATATCCGTCGGAAAGCCCGGATGTGGCATCGTTTTTACGTCAACGGCTTTCAATTTGTCGGGAGCAATGACGCGCAAACCGCTGTCTTCTTCTATAATGGTGACACCCATTTCTTCCAGCTTTGCGATTAACGATGTTAAATGTTCTGGCACCGCACCTTGCACAAGAACGTTTCCGCCTGTAATGGCAGCTGCAATCATAAATGTTCCAGCTTCAATACGATCAGGAATAACTGTATGTTCGGCACCATATAATGTAGTAACCCCGTCAATGCGAATCGTGCCTGTTCCTGCACCACGCACTTTCGCACCCATCGCGTTTAAAAAATTAGCTAAGTCGACGATTTCCGGCTCTTTTGCGCAGTTTTCAATGACGGTCGTCCCTTCTGCTAATACAGCAGCCATCATAATGTTTTCAGTCGCACCGACACTCGGGAAGTCTAAATAAATTTTTGCACCGCGCAATTTTCCATTTACTTCGGCGTCGATGAAACCGTTACCGATTTTCACCGTCGCACCCATCGCTTCAAATCCTTTTAAATGTTGATCAATTGGTCTTGACCCGATCGCACAACCACCTGGTAATGCGACGCGTGCGCGACCTTTGCGCGCAAGCAATGGACCCATCACTAATACAGATGCTCGCATTTTTCGTACATATTCAAATGGAGCTTCAACACTCAGCTCTCCAGATGCATCAACGACAATTTTGTTGTTGCCAACCGTTACGTCCGCTTGTAAGTGACGTAACACTTCACCAATCGTATATACATCGGAGAGTTCGGGTACATCGTAAATGACGCTTTTTCCTTCACTTGCTAATAATGTTGCGGCGATGACAGGTAACACAGCGTTTTTCGCACCTTCCACTTTCACTGTGCCACTTAACCGCTTCCCGCCGCGGACGATGATTTTTTCCAAGGCATTCCCCTCCGCGTCCAAAGTCTCTATATTAATATTCAGCTGTTATGATTGGGGTGCCAATGACAACGGTCGTTCGCGCGCCCAATCCGTCTTGTCGTAACGCCAGTTGAAGATTCATTTGTTGTTGTCCGACAGAAAGTGATGTCTTCCACTGCTCAGTATATGCTGAGACAGAGACAAATGCCTCTTCACGCAATGATTCAATCGGTTGCGCTTGAAACGAAGCAAGCAAGCGAACCGCCTTGTCAAACAAAACACCTTTCATCTTACCATCGAATTCCCCTGTAATACAAGTGAAAAATGTAGGTTTTACGAATAATTTTGTCGTTTGTCGGTCGAGTGTGCGTTCGAGTTGTTTATTCCACGTTGAACCGGTTGCTTCATATAAAACAACAATCGTTTGATGATGAGCGACCGTGATGAGTTGAATTGTTTCAACGTAAGCGGAGGTTTCACGTTTGCCAATCATCTTGTGCGGTTCAGCCGTCCAACGAAAAGAGGACCATGTTCTCACGTATTGTTGGATCCAGTTGTGAGGGTCATTTGTAAGCACTTGCTCTTTGGCGTAGACGTTCCATCGTTTGAGGTGAATATGATGGGATTCAAATACGCCAAGCATGTCGTTCATTTTCGTTATTTCTTCATCGACACGTTTACCATCATACATCCGATAACCACTTAATAACAAACAAAAAATAACGAGTGCCAACCATCTTTTTTTCATCTCTTTTCCCTTCCTCTCCTTAGCTTTTATTGTTGCCAGATCGGAAGGGAAGATACGTAAAAAAAATCGACAATGCTCGCGTCTAAAGTAAAAACGGCAACTGGCGCGACCAGCGTAAATAATCTAAAAAGAAATTGCTCACTAATGAACCGATGACAATCGTCAAAAGAATGTAAAATACACGTGCTTGAATGATGCGATTCGGTTTAAAAATAACTTCAAGCCGCACCGCTTGTAACGTCCACCACGTCACTGTAATGAAAAATACGTGCGACAATAAACTAATTAACGCTTCTTGTCCAAACGTCTCCATGTTTACTCCTCCTTCAAAATAAAAAATGGAAGGGTACACCCCTTCCATTATACGTCTTATTGAAGAAAATCGCTAAAATGTTCAAACGGTGCAAGGAAATCGTAGGCAATGTTCGGAAAAACCCCTAATAAAACGGTGCCGATGACACAAATAACGACGACGGCAATAACCCCCGGTGGCCACTCTAATCGATGTGTATGTTCGACCGGCCGGAAAAACATTTGAACGAAAATACCGAAGTAATAGACGTACGATACAACTGTCGTGATCACCATGATAGTTGCAAGCACGTAATGAGCTGGCTCAACGACGAATGCACCGAGGAAAATGTTCATTTTCCCGATAAATCCAGCCGTCCCAGGAATGCCTGCAAGCGATAGTAAAAAGATTGTCATCGCTACCGCCATGAGCGGCGAGCGACGGTACAAGCCCGCAAATACGCTCACGTCTTCATCATCGTGATGCTGAGAGACAACTTGTAAAATCGCAAACGCCCCAATGGTCATAAACAAATACGCCAACAAGTAAAACCAAATCGCTTCAAACATAAACATCGATAAGCTTGCGAAAGCAACGAGCACGTATCCCGCATGTGCGATGCTCGAATACGCTAGCATGCGTTTGACATTGCGCTGGCGAAGCGCGATCGTATTGCCAATAATCATCGTTGCTCCTGCTAAAAAAGCGATGTATGGCGCAAGCGTCATAAGCATTGAAGCAGAACTTCCTGATGGCGTTTGAGCAAATACGGAAACGATAACGCGCAACACGATAACAAATCCAGCTGTTTTAGAAACAACGCTTAAGAAAGAAACAACTGGCGTCGTTGCGCCTTGGTATACGTCTGGTGCCCACATATGAAACGGAGCAGCCGCCAGTTTGAATGACAAACCGATAAACGTAAGCAAAAAGGCAAGCGATAAAATATATTGATGGTTTTCATCGTACGTGCTTGCGAGTTGCTGGGCAATTTCTTTTATATTTGTCGATCCGGTAAAGCCAAAGATGTAGCTCATCCCGAACAACGTGATAGCTGTGGCAATACTTCCGGTAATGACGTATTTTAACGCTGCTTCATTGGCTAATGTATGTTTTTTCCGAATCGCGACGAGAATATAAGAAGAAAGCGACAATAATTCAAGGCCGATAAACAACGTAATGAGATCACCGCTTGATGTCATCATCATTGCACCAAGAAGCGCAGTTAAGAACAAGTAGTAAAACTCACCGCGATACGCAATGCGCTCTTTCGGTTCATAATGAAGAGCAAGCAATAAAACGAGCGCACTACCAATGAGCAATAACGCTTTAAATGATTTGGCGAACGAATCGAGACGGAACGTATCACCTAAAATGGACGTGACATCACTCGTCCATAAACCGAGGAGCGATACGAATGAAACGGCGATGCCAACGAAAGCGAATAAACCAAGGAGACGCCGACTACGATTTTCCGGCATAAATAGGTCGATGAGTGAGAGCGCAACCGCCACACCAAGAATAATAAATTCCGGCATCATGACGCCCCATTCATAGCTAAGTAATGTTTCGAAATCCATCTCATCAACCCCCTAACCCGTTCATCATCGTTTCAATCGTCGTTTGTAGTGGCATCGCCAATACGTTCGGATATACCCCGATGATGACAATAAGAAGCAGTAAACTAATTGCCGGCACCCATTCGATGCCTCGTAAATCGTGCACGTTTGATACCGTTGTTTGTCCGAACGTCATGCCAAGTACAGCGCGTAATAAATACACAGCGGTCATAATAATACCGAGCGTACCGATGGCAGCTAACCACGGTTCTGCTTGAAATGCACCAACGAACGCCATAAACTCGCTAATAAATCCGGACGTTCCTGGCAAACCGAGTGAAGCCATCGCACCGGCGAGAACAAAACCTGAAACGTACGGCATCGTCTTCGCCAAACCACCTAAACGGGCAAGCGTCGTTGTACGCGTTCTTTCGTACATAACGCCAACGAAGAAGAATAAAAACGCCGCAATAAATCCGTGTGACACCGCTTGAAAGATCGCTCCTTGTATTCCTGCCTCGTTGAGCGAGCCGAGCCCAATTAATACAATACCCATATGCGATACACTCGAATAAGCAAGCACCATTTTAAAGTCGGTTTGTCTAAGCGCTAAAAACGCACCGTACAACAAATTGACAACACCGAAAACAATGAGCCATGTCGAAAATTGTTGAAATTGCCCGGGAAATAATCCGAATGCGAATCGAACAAGACCGAAAGCACCAATTTTTAACAAAACCCCTGCATGCAGCATGACGACTGATGGTGGCGCTTGAACGTGCACGCGCAACATCCAACGATGAAGCGGCACGATCGGCAATTTTACTCCAAATGCAACAAGCAATGCAATAAATAAACCGTAACGAAGATCGTCGGAAATTGGCGAAATGGTTTGTACCGCTGGGTTAGTTAATATGTAGCGTAACTCCGCAATGTTTGATGTGCCGGTACGCGCAAACAATACCGCAATAACGATCAATAAAACAGCGGAACCGAGACCGTTATAAATTAAATAGCTATAGGCCGCTTTTTCTTTTTCGAAATACCCCCATTTTCCGATTAAGAAAAACATCGGAATGAGCGTCAACTCAAAAAAGATGAAAAAGAGCACAAGGTTGCTAGCAGCAAATACGCCAAGCATACCGATTTCGAGCAATAAAAACAGTTGAAAATACCCTTTCCACTCTTTTTGAATGGATGTAGAAGCGATCGCCGCAAGTGTTGCTAAAATGGTCGTTAAAACGATCATGACAAGCGCAAAACCGTCAACATGAAGTTCATATGCAACAGTAAAATCCGTCTCCTTTAAAAACGGAAACTCACCAAATTGAATCCATGACCGTTTTTCCGTTAACTTGCTTATATCATAACCGTTTTGATATTGCCAAAACGCAAACAACGATAAGCATAACGATGGCAACGTTGCCAACACACCAAGCCATTTAATCGCTTTTTCTTGCTCTTTCGAAAGAAACGAAAGAACGAGTATACCTAAAAGTGGGGAGAAAATTAAGAGCGATAAAAAGTATGGCTGCATTATAAATACCCCCCTGTCACCGCAAAAATGACGACGAGAATCGCTAAAACGACAATCGTTACCGTACCGTACATCTGCACTTGCCCGTTTTGTAAACGTGAGCCGATTCGGCCGATGCCGCGCGCTGTTGCTGCAAATAATTGTGCCAATCCTTCCACAAGGAATCGATCGATATACTCAAATAACAAACTAATAAACGAAGCAACACGAATGACGGTAAGTCCGTAAAACTCGTCGATGTAATATTTGTTCATAAGCACGTTGTACGTGAGTGGGAAACGTGACGATAACCAGTCGCGCGCAATCGCACGTTTGCCATATATGAGCCATGCTAATGCGATTCCGCATAATGAAACAATTGTCGCTACAATCATAATCCAGCTTGGACCTTCTGTATGGGCGTACCAGTTCGTTCCTTCTGTCAACCACTCACCTAAAAACGCTCCCCATGGTGTTTGCACGTAACCAGAAACGACTGCGAGCACACCGAGCACGATCATCGGCAACACCATAACCGTTGGTGACTCATGCACATCTTGGGCATTTGTCCGCGCTTCACCTGTAAACACAAGAAAAAATAAACGGAACATATAAAACGCTGTGAAAAAGGCAGCAATAACAGCGACAACAAATAAACCGACATGCCCGTGCGTCCAGGCGGCAATTAAAATCTCATCTTTGCTGAAAAATCCTGAGAAAAATGGGAATCCGCTAATTGCTAACGTTCCAATTAAAAAGAGTGGAGCGGTCCATTTCATTTTTTTCCATAATCCGCCCATTTGTTCAATATTTTGCGTATGCACCGCATGAATGACGCTACCTGCAGCTAAAAAGAGCAACGCTTTAAAAAAGGCGTGCGTCATTAAATGAAAGACACCTGCCACGTACCCAGCAGAGCCGAGCGCTAACATCATGTAACCGAGCTGGCTAACGGTCGAATAGGCAAGCACCCGTTTAATGTCCGTTTGCACTAAGCCGATTGATGCTGCAAAAATGGCGGTAAATCCTCCGACATAAGCGACGGTCATCATCGCTGTTTCACTCGCTTCGTAAAGCGGGAACAATGTTGCCACTAAATATACTCCAGCGGCGACCATCGTCGCGGCATGAATTAATGCTGATACAGGTGTCGGTCCTTCCATCGCATCTGGAAGCCACGTATGAAGCGGAAATTGACCAGATTTTCCGACAGCTCCAATAAAAATAAGAATAGCGCTTAATGTAATGATCGTCGTTGACACATTACCGTTTTGTAACGAAGCAAAAATAGCTTCATATTCAAAGCTTTTTACTTCTAAGAACAATAAAATCATACCGATCAGCAACCCGACATCCCCGATGCGCGTCATAATAAACGCTTTTTTCGCTGCAGCTTTTGCTTCTTCTTTGTAAAAATAAAATCCGATCAATAAGAACGAGCCGAGACCGACAAGCTCCCAAAACATGTACGTTTGCAATAAGTTAGGCGATATGACGAGCCCAAGCATCGCAAAAGTAAATAAGCCTAAATATGCATAAAACACCGGAAAGCGCTCATCACCGTGCATATATCCTTTCGCATACGTATGTACGAGAAAACTAACAAGCGATACGACAACGAGCATTAATGCATTTAATGCATTTACTTCAAAGCCGACCGTCAAATGCACATCCCCGATTGTTAACCATGTATATGCTTGTTTGTATGTTGGTGACGTCCATCGCTCATACAACGTTCCGAGGGCAAATACGAGCGAAAGAAACGTCAACAACATTCCGACATACGCGCTTCGTTCTTTTAACTGCTTGCCCGCAACAAGCAGCACAACAAACGATACGAACGGAAAAAGCGGTATGAGCCATGCGTTTTCCATCATCGTTCAATCATCCCCTTTTTCAGGTGCATTTATATATAACCCCTTTGTTTCCCATCCTTTATCGTTTCATTGAATCAACTTCATCAATATGAATGGTTTTGCGATTGCGGTATAGCGCAATTAAAATGGCTAATCCAACCGCCGCTTCTGCTGCGGCAACAGTAATCGTAAAGAGCGAAAATACTTGCCCTGTAATGCCTGGGTTAATCCCGTACTTGCTAAATGCGACTAAATTGACGTTTACCGCATTTAACATAAGTTCAATACAAATGAGCACGATTACTGTATTCCGTTTTGTTAACGCCCCGTACAATCCGATGCAAAATAACAGAAGCGCAAATACGAGATAGGCGGATAACGGTACGCTCACTCTCCCGCCTCCTTATCATCTTTTTTCGCTAAAATGACTGCGCCAATTAATGCGACAAGCAACAAAACAGACGCAAGTTCAAACGGAATGACGTACTTCGAATATATTGCAATTCCGATTTGTTCCGTATTTTTATCATGAAGCCCAACTGCTTCACTGCCAAAGTCGAGCGTGCGAATGCCAATATACATCACGGCGCCAAAAGCAACTGTACCGAGCAAAGCGAACGCTTTTCGAAGCGGGCTACCTGTCGATTGCCCGTCATCTTGATGGCGCGTAAGCATAATACCAAACAACATAATGATCGTAATTGCCCCAGAATAAATAAGCACCTGGACAGCCGCGACAAATTCAGCAGATAAAAGCACGTAAATGCCGGCGATGCTGACGAACGTAAAGACGAGCGCCACGACCATATGGACGACTTTGTTTAAATTTAACATAAAGATGCCGCCGCCAAGCGCAATGAGCGCAAGAACGAAAAAAGCAATATATTGTCCACTCATGGCTTATTCACCTTCCGCACGTTCGTATCGTTTTCATCAAGCCACGTTAAATCTTTAAATAACTCGTCGCGACTATATTCCGCTAATTCAAAGTTGTTCGTCATGACAATCGCCTCTGTCGGACATACTTCGGTACATAAATCGCATAAAATACAAATTTCAAAGTTAATGTCGTACGTATCAATAATTTTTCCTTTTTTCGTCGGGTCCGGATGTTTTTTACCCGTCAACTGAATACAGTCGGTCGGGCAAATGTTTGCACACTGATTGCAAACGATACATTTTTCTGGATAAAACTTTTGAATGCCGCGAAAGCGATCCGGCAGCGGAAGCGGTTCATTCGGATAATCGTACGTCACTTTTTCTTTTGTTAAGTTTTTCAGCGTATACGCTAATCCTTTCATTAAACCGAGCATTTCTGCCCACCCACCTTTTTATTTAAAAAAATAGTTGTTTTACAAGAGCCGTCACAAAAATATTCACGAGCGCAACTGGCAATAACACTTTCCAACCAAATTCCATTAATTGATCGGCACGCACACGCGGAAACGTAATGCGAAACCAAATGAATAAAAAGACAACAACGCTAAATTTTAATGCAAACCAAACAGCTCCTGGAATAAAACCGAGAAACGGAAGCGGATGCCATCCCCCTAAAAAGAGCACGGTCGTTAATGCCGCCATCGCAAAAAAGTACACGTATTCTGCAAGCATGAAAAACGCCCAGCGGAAGCCAGAATATTCAACATGGAAACCCGCGACAAGTTCTGATTCAGCTTCTGGTAAGTCAAACGGCGTCCGATTTAACTCTGCCACAGCTGCGACAAGAAAAACGAGAAACCCTATTGGCTGCACAACAATAAACCAAACATCTTTTTGCGCTTCAACAATGTCATTTAAGTTTAAACTTCCCGCTAACAAAATGACACCAATAACAGACATGACAAGCGGCACTTCGTATGAAATCATTTGTGCAGCTGCACGCATGCCTCCAAGCAATGCATATTTATTGTTTGACGCCCATGCGCCTGTGACAACCCCAATGGTCGTTAATCCAGAAACGGCAATGTAATACAACAGCCCTACGCCAATATCAGCAAATTGCAACGCATCCGTAAACGGCAACGCTGCAAGCACCATAAAAGCAGGAGCAAACGCAATAACCGGTGCTAAAATGAACAATGGACGATCTGCAGCTTTTGGAATCGTATCTTCTTTCAACAGTAGCTTTAACACGTCAGCAACTGTTTGGAGTAATCCCCAGCGACCTCCAACTTGGTTCGGCCCGATGCGTCCTTGCATAAATCCCATCACTTTTCGTTCGGCTAAAATGCCGTACGTGACAAACCCTAACACAACGAGCAACAGCCCTACGCCAATCGCAAAGAACATGGCGACATTCGTCCAGCTCGGCGTCGACTGTAAAAGTTGTTCCATCATCATCCATCGACCTCCCCAAGCACGATATCAATCGCGCCAAGTATCGCAATTAAATTTGCGATATTTTCCCCTTTTAGTAGTTTTGGAAGGATTTGCAAATTATAAAATGACGGTCGACGGAATTTTAAGCGATACGGCTCTTTTTTCCCGTCGCTCGCAATATAACAACCAATTTCTCCCCGCGGTGACTCGATGCGTACATACGCTTCGCCCGGTGGCGCTTTAATGATTTTTGGCACTTTCGCCATAATTTCACCGCCATCTGGAAACTGTTCGCACGCTTGTTCAATAATGCGAAGCGATTGCTCGATTTCAGCGAGACGGCATTCATAACGGGCGAAACAGTCACCTTCTGTGCGTACTGGTACATCAAAGTCAAACCGATCATAAATCGAATACGGTTCGTCTTTTCTTAAATCCCATTTCACCCCTGTACAACGTAAATTAACGCCACTTAACGAATAGGCTAACGCTTCTTCTTTCGTATATTTGCCGACGCCGATGACGCGATTGCGGAAAATTTCATTTCCTGTAACGAGCTCATGATAACCTTCGAGCTGCTTGCGCATATACGGAACGAACTGCTTGACTTTGTCAATCCATCCATCTGGCGCATCCCATTTTACCCCACCAACACGCATGTAGTTAAATGTGAGCCGCGCACCTGATAGTTCGTTTAATAGATTAATAATCATTTCTCGTTCACGAAACGCATATAAAAACGGACTGACTGCACCAATATCAAGCAAATACGTTCCCCACCAAACGAGGTGGCTCGCAATGCGACCAAGTTCCATCGCAAGCACACGTAAATATTCCGCTCGCTCTGGCACTTCAATGCCCATCATCGTTTCTACTGCATGACAAATGACGTAGTTGTTCGTCATCGCGGATAAATAGTCCATCCGGTCTGTATACGGGATGATTTGTGTATACTGCAAATTTTCTGCGATTTTTTCTGTCCCGCGATGAAGATAACCGATGACGGGAGTCGCTTCTTTAATCATCTCCCCATCAATTTTTAGCACGAGGCGAAATACCCCATGCGTGCTCGGATGTTGTGGTCCGACGTTTAAAAGCATCTCCTCTGTTCTCAGCACGCCCTTACCCCTCCATATCGTATGGCTCGTAATCTTTCCGGAGCGGATAGCCGACCCAGTTTTCCCCTAAGAAAATGCGAATAAGTTGCGGATGACCTTCAAAACAAATGCCAAGTAAATCGTACGCTTCGCACTCTGGCCAATTCGCCCCTGGCCAAAGCGGAACAAGCGAGTCAATAACCGGATGGTCACGATCAATCTTTACTTTCAGCGCAACGGACTGACGATTTTTATAAGAATACAAGTGGACGTACACTTCCATATGCGTTTGAAAATCTGTTCCGTGCAACTCAGATAAATAATCAAAACTTAGTTGCTCATTATATTTTAAAAACTCAGCCACTTTATAATATGTATCTTTTTTAGCAACAAGCGTTGGTACATCTTTCGACAAATGATTAATGTAAGCGTTTTCTAACACATCTTTTCCGAGATGCTCTTCAATGACTTTGACGTATTTGTCGAGATATGGCTGATTTAGTGACGGCTTTTCCTCTTTTTCTTCGCCGCCATCTGCACTTTTGGCTTTTGCTAACGCCGCGGCTTTTGCTTTTGCCGCCGCTGCTGCTTTTTTCTTCGCTAATTCCTCTTCGCTTAAGTCCCCTGTTTCCGCTGCTTTTTGTTTCGCTAACGCTGCGGCTTTTGCTTTTGCCGCTGCTGCCGCTTTTTTCTTCGCTAATTCCTCTTCGCTTAATTCTCCAGACTCTGCGGCTTTTTGTTTTGCTAGCGCTGCGGCTTTCGCTTTTGCCGCTGCTGCCGCTTTTTTCTTCGCTAGTTCTTCTTCGCTTAATTCTTCAGACTCTGCGGCTTTTTGTTTTGCTAGCGCCGCGGCTTTTGCTTTCGCCGCCGCTGCTGCTTTTTTCTTCGCAAGCGCAAGGTCATCTTCGCTTTCGAGCGTTGGCTCAGTTTGTTCTGTCGCTTTCTTCGCTGCAAGTCGCTCTTTTGCTAATTGTTTTGCGCGTTCCGCTGCTTCTTTTTTTCGTTGCTGTAAATCTTTTTCATCGCTCATTTACAGCACCTTCTTTCCTGTTTTCGCTTCGTAGCGAATTTTCTCTTTTAGTTTGTTAATGCCATAAATTAATGCAGCTGGATTTGGCGGACAGCCCGGAATGTATACGTCAACAGGTACAATTTGATCGACACCCTTTACAACGCAATACGACTTCACATATGGACCTCCTGCTGTCGCACACGATCCCATCGCGATGACCCATTTCGGCTCAGGCATTTGATCGTACAGACGACGAACAATGGGAGCCATTTTTTTCGTCACAGTTCCTGAAACGATCATGACATCTGACTGACGAGGCGATGTGCGAAAGAAAGAGCCGAAGCGGTCTAAATCGTAATGCGAAGAACCAACTCCCATCATTTCAATGGCACAACAAGCAAGACCGAACGTGAGTGGCCATAAAGAATTGCTGCGCGCCCATGCTTTTAACTGCTCTAATGTCGTTAAAAAGACGTTGCGGCGCATTTCTTCCATTTCTTGATCTGATACGTTCAATAATTTTACATCCATTTTAACACCTTCTTCTTCCAAGCATACACAAGTCCAATCAACAACATGACGACAAAAATAAGCATTTCAATAAGCGCAAATGCACCAAGCTTATCAAACGCAACAGCCCATGGATATAAAAATACCGTTTCTACATCAAAAATGACGAACAATAACGCAAAAATGTAGTATCGTACGTTAAATTGCACGCGCGAATCGTGGAACGGATCTAATCCGCTTTCGTACGTCGTTTGTTTCGCTGCATTTGGCGCATGCGGACGAAGGAAACGGCCGGCTGTAAGCGCAACGATTGGGAGCAAAATACCTAAACAAAGAAACACAAAGACGACTACATAACTGTTTACATAAACGTTCAACGATGTCCCACCCCTTTGTGACTTTATACACATTTTTCGAAAACGTCACACTATTAAGACTGTAACCGATAACATTATATCACTTCTTCACATATGTGTCGATAAAACTTGTTCCAAAAATAAACAAAAACCCTAAGAGGCAATGCTCTTAGGGTTAAAAATGACGATTTGCTACATTTAAACGGTTAATTGCACGACGCAATGCTAATTCTGCCCGTCTATGATCGATTTCATCTTGTTTCGCTTGCAAGCGGCGTTCAGCCCGTTCTTTCGCCGCTTTTGCACGCGCAACGTCAATATCTTCTGCTCGTTCTGCAGCTTGCGCCAAAATCGTTACACGATCAGGGCGAACTTCTAAAAAGCCACCGCTCACCGCTACAAGTTCAGTCGCATTTCCCTTCTTTAAGCGAACTGCGCCAATCTCGAGCGGTGCGACCATCGGAATGTGCCCTGGCAACACGCCGAGTTCGCCGCTTTGCGCTTTAGCGCTCACCATTTCCACATCCGCTTCATATACTGGGCCGTCCGGAGTTACGACACTGACTTTAATCGTCTTCATGAAAAAATCCTCCTCGGTCCCTTATTAAACTTCTACGCCCATTTTTCTCGCTTTTTCAACAACTTCTTCAATACGGCCGACTAAGCGGAACGCATCTTCTGGAAGATGATCATATTTTCCTTCCAAAATTTCTTTAAAGCCACGAACTGTTTCTTTTACAGGAACATATGAACCAGGTTGTCCTGTAAACTGTTCAGCGACGTGGAAGTTTTGCGATAAGAAGAACTGAATGCGACGAGCGCGATGAACGACAAGTTTATCTTCTTCAGAAAGCTCATCCATACCAAGGATGGCGATAATGTCTTGCAATTCTTTATAGCGTTGCAACGTTTGTTGTACTTTACGTGCCACTTGGTAATGCTCTTCCCCAACGATTTCAGGTGAAAGCGCACGAGACGTCGATGCAAGCGGGTCTACCGCTGGATAAATACCCATCTCTGATAATTTACGCTCTAGGTTTGTTGTTGCATCTAAGTGTGCGAACGTTGTCGCTGGTGCTGGATCTGTGTAGTCGTCCGCAGGGACGTAAATCGCTTGGATCGATGTAACTGAACCGACAGCTGTTGATGTAATCCGTTCTTGTAACTGACCCATTTCTGTCGCAAGTGTTGGTTGATAACCTACCGCGGAAGGCATGCGTCCTAATAACGCAGACACCTCTGAACCGGCTTGCGTGAAACGGAAAATGTTATCGATGAAGAATAATACGTCTTGTCCTTGCTCATCACGGAAATATTCCGCCATTGTTAATCCTGTTAATGCTACGCGCATACGTGCTCCAGGTGGCTCGTTCATCTGACCGAATACCATCGCTGTTTTGTTAATAACGCCAGAGTCTTTCATTTCATGGTACAAGTCGTTTCCTTCACGCGTGCGCTCACCAACGCCGGCGAATACAGAAATACCACCGTGCTCTTGCGCGATGTTGTTAATTAATTCTTGGATTAAAACCGTTTTCCCTACACCTGCTCCACCGAACAATCCGATTTTTCCACCTTTAATGTATGGTGCAAGCAAATCTACGACTTTAATTCCTGTCTCTAAAATTTCAACTTGAGTTGAAAGTTGTTCAAATTTTGGTGCTGGACGGTGAATCGAATCGCGACGAGCGTCTGCTGGGATGTCTTCGCCTAAGTCAATCGGTTCTCCTAATACGTTAAATACGCGTCCGAGTGTCACTTCACCAACAGGAACCGAAATCGGTGCTCCTGTATCGATGACCTCCATACCACGCACTAATCCGTCTGTCGTTGACATCGCAATTGTGCGCACTGTGTCGTCCCCAAGGTGAAGGGCTACTTCTAACGTTAAGTCGATGTCGACCTCTTTTTCGTTACGCGCTTTATGTTTAATTTTTAGGGCGTTGTAAATCGCAGGTAAGTGTCCGTCTTCGAACTTAACGTCTACAACGGGACCCATAACTTGAATAACGCGTCCTTTTGCCATCGTTTTCCCTCCTAACTGCTAATCAACCTTATTGCAATGCGTTCGCTCCGGCCACAATCTCTGTAATTTCTTGCGTAATTGCTGCTTGGCGGGCACGGTTGTAAGAAAGCGTAAGTGTCCGAATCAATTCTTTTGCGTTGTCTGTTGCGTTTTTCATCGCTGTCATCCGCGCCGCATGCTCGCTTGCTTTCGCATCAAGCAACGCTCCATAAATTAAGCTTTCAGCGTATTGTGGCAACAATACTTCTAAAATTTCTTCTTGTGACGGTTCAAATTCGTAAGTCGTCAACTTTTTATCAGAAGCTAAATCTGTTAATGGCAATAGCTTTTTCTCCGTCACATCTTGTTGAATGGCGCTTACGAAATGGTTGTAAAACATGTACAGCTCGTCGAACGTACCATCGGCAAACATGTTTACTGTTTTGTTCGCAATTTCTTTAATGTCCGCAAATGTCGGTTGGTCTGGCAATCCGGTAATATGTAAAGCTACCGGAATGTTGCGGCGTTTAAAGAAATTTAAACCGACGCGACCGATTGCAATAATCGCATATTCTTCTGCCGAACGGTGACGCTCTTGAATCGTTTGAAAAACGGTACGAAGCACGTTGCTATTGTAGGCGCCAGCTAAGCCACGGTCCGATGTAATCACTAAATATCCTGTCTTTTTTACTGGGCGCTTTACAAGCATTGGATGAGAAGCGTCATTGCTACCAAGCGCAACGCTCGCTACAACTTCTTGAATTTTTTCCATATACGGTGTAAACGATCTTGCGTTATGCTCAGCACGGTTTAATTTCGATGCCGAGACCATTTCCATCGCTTTTGTAATTTGGCTCGTCTTTTTTGTCGTGTTAATTCGTGCTTTTATGTCGCGTAACGATGCTCCCAAAGGTTTCACCACCTTTTTCGCTCAATTGTTGAAAGGGGACGGAACAGCTATGCTGTTCCGCTCTTTTCTTACTCCGATACCACAAACGTCTTTTTGAACGCTTCAATCGCCTTGTTGAAGTCTTCTTCGTTTGGAAGATCGCCTGTTGTGCGAATATGTTCCATTAGTTTTTGGCCGTTTTCGTCTTTATCTAACCACGCATGGAACTCTTTTTCAAAGCGGCGAATGTCTTCTACTGGAATATCATCTAAAAATCCGCGCGTTAACGCGTAAATGATCGCTACTTGCTTTTCAACTGGCAGAGGCTCATGTAAACCTTGTTTTAACACTTCAACTGTGCGCGCACCGCGAGCAAGTTTTGCTTGTGTCGCTTTGTCAAGGTCTGAACCGAATTGTGCAAACGCCTCTAACTCACGATATGCCGCTAAGTCAAGACGAAGCGTACCTGATACTTTTTTCATCGCTTTAATTTGCGCTGCTCCACCGACGCGCGATACAGAAAGACCGGCGTTAATCGCTGGACGCACGCCTGAGAAGAATAAATCAGACTGCAAGAAAATTTGTCCGTCCGTAATAGAAATGACGTTTGTTGGGATGTATGCTGAAATGTCGCCTGCTTGTGTTTCAACGAACGGCAACGCTGTTAATGAACCTGCACCTTTCGCATCGCTTAATTTAGCTGCGCGCTCAAGCAAGCGAGAATGCAAGTAGAATACGTCACCTGGATACGCTTCACGACCTGGCGGACGGCGTAATAATAACGAAAGCTCACGATAAGCTGCCGCTTGTTTGGATAAGTCATCGTATACAACAAGAACGTGTTGTCCTTTGTACATGAAGTATTCGCCCATCGTTACGCCCGCATATGGCGCTAAGAATAAAAGCGGAGCTGGTTGTGACGCAGATGCTGTAACGACGATTGTATAATCTAATGCACCGTATTTACGCAACGTTTCGACAACGTTACGAACGGTTGATTCTTTTTGTCCGATTGCCACATAAATACAAATCATGTTTTTACCTTTTTGGTTGATAATTGTATCTACCGCAACGGACGTTTTACCTGTTTGACGGTCTCCGATAATTAACTCACGTTGACCACGACCGATTGGTACAAGAGCGTCAATCGCTTTAATTCCCGTTTGTAACGGCTCATGGACAGATTTACGATCCATAACACCAGGGGCTGGGCTTTCAATCGGACGAGTTTCTGTCGTTTCAATTGAACCAAGCCCGTCTACCGGTTGTCCTAATGGGTTCACGACACGACCGATTAACGCTTCACCGACTGGCACTTCCATAATGCGACCTGTGCGACGCACTTCGTCGCCTTCTTTAATGCCTGTATACGGCCCTAAAATAACGATACCGACGTTGTTTTCTTCTAAGTTTAGCGCCAATCCCATGACGCCGTTGGCAAACTCAACAAGCTCTCCTGACATGACGTTGTCGAGGCCATGAGCACGAGCGATTCCGTCACCGACTTGAATGACTGTACCGACATCGCTCACTTCGATTTCAGACTGATAGTTTTCAATTTGCTTTTTTATCAGCGCGCTAATTTCTTCCGCTTTGATGCTCATGCATTTCACCCCTATCTATAAATGTTAGCGAGTTAACTGTCGCTGTAATCTTGCTAATTTTCCGCTGACGCTTCCGTCGAAAATGCGGTTTCCGATGCGCACTTTGACGCCACCGATCACATCTTTATCGATGATGTTCGTGATGCGAAGCGTATCGACGCCGACTTTTTTCGCAAACACATCTGCAAGCGCATTCGTTTCATCTTCCGTTAACGGACGAGCGGAATAAACGATCGCCTCGGCTACACCGCGCGCCTCATTCGCTAGCGCAATAAACGCATCAGCTAAATCGTTGACGATATCGATGCGATGGCGATCTAAAAGCAACATTAATGTATGTTTTAATACCGTCGAAATGTTTGCAAATGCTTCTTGAACGAGCGCTTTCTTTTTTGCCAGCGCGATTTTTGGATGATTGAGCACAGAAAGAAGCGCTTCATGTTGTGCAAACACTTGTTTGACGACGCGAAGTTCTTGTTCGAGCTGATCAAGAAGCTGCTGTTCTTTCGCAATTTCAAAAAGTGCCGACGCATATCGTTTCGCTACGACTTGTTTGTTCATCGGCTTTCTCCTACCTCTTGAATGTACTCGTTAATCAGCTTCGCTTGATCTTGTTCGCTCAATTCTTTCTCAATGACTTTTGATGCAATAAGTACAGATAACGAAGCAACTTGTTGGCGCAACGCTGCCATCGCCTGTTCTTTTTCTTGTGCGATTTCTTTTTTCGCCGCTTCTTTTAGGCGCTCTGCTTCTTGGCGAGCCGCTTGAATGATTTGTTCTTTTTGCTCTTCCCCAAGCTTGCGTGCTTCTTCAATAAGCGCTTGCGCTTCTTGGCGCGATTTTTTCATTAATTCGCGTTGCTCTTCTGCAAGCTTTTTCGCTTCTTGATGATGTTTTTCTGCTTGCTCAATTTCGTTCGCAATATGCTCTTCGCGTTGTTTCATGACGCCCATTAACGGACCGAACGCATATTTACGAAGCAAGAACATGAGCAAGAGGAACATGATTAATTGGAATAAGATGTCACCGCCGTTGAACCCATGTCCACCAGCACCTAATACAAACATGTTTACCACCGCGCGTTTCACTCCCTTCAAAAATCGCCCGAATTATCGATCGGAACGTGTGCGTACGAACATAAAGGAATGGCGAAGGTTCTCATGGAATGATCTTCGCCATTGTTGAACGAGTTTCGTTTCCGTATGCAGTTATAGCTCGTTTCGAACGAGCGCTCAGTTCTAGCGACCTTGAACCATGAACGCGATAACGACCGCGATGATTGGGATCGCCTCGACTAACGCTACCCCGATGAACATTGTTGTTTGTAACATACCGCGCGCCTCTGGTTGACGTGCAATTCCTTCTACTGTACGAGATACGATTAAACCGTTACCAATACCAGCACCAAGTGCCGCTAAACCAATTGCAATTGCAGCTGCTAATACACCCATTTGAAAAGTCCTCCTTCGATTTTTTATGTTGAAATGAATGTGTATGAAAATTAATGGTCATGACTCACTTTGTGCGCCATATAAACCATTGTTAACATCGTGAAAATAAACGCTTGGATCGCGCCGACGAAAATACTAAATCCCTGCCATGCGATCGTTGGAATGATCGCCGCAATCGTTCCGCCGACTCCTGTCGCTAAACTTCCCGCCAAGAGCGCTAACAAAATTTCGCCCGCAAAAATGTTTCCGTATAAACGGAGACCGAGCGTTAATGTGTTTGCAAACTCTTCAATAATTTTTAGCGGGAATAAAATTGGCATCGGGCTAACGAACCCTTTTGCATATTCTTTGAAACCGTTAAGTTTGATGCCGTAGTAATGCGATAACGCCACAACCATCGTTGCCAACGTTAACGTCACAACCGGGTCAGCTGTTGGGGATTTCCACCATAACTTGTTGTCGATGACGACTGAAAATGGTAGACCGAGCATATTCGCTACAAAAATGTACATGATGAGCGTCATACCGAGGATATGAAAGCGTCCACCTGTTTTCCAATCCATATTGCTTTTAATAATGCCTTTGACAAAATCCATGACCCATTCAAGGAAGTTTTGCATTCCCGTTGGCTTCATCGCTAAGTTGCGTGTTGCTAATACGGCAATGACAAACACAATGACGGATGTAACCGTAATCATTAATACGTTGGCCAAGTTAAATGTTAAGCCAAACAACGTGTATAAAGGAGCTTCGTGATGCATCTGTACTCACCTCTCTTCCCCTTTTGGTTTTTGGAAAAAGAAATCTATTATAATGACAATATAAGATGTCATTAATCCCAATACGATCCATCCAACAGAAAACTGCTCTGGCCAGCGAAAAGCAATGAAAACCGCCAGCGCAGCCGCAGCCATGCGTGACATCATGCCAAGCGAGCGCGCTTTTTGGCCAGACGCAACCGCTTGTCCAAATCGTTCAACTTTCCGCACCATTGTCCAACCATTATATAGGCTGATGACCGTTCCGAGAAACAAACTTGAAAACGCTTGCGAATAAGGTGTAAATGACCAACCAAGCACGTAAACCGCCAGCAAATATAGTATGTATGATTTGTGACGCCGCCAATGTTGCTGTAGCTCGTTCATTTTTCCTCTCCTGAAAAAAATGAGCGAATGAGGCGAATCGTTGCATAAACACCGGCCGACAAGCCAAGAAGCAAACCAATGACTAAAAAAAGCGGTTCGGTGCCAAATCGTTCATCGACAAAACGCCCTCCAAAAACCCCAACTAAAACAGAGCCGACAAGTTGGGAAGATATCGCCGTCATCAAACCGATCGCTCGAAACGGATGGCGCTCATGTTGTCGCATACGAAAGCCTCACTTTTCATTTTCAGAATTTACTGTATTTTTAAAAAGGTTATCCTTATCCCTTTGTAAGCATACAATAGTGAAAACGTGATGTCAATGCGTTCGGTCACAAAAAGAGGGAAAATTTTTGATAAAGAAAAGGGATGCGTCATGACATCCCTTTCTCGTGCCGAAATGGCGTGGGCGGAACATCGCTTTGTTTGAAATAGTAGCGAATCGCTTCGACAATCCGCTGCGATGCCCATCCATCACCGTACGGATTTGACGCTTTTGCCATTTGGTCATATGCTTTTTCATCTGTTAATAGTTCACTTGCTAGCGTGTAAATCGTTTGTTCGTCGATCCCAGCTAACTTGAGTGTTCCTGCTTCAATGCCTTCAGGGCGCTCCGTCGTATCGCGCAACACGAGAACAGGCACGCCCAGCGAAGGGGCTTCTTCTTGTACACCGCCTGAATCCGTTAAAATGATGTGCGCTCTTGCGGCAAAGTTATGGAAGTCAATTACATCTAACGGCTCAATTAAATGAATGCGCTCATCATTTCCTAATATGTCGTTCGCTAACTCGCGCACGACAGGATTTAAATGAACAGGATAAACGACTTGCACATCATCATAATCTTCCACGAGCCTTTTGACTGCACGGAACATATTTCGCATCGGCTCGCCAAGGTTTTCACGGCGGTGCGCTGTCAATAAAATCATCCGGCTTCCTGCAACCTTTTCCAAAATCGGATGCGTATACGTTTCACGCACTGTTGTTTTTAACGCATCAATTGCCGTATTACCTGTAATGAAAATCGCATCTTCCCGTTTATTTTCCGCTCGCAAATTTTCGGCTGCTTTCGCTGTCGGAGCAAAATGCAAATCAGCTAATACGCCCGTCAACTGTCGATTCATTTCTTCTGGAAACGGCGAGTATTTGTTCCACGTTCGAAGTCCTGCTTCCACGTGCCCGACGGCAATTTGGTTATAAAACGCTGCCAGACTAGCGACAAATGTCGTTGTCGTGTCGCCGTGGACAAGGACGATGTCTGGTTTTACTTCTTTCATGACATCGTCTAAGCCAGCAAGCGCCCTTGTTGTAATATCGACAAGCGTTTGACGCTCTTTCATAATGTTTAAATCGTAATGTGGTTGAATGCCGAAAATATGAAGTACTTGATCAAGCATTTGACGATGTTGTGCTGTGACGGTCACAATTGACTCAATATCGTCATATTTTTGCAATTCTAACACGAGCGGTGCCATTTTAATCGCTTCCGGTCTCGTACCAAAAATGGTCATGACTTTTCGCTTATTCATCGTGCCCACCTTACTTCGTTCCGAATAGACGATCTCCAGCATCACCAAGACCCGGTACAATATAGCCGTGATCGTTCAATTTTTCATCTAATGCGGCGATATAAATGTCGACGTCTGGGTGCGCTTGTTGCACTGCCTCTACTCCTTCTGGTGCGGCGATTAAACACATAAACTTAATGTTTTTCGCGCCACGTTTTTTCAGCGCATGAATCGCCTCAACAGCTGAACCCCCTGTCGCAAGCATCGGATCGACAACAATAAAGTCGCGCTCTTCGACATCTGTCGGGAGCTTTACATAATATTCAACAGGTTTTAACGTCTCTGGGTCGCGATATAAACCGATATGTCCGACTTTTGCCGCTGGAATGAGCTTTAAAATGCCGTCCACCATTCCGATTCCTGCACGTAAAATCGGGATAATCCCTAGTTTTTTGCCTGCGATCACTTTCGCTTTCGCTTTGCTGACAGGTGTTTCAATTTCAACTTCTTGAAGCGGCAAATCGCGTGTAATTTCAAATGCCATGAGCGTCGCCACTTCTTCAACAAGCTCGCGAAACTCTTTTGTTCCTGTATGTTTATCGCGAATGTATGTAAGCTTATGCTGAATTAACGGATGATCAAATACGTACACTTTACTCATGTCAGTCGCCCCTTTTTGTAATATGCATTCTTGTAAATTTTACATAAAAACAACGGATGATTCAACTAAAGAAAAGGTGCCCCAGCCTGGGACACCTATCATTATGCATACAATGGGAATTTTTCAGTTAACGCAGCCACACGACGGCGCGCTTCGTCTAATTTTTGTTCATCATCCTTATGTTTGAGCGCAAGCGAAATGATGCGCGCAATTTCATCCATTTCCTCGAGTCCAAAGCCACGGCTCGTTACTGCCGCTGTACCAATGCGAATGCCGCTTGTGACAAACGGGCTTTCCGGGTCATATGGAATCGTATTTTTATTGACTGTAATACCGATTTCGTCAAGCACTTTTTCAGCCACTTTTCCTGTTAATCCGATCGAACGTAGGTCAATTAATAATAAATGATTGTCCGTTCCACCAGAAATAAGTGTAAAGCCTTCCGCCACTAGCGCTTCCGCTAAACGTTTTGCATTGTTCACAATGTTTTGCGCATACGTTTTGAAATCGTCTTGTAACGCCTCGCCGAGGGCGACAGCTTTTGCGGCGATGACATGCATCAATGGACCGCCTTGAATACCTGGGAAAATCGCTTTATCAATTTGTTTGGCGAACTGCTCTTGGCATAAAATCATGCCCCCGCGCGGACCGCGCAGCGTTTTATGCGTCGTTGTCGTTACAAAATGTGCATACGGAACAGGATTTGGATGCAAACCTGCTGCCACAAGCCCTGCGATATGCGCCATATCAACCATGAAGTAAGCGCCTACTTCATCAGCGATTTCACGAAACTTCGCAAAGTCAATCGTGCGAGGATATGCGCTTGCCCCAGCAACGATCAATTTCGGTTTATGTTTTAATGCTTTTTCGCGAACATCGTCGTAATTGATGCGGTGCGTCTCTGGATCAACGCCGTACTCGATGAAATTGTATTGAATACCGCTGAAGTTCACCGGGCTTCCATGTGTTAAATGTCCCCCGTGTGATAAATTCATGCCAAGTACAGTATCCCCATGCTCCAAAATCGTAAAATATACCGCCATGTTCGCTTGTGCCCCAGAATGCGGCTGAACATTTGCATGCTCCGCTCCGAACAATTGTTTTGCACGTTCGCGCGCAAGCTCCTCAACGACGTCAACATGTTCACAACCACCGTAATATCGACGTCCCGGGTATCCTTCCGCATACTTGTTTGTTAATACGGATCCTTGTGCTTCCATCACGGCTTCACTAACAAAGTTTTCCGATGCAATTAACTCAATTTTCGTTTGTTGTCGTTTCAATTCATCTTGAATAGCTTGAAATACTTGTGGATCTTGCTGTGACAAGCGACTCATTGACAATCCTCCCCTAAATTGTGAATATTCTTTTTTATCTTAACACATTTTCAAATGAAAAAGTGAACAAAATTAACCGATCGAACATGATTTGTTCGCCTTTTCTTGTGAATAGACGGCACGCTCGCCCCCGATCAGTTTCGGCCTCGTTTTCGCAAATGTAATGGTCGCATGCCCAATTTGCTTTATCGACGTACGAACAGGAACCGCAACGTGTTTCAAATGCATACCAATTAATGTCGCGCCAATATCAATGCCCGCATCTGCACGAATATGTTCAACGACGACAGGGTCATCTAGCTGTGTATATGCATATGCCGCCATTGCTCCTCCTGCGTTGCGAACCGGAATAACCGTTACGATTTCAAGCTGCTTTGTCATCGCTGTTTTTCGCTCGACAACTAATGCCCGGTTTAAATGTTCACAACATTGAAATGCAAGTTGCACACCCGTCTCATCGTGCCACCGTTTTAGCTCTTGAAACAACATCGCGGCCACGTCCATCGTGCCTGCCGTCCCAATTTTTTCCCCAATGACTTCACTTGTACTACATCCAATGACGATAACATCTTTTTCCGTCAGTAATACTTGGGCACGAAACTCAGCAAGCGCCTTTTGCCATTGACT
Source organism: Anoxybacillus suryakundensis (assembly GCF_001418025.1). Classification (NCBI taxonomy): domain Bacteria; kingdom Bacillati; phylum Bacillota; class Bacilli; order Caryophanales; family Anoxybacillaceae; genus Anoxybacillus; species Anoxybacillus suryakundensis. The sequence goes on from NZ_LIOK01000005.1 coordinate 53,052, forward strand.
ACGCCATTGTTCCATGTCCGTCACGCCAATCCCACCTTTATTGCTCGTTTTCATAAGCCGAAATTTTTTGAATGCGTTTTTCGTGACGGCCTCCTTCAAATGGAGTTGTCAGCCATACTTTTGCAATTTCGCGCGCCAGTCCTGGTCCGATGACGCGCTCGCCCATTGCTAATATATTGCTGTCGTTATGCTCGCGCGTTGCTTTCGCACTAAATACGTCATGAACGAGCGCACAACGAATACCTTTCACTTTATTTGCAGCAATGCTCATTCCAATGCCTGTCCCACAAATTAAAATGCCGCGGTCAAACTCACCGCTCGCTACTTTCTCTGCGACCGGCAACGCGTAATCTGGATAGTCAACCGATGTTTCGCACTCACAACCAAAGTCTATATATTCGATCCCCATTTCATCCATTAGTTTTTTAATCTCCTCGCGAATACGAATGCCACCATGGTCTGATGCAATAGCTACTTTCACGTTTGAACCCCTCCTCAATCGTTGTAAAGAAAAAACCGTCTCCTTTCATTTTAACGGGTTGAGACGGTCTTTTCATCATTTATTATGCTTATAAACGAAAACGGGCAATCGTTTGTTTTAATTTTTCCGCTTGTTCTCCAAGCTCCGTCGCTAGCTCACGCATGCTTTCAATGACGGCTGTTTGCTCTTGTGTCGCCGCTGTCACTTCTTCCGCCCCAGCTGATGTTTGCTCAGCAATCGCAGCCACTTCTTGTGATTGAACAGATGTTTGTTGGATGTATTTCGTTTGTTCATCAACTAGTTGCGCGATTTGCTTTACCGCATTCGCCACTTCATGAATAGATACGCTCATATGGGAAATGGCTTCATTTGTTTCGTTTCCTTTTTTCGCTTCGTCATTTGCTTTGTTCACTTGTTCCGTAATTTGGTTAACGACGTTTACTACTTCATGTTGAATGTTTTGGACGAGCTCTGAAATGCCTTGTACCGCTTTAGCACTTTCATCTGCTAGCTTTCTTACTTCTTCTGCAACGACAGCAAACCCCTTGCCATGTTCTCCCGCACGCGCGGCCTCAATGGAAGCATTTAACGCTAATAAATTCGTCTGTCCTGCAATATCTCCCACAAGTGAAATAATTTGTCCGACTTCTTTCGCATGCTCTTCTAAACGTTTGACAACATGCAATGACGACTCATTGCTTTTCGCTAACTGCTGAATGCCGGCAATGAGCGAACCGATCACGCGCTGACTATCTTCAAGTGTTGCTACCATCTCCGTCGATAGTTTTTCTGACTGCATCGCTTTTTGTTGTACATTTCCTGCAATCGCTAATACATCTTCTACCGCTTCGGCTGTCGTTTGCATCGCCACAGCGGAATTATCCGCTCCTTTTGAAATTTCATCAATCGTACGCGCAATGTTTTCCGCTTGTTCCGCAGCGATACGGGACACGTTGGTCATCTCCACAACTTTTTCGTTCGTGTGCGCAAAATTTTGTTGAATGTTGCGCACCATGTCGCGTAAATTACTTAACATCGTATTAAACGCAATCGCAAGTGAACGAATTTCGTCATCTGATTTAGGCACAGGCACATCTTGTCCAATTTCACCTTCCGCAGCTTTTAACGCGGCTTGCTCAAGTTGAGAAAGCGGTTTCGTAATAAAACGCGCTGCAAAATATGCCAATACACCAGACCAAAAAATACCGAGCAATAACGTGACAATCGTAAACGTATTTTTCCCAAACGGAAGCCATTGTTTTACATAATCGTACAGCACATAAATGTAAAAGGCGCTCGTCGAATACGTAATCATTGCTAATACAGTTGTAAAAATAGCTAGCTTTTTTTGCAAGCTAAATGTGTATTTTCCCCCCATCATACATCCCCCTTGCTTTATAGCTTTTCATGGAGCTTTTCAATGGCTTGTTCAAGCTCATCGCGCGTTTGGCGATACACATCAATCGAGCCACCAAACGGATCGATCACATCTTCACCGCTACCAAGAAATTCGTGTAACGTAAACGTTTTTCCTTCTGCTTCCGGAAAACACGCTAACACATGTTGCTTGTGACTTTCGGTCATCGTTAATACGTATGTCGCCCAGTCAATATGTTCTTTCGTTAACAACGAAGCGCGATGATCGATGTCGATTCCTTTTTCAGCAAGCACTGCTTTCGCATGTTGTGATGCATCGCTCCCATCCAACGCAAAAATGCCTGCAGATCGCACTTGTACGTGCGGTAGCTGTTTATGTCTTAGTAGCGCCTCCGCCATCGGACTTCGACACGTATTTCCTGTACATACAAACAAAACGTTCGTTTGATTCACCATTCACACCTCTCATCATTTGCCACTTGTTTACTATTATTATAAAGCAAACAGTAAGATAAAATATAGACTAAACAAAAAGAAAAAAGAACTGGAAACACCCAGCTCATAAAGGAAATAATAATTTGCACGCAAACAAAAGTAAAATGGCGCCGCCTAACGCCTCACTATATGTCCCTAACCAACGTTGAAAACGGCGCCCAAGAAGTAACCCCATCCATGTTAACACCATGCTCGTCAATCCGAATGCGATAACCGCAAATACGATTTCTACTCCGTAAATGCCTAAACTTAATCCAACAGAAAAACTGTCGAGGCTAACGCTAAATGCAAATAAAAACAAACCGATGCCAACGGGCCTCAGCCAACGTTCTTGTTCATGATGAAACGAAGCGATAACCATTTGCACACCAAGAATAAACAATAATGCTCCCCCGATGTATGTCGCCATATGACCAAGCTGAACAGATAACAACCGACCGATCGCCATCCCAGCTAAAGGCATGACAATATGAAAAAAACCTACCGTTAATCCAATGTAGGCAATTTGCTTCAAACGAAGCTGAAGCAAACCCATACCAAGGCTGACTGAAAATGCATCCATCCCCAACGCAAATGCCATCATCGCTAATGTGATCATTTCCCCAATCATACAAAGCCTCCTTAGGACGTGCCTTCACGTTAACATATGCACACCCTAAGGAGTTTAGACATCATTTTTCCATCATTTGTTCATGCCCTGCTGCTTTTAATAGACGATTCATGATGGCTACGCCGATTCCTTCATACGGAAACGATTCGCTATAAATGAGATCAACATTTGTTTCATCAAACGTCCGTAGTGCGTCATATAACTTCTTTGCGACCGTTCGTAAGTCGCTACGTCTTCCACAAGAAATAATTACGTCTGCTTCATACGTATGACGTCCTTCTTCCGTCGTTAACACTCCTACCTTTAATCCATGCGCGCGTTTTTCATTAATAACCCTTTGCAAAAATGCAGGAGAACCGTGGACAACGACTAACGGAGCTTTCGGCGCGTAATGCGTATATTTCATCCCCGGAGATTTCGGCACCGCTTCTTTTTCCACAAGCGCACGATCGATATCCACAACACCGATCACTTGTTCAATGTCCTCTTTTGTTACGCCACCCGGTCGTAAAATCGTTGGGATCGCTGTCGTGCAGTCAATAACCGTCGATTCAACCCCAACTCCTGTCGCCCCTCCATCGACAATGGCCGCAATGCGTCCATCTAAATCATCAAGCACATGTTTAGCCGTTGTCGGACTTGGTCTGCCTGAACGATTGGCGCTCGGTGCTGCGATCGGAAGTCCGCTTGCTTTGATAAGCGCAAGAGCGATCGGATGATTCGGCATGCGAACGGCAACCGTGTTCAATCCTGCAGTCACACGAGGAGAAACGGCTTCTTTTTTTGGAAGGACGAGCGTCAATGGACCAGGCCAAAAATGTTCCATCAATGTATATGCAACAGGAGGAATGTCGCAAGCAATATCGTGCAATTGTTCTGTCGTTGCAATGTGGACAATGAGTGGATTATCGCTCGGTCTTCCTTTCGCTATAAAAATGTTTTCCACAGCTGCTGTGGACATGGCGTTCGCACCAAGACCATACACCGTTTCTGTCGGAAATGCGACAAGCTCACCTCGCTGTAAATACGACGCTGCCTGTATAATTTGTGGACAACTGTTTAAGTCATCCACATTTTTATCCACAAAAAACACATGTGTTTTCAACGTTTTCACCTCATACATATTCAAGTTGCTTGTTTGTTTATCGACATCTGACAAGCATTTTACAGCCATTTCTTCCATGAGTATAAAAGATTCATACAAAATACTCAACAATTGTCCACAAATTGTGGATATGTTTTTCTTTTTTGTTGATAATTTTGTGGATATATTTATTGCATGAGCTTTTTCCATACTTCCGCAACGAAAAATTTCACTTCTATTTGCTGTTCATCCTCGACAACGAGCGGTTGTTCACTTATTTGATCGACTTCTTTCTCTTGTTCAACTTGTTTTTCCACAGGACGAACGGCTTCACCTGTGGAAAAATCGAGAAAACAGAGCGGCGGGAATAAAACGCACCACCAATTCGCTCCTTCACCTTTGCCGAGCGTAATTAATACGGCATCGTACTCACCTGCTGGATATACGTATGAACCGTATATTTTCGTTGGAAATGATACACGTCCGAATGCCACTTTGTATGACTGATTACTCTTGTTTTCTTGAAGAACACGAGCAACCGTTTGTTCAATTTCGGGCACATGTTGGGCAATGACTTGCTTTGCTTCTTCAAATGACGTTAAGTCGCTTACCCATGTCGTAATTTGCTCATTTACCGCATCGCGAACGGCGCGCTTTAACGCTTGGTCTGCTGGTGAATCGCTATTCGCTAAAATGCGCAACCGTACCGCTTCATTTGGAATGACGGCATCTTCTTGCGCTTCCGTTTGTTGTCCGTATATTGTAATAATCGCACCGATCATAACCATTGTCATATACAAAATAATCACGTATTTATTCATTGTTTACCTCCCCTTTCTTGTTATGCAGTGTAACCAGAAAAGGAGGTTGATAAACTATGAAAATGAAAAAATATAAAAAGCTTCCGATGTTACTCGGAAGCGAGATGAGCGATGACGATGCGCTCTTTACCGTTGATATCAAAAAGGACATCGACATGTGCGGAAGGAAATGTTTGTTGCAACATCGTCTTGACCGCTTGCCCTTGTCCGTGACCGATTTCAAATGCAATTAGCGCTTTTTCCGAAACAACTTGAGGCAATTGCTCGGTCAGGCGACGATACAACAACAAGCCATCTTCGCCACCGACAAGCGCACGAAGCGGCTCTTTTTGCACAACAGGCGATAACGTCGGAATGTCACAGGCTGGAATGTATGGCGGATTAGAAACAACAACATCAACTTGTATGCCTCGTTCGATCATTGGCTGTAATAAATCCCCTTCGAACCAATGCACGTTCGCACCAAGCTGAGCGGCATTTTCTTTCGCGACTTCAAGCGATGAGGCGGCAATATCAATGCCATACACACACCACGTTGGTCGTTCCAACGACAACGTAATCGCAATCGCTCCGCTTCCTGTTCCGACATCAACGACAGAAAGCGGCTGTTTTCGTGCGCGCGCCAGCACATGTGAAACGAGCTCTTCGGTTTCTGGACGTGGAATTAATACATGCTCATTAACGATAAACGTTCGGCCATAAAAGTGCTCATATCCGATCAAATATTGAATCGGAATATGCTCCAGCGCATGTTTTTTTACATCCGCCATCAATGCTTGTTTGCTCGCCTCATCCATTGGCTCACGTAACGAAGCAAATAGTTGCGCGCGCGTCATTTGTAAATGGTGGCGCAACAGCCATTCTGCAGCGGCTTCTTCCTTTCCGTGTGCTCGGAAAAAAGAAGAAGCCCATTGAAGGACTTCATATATTTTACTGCTCATTGTTCGCTTGCTCCAATTTTTTCGATTGATCGTCTAAAATGAGCGCATCAATAATTTCATCTAACTTTCCTTCTAACACTTGGTCAAGTTTTTGAATCGTCAAGCCGATGCGATGGTCTGTCACACGATTTTGCGGGAAGTTGTATGTGCGAATGCGTTCAGAACGATCACCTGTTCCGACCGCTTGTTTGCGCGTTTGGTCGTATTCGGCACGCGCTTCTTGTTGGTATTTATCGTAAATGCGCGCGCGCAATACTTTCATCGCCTTTTCTTTATTTTTAATTTGCGATTTTTCGTCTTGGCACGATACGACAATTCCTGTTGGAATGTGCGTTAAACGAACAGCCGACATCGTCGTATTAACGCTTTGCCCTCCCGGACCGCTCGATGCGAACGTATCAACACGAATATCTTTTTCGTTAATTTCAATTTCAATTTCTTCCATCTCTGGCAAGCACGCAACTGTCGCTGTCGACGTATGAATGCGTCCACCCGATTCCGTCTCTGGTACGCGCTGAACGCGATGGGCACCGTTTTCAAATTTTAATTTTGAATATGCCCCTTTTCCTTGAATCATAAAGATGATTTCTTTGTAGCCACCAAGCCCGGTCGGATGTGCTTCAATCACTTCTGTTTTCCATCCTTGCGACTCTGCATAGCGCGTATACATGCGATATAAATCGCCTGCAAAAAGCGCAGCTTCTTCGCCACCTGCCGCTCCACGAATTTCCATAATGACGTTTTTATCGTCGTTCGGATCTTTCGGAAGCAACAATACTTTTAACTTTTCAACAAGCTGTTCTTCACGCTCTTCTAACTCGTTAATTTCTTCTTTCACCATTTCCCGCATATCTGGATCGAGCTTTTCTTCCAACATCGCTTTCGCATCTACTAACTGCTCACGCACCGATTTATATTCGCGATACGTTTGTACCGTTTCCGCTAAATCGGATTGCTCTTTCGAATAATCACGCAACTTTTTCGGGTCATTTAATACTTCTGGATCCGTTAATAGTTCATTTAATTTTTCATAACGGGCTTCTACTGCCTGTAAACGATCGAACATTTTTCTCACCTCGACTTTTCATTATATCATAAACGATCATACGAAAAAACTCGCCCTTATGGACGAGTCACCGTTTCTGTACTTGTGTTATTTTTCGCTGGATGATCAGGCACTTCGTGATGATGGCGGCAACGTGGTTCGTACGATTCGCTTGCACCGATTAAAATGACAGGGTCGTTGTACGATGCAGGACGACCGTTAATGAGCCGCTGCGTGCGCGATGCAGGAGAGCCACAGACGGTACAAACAGCTTGTAGCTTTGTCACCGATTCAGCGATAGACATTAACGTTGGAACAGGTCCGAACGGTTCACCGCGAAAATCTTGGTCTAAACCAGCCACAATGACACGATATCCTTCATCAGCAAGCTGTTGCACAACATCAACGACATGTTCGTCAAAAAACTGCACTTCATCAATCGCCACAACGTCCGTATTTGCCGAGATATGTTTTCGAATGTGTAACGCACAAGAAACAGGAATAGCAATAACAGAAGTTCCATTATGAGAAACGACAGCTTCTTCACTATATCGATTATCAATCGCTGGCTTAAACACCTTCACTTCTTGTTTCGCAAATTGGGCGCGGCGTACGCGGCGAATGAGTTCTTCTGATTTTCCTGAAAACATGCTGCCGCAAATGACTTCGAGCCAGCCGGATTGCTTCATAACATCCATCAGGGCGTCTCCTTCCTTTCAAGCTTTCACGAAAAAAACAGGCAAGTGAAAAATGTTCGCTTGCCTGTTTTCATGACATACGGATTACTTAAGGCCGTATTTTTTGTTAAATTTATCAACACGTCCTGCAGCAGAAGCGAATTTTTGACGTCCTGTGTAGAATGGATGGCACGCTGAGCAAATTTCTACGCGCACTTCGTCTTTAACAGAACCGCTCTCAAACTCGTTTCCACACGCGCATTTAACCATCACTTTTTTATAGTTTGGATGGATTCCTGCTTTCATCTCATTTCATCTCCTTCCGCCCTGAATCTTTTCGAAACAGAGTTTATATGCAATCAAAAACACACATGATAAAATTATAACAACCGTCCCGCTGTTTTGCAACTATCCATTTATAACCGTTTTAAATTTCCGGCTGTTTTCCACTCCTCATCCAACATCGCAAAAAACTCTTCGTTTGTCTTTGTTTGCTTTAGTCGGTGAATGAATCGCTCAATAAAGTCTGGCGTATCCGACATTGTCTTACGAATCGCCCATAATTTTTCTAAATGTTCTCTTGGGATTAACAATTCCTCTTTTCGTGTACCGGAACGACGAATGTCGATGGCAGGGAAAATACGCTTTTCTGCTAATGAGCGATCAAGATGAAGCTCCATATTCCCCGTTCCTTTAAATTCTTCATAAATGACATCGTCCATGCGCGAACCTGTATCGACAAGAGCGGTCGCTAAAATCGTTAAACTGCCACCTTCTTCAATGTTTCTTGCTGCCCCGAAAAACCGTTTTGGACGATGGAACGCAGCCGGATCAATTCCTCCTGAAAGCGTTCGGCCGCTTGGAGGAATGACGAGGTTGTATGCGCGCGCTAAACGAGTAATACTATCCATTAAAATGACAACGTCACGTTTATGCTCAACCAGACGCATTGCCCGTTCAAGTACGAGCTCCGCCACTTTAATATGATTTTCTGGCACTTCATCAAACGTCGAGCTAACGACATCGGCAGATACGGAACGTTCAATATCCGTCACTTCCTCTGGACGCTCGTCGATGAGTAAAACGATCAGTTCAACGTCAGGATGGTTCGTTGTAATGCTGTTGGCGATTTCTTTTAACAACATCGTTTTTCCCGCTTTTGGAGGCGCAACAATTAAACCGCGCTGACCGAATCCGATCGGAGCAATTAAATCGATGAGACGAGTAGATAGTTTGTCCGGTGTCGTTTCTAGCTTCATTTGTCGGTTTGGATAAAGCGGCGTAAGCGCTGGAAAGTGTACGCGCTCTTTTGCAATTTCTGGGTCTTCACCGTTTACAGCTTCGACGTGCAACAATCCGAAATACCGTTCGTTTTCTTTTGGCGGGCGCACTTTTCCTGATACTTTATCACCGTTGCGCAGATCGAAGCGGCGAATTTGCGATGCGGAAATATAAATATCTTCTGAACTAGGGGAATAGTTAATTGGACGTAAAAAACCAAACCCTTCTGATTGAATAATTTCAAGCACGCCTTCCATGAAGAAAAGACCGTCTTGTTCCGCGCGCGCTTTTAAAATGGCAAAAATCAATTCTTTTTTTGTCAGTTTACTGTAATACGATATTTTGTATTGACGAGCTAATTCGTATAGCTCTTTAATCGTCATATCTTCTAGCGTTGCAATCGTTAAATCTCCTAACTCCATACTTACACCACTCTTTTATTTATTTTCATGAATTACTCTTTGGGTTGGAAACAGCGAAGATGAAAAGATGATCACGAGAAGAGACGTAACACGACTATTTTACCCTTTTTTTATATTGTCAATCAATAGAAAAAGAGCGAGAGCGCGAAAAGTTCGCGCATCCCGCGATTATTTGATGACAAGGTTCGGCTTTTTCTTTAAGCTGTGGCGTCCTTCGATAAAACGAACCGTGCCAGATTTCGCACGCATAACAACGGAGTGTGTTTCGCCATATGTACCTTTAAATTGTACCCCCCGCAACAACTCTCCGTCCGTTACACCCGTTGCTGCAAAAATGGCATCGTCCCCTTTGACGAGATCTTCCATACGCAACACACGGTTTACGTCAATACCCATTCTTTTACAACGATCTAATTCAGCATCGTTTTGTGGTAATAGTTTTCCTTGTATTTCTCCACCGAGACATTTCAGCGCAACAGCCGCTAATACCCCTTCTGGTGCGCCTCCTGAACCAAATAAAATATCTACACCTGTATGATCAAACGCTGTATTAATTGCAGCAGCGACGTCACCATCATTAATGAGCTTAATACGCGCACCCGCTTCACGCAACTCCGTAATGATGCGCTCGTGGCGTGGACGATTTAAAATAATCGCCACAACGTCTTCAATATCTTTGTTTTTTGCTTTCGCTACCGCTTTTAAATTATCAATAATCGGTGCGTTAATGTCGATCATGCCGACCGCTTCAGGTCCAACAGCAATTTTATCCATGTACATATCTGGCGCGTGAAGCAAGTTGCCATGATCCGCTACCGCAACAACGGCTAAAGCGTTCCAACCACCAGAAGCGACAATATTTGTTCCTTCGAGCGGATCAACTGCGACATCAACGCGCGGACCGTAACCGTTGCCAAGCTTTTCTCCAATGTACAACATCGGTGCTTCGTCCATTTCCCCTTCACCGATGACAACCGTTCCTTTCATCGGTACTGTATCAAATACATCGCGCATCGCAGACGTAGCCGCCTCATCTGCTTCATCTTTTTTACCGCGCCCCATCCAGCGTGCTGCAGCTAATGCCGCAGCTTCTGTTACACGGACAAGCTCCATCGATAAACTTCTTTCCATCGTTTCTCCCTCTCCCCTTTGTTGCATTATGTGTTCTTCAGTTGCTCAATTTCTTGCTCTGTCATTTGTTCACGCCAAATCGTTGCGCCAAGGTTGGCGAGTTTATCAACTAAGTTGCTGTAGCCCCGATCAATATGTTCTAATCCTGTAATTTCTGTAACCCCTTCGGCCATTAGTCCAGCAACGACAAGGGCAGCTCCTGCGCGCAAATCGGTCGCACGCACTTTTGCCCCTTGTAGTCGAGATGGACCTGTAATGATCGCTGAACGCCCTTCGACTTTTACGTTAGCGTTCATGCGCCGCAATTCATCAATATGTTTAAATCGCGCGCTATAAATCGTATCTGTCACAATGCTCGTCCCAGACGCTTTCGTTAATAGTGAAGTGAATGGCTGTTGTAAATCGGTCGGAAAACCAGGGTAAACGAGCGTTTTAATATCGACAGCACGAAGATGATCTTTCGTCGCAACAAAAATTTGGTCATTGCTTGTTTCTACAATGACGCCCATTTCTCGCATTTTCGCAATAACAGCTTCTAAATGTTGCGGAATGACGTTGTCGATAATCACTTCTTTTCCCATGGCTGCACCGATAATCATATACGTTCCTGCTTCAATGCGATCCGGAATAATGGAATGGCGGCAACCGTGCAACTGTTCCACACCGTCAATGCGAATGACGTCTGTTCCTGCCCCTTTAATGCGCGCACCCATGTTTGTCAATAGCGTCGCCACATCAATAATTTCTGGTTCTTTTGCTGCGTTTTCAATAATCGTTCGTCCTTTCGCTAAGACGGCAGCTAACATAATGTTGATCGTCGCGCCTACGCTGACAACGTCCAAGTAAATGCGCGCACCATGAAGCTCTTCAGCTCGTAAATAAATGGCCCCTTGTTCGTTTGTCACTTTTGCTCCAAGCGCCTCAAATCCTTTAATGTGCTGATCAATTGGGCGCGGCCCTAAATGACAACCGCCCGGCAATCCAATCACCGCTTTTTTAAATCGCCCGAGCATCGCACCCATCAAATAATAAGAAGCGCGCAACTTTTTCACTTTTCCGTTCGGCAAAGGCATGGAAACGATATGTGTCGGGTCGATGACGACTTCGTGTTCATTGAAATGAAAGGCACCACCAATTTCTTCAATTAATTGTCCGAGCACATGAACGTCTGAAATGTTCGGCAACCCTTCAATGACTACAGGTGCGTTCGCTAAAATAGCGGCTGGAATGAGCGCGACGGCGCTATTTTTCGCTCCACTAATGCGCACGGAGCCTTGAAGGAGGTCACCGCCAACGATTTTTAACTTTTCCATATGTGTCTCCCTTCTCGCCATGCAAGTACTAGAACGCGACGGAAAACTGCTTAATCGTTATTTTTGGTTTGCTTTATTCCAGTCTGCTAAAAATTTTTCGATGCCTTGATCAGTAAGTGGATGTTTAAATAGTTGCATAAGCACGTTGTAAGGAACAGTCGCAATATGCGCTCCTTTTAATGCAGCTTCTGTCACATGCTGTGGATGCCGAATGGATGCCGCGATAATTTCTGTCTCAATGTCATGAATGGCAAAAATGTTTGCGATCGTTTCAATTAAGTCTAAGCCGTTATGACCGATATCGTCTAAGCGACCTAAAAATGGCGATACGTATGTTGCCCCAGCGCGTGCCGCCAACAATGCTTGATTTGCGCTGAAAATAAGTGTCACATTTGTTTTAATGCCTTTTTCGCTAAATACTTTTACTGCCTTTAGTCCTTCTGGCGTCATCGGTACTTTAATAGTAATGTTTGGGGCAATTTTCGCTAATTCTTCCCCTTCCGCAATCATTCCTTCTGCATCTGTAGCGATAACTTCCGCACTAACCGAGCCTGAAACGAGAGAAGTAATTTCACGAAGACGATCGTGGAATGATACGTTCTCTTTTGCGACAAGGCTTGGATTTGTTGTTACTCCCGCTAAAATACCAAGCTCATGCGCATGGCGAATTTCATCAATATTTGCTGTGTCAATAAAAAATTTCATAATTTTCAACCTCCTAAACGCTTTCAAAGTGGAATGAAACAAAACCGCCCGCTTCAGCAAGGCTGAAACGGTGCGGCTTTTATTACAACGCTTTGCCGGAAGAACCGAATTCACGCATTTTGCCAATCACTGTTTCTTTAATCGCATCGCGGCCAGGGCCGAGGAATTTGCGTGGATCGTACACTTTTTCATCTTTCGCTAACACTTCGCGCACAACTTTTGTAAACGCCATTTGATTTTCTGTGTTCACATTAATTTTTGACGTACCGAGCGAAATGGCACGTTGAATTTGTTCAGTCGGAATACCTGTTCCACCGTGTAATACGAGCGGTACACCTGTACGGTCACGAATTTCTTCCATCTCTTTGAAGCCTAATTTTGGCTCACCTTTGTATGGCCCATGTACAGATCCAAGCGCTGGTGCTAAACAGTCGATGCCTGTACGCTTGACAAGCTCTTCGCACTCATCTGGATTTGCATAAATGATTCCTTCTGCAACAACATCATCTTCTTGTCCGCCGACTGTTCCGAGCTCCGCTTCAACAGATACGCCACGTGCATGAGCGTACTCTACAACTTTTGATGTAATTTCGACGTTTTCTTCAAACGGATGATGTGATGCGTCGATCATAACAGATGTAAATCCAGCGTCAATTGCTGCTTTACATTTTTCAAAGCTTGAACCGTGGTCAAGGTGAATCGCAACAGGAACCGTAATGTTCATGTCCTCCATTAACCCTTTGACCATATTCACAACTGTTTTAAAGCCGCCCATATAGCGAGCTGCTCCTTCAGACACACCGAGGATCACAGGGGACTTTTCTTCTTCCGCTGCTGCTAAAATCGCTTGCGTCCATTCTAAGTTGTTAATATTGAATTGACCGACCGCATACTTGCCTGCCAATGCTTGTTTAAGCATTTCCGTCATTGAAACTAAAGGCATCGTTAAATCCTCCTTAAATGTAGCCATGATTCACTATCCGAAAGCGCCTCTCACATGTACAATGGCCAAAATTCGACAAATTTATACAAGACGATCTCGAATAGTATGTACATTATAAGAATAACAAACTTTGTTTCCACACATCAACATTATTCACCGAAACGAACAAAACTTTGTGAAAAAAGTTCAAAAAACTGTCAATGGTTAACCAATATATTGTTTCACTGCATCACGCATATCGTCTATGTCAAACGGTTTCGCAAAATGAGTCAGCGCACCGAGTTTTTTCGTTTCATGAATCATATCCAGCTCTCCGTAAGCCGTCATTACAATGACTTTTACATTTTCATTCATCTCTTTCATTTTCTTTAAAATTTCTACTCCGTCCATGCCCGGAATTTTCATGTCTAACAACACTAAATCCGGGGAGTGTCTCGCAAACAAATCAAGAGCTTGAACACCGTTTGCCGCCTGATACGTTTCGTACCCTTCTTTTTGAAATACTTCATTTAATAAAATACGAATGCCAAACTGATCGTCCACAATCAAAATCTTCCCCGCCATATAAACACCTCTATTTTTCTTTTTTTCATATGTAAAGTTCCTATTTTTATTATCGTATCATTATTTCGAAATTTTTACCATTTATCCTGCTTCATGTTCTAATTTTGATCATTTTTTTATTTTTTAATATAATGAGCAACAAAGACAACGTCGCATAAAAAGGAGATTTATCATGTTAAAAATATTATCAACACAACTCGTTGGTGTGTTTCAGCGCATAAGTGCCCAAGAAGAACAACAGTTTGAAGACGCCGCCCGTTTACTTGCGCAAGCAGTCATTGGTAACGGTACGATTTTTATTTACGGTAGCGATGAAATGGAAGCAGTTGTTGCGGAAGCGCTACATGGAGCTGAAAGGTTCCCAAACGTAAAACGGTTCAACATGACCGAAGTAACAACTGCTGACCGCGTACTTATCGTTGCACGTTTTTGCACAGATGAAAAAGCTATCGACATCGCCAAACAGCTTCAAAAACAAAACATATGGACGATCGGCATGTCATCTGTTAAAGCGGAAACGACGACATCACTTGTTGACTATGTCGATGTACATATTGATTTATGTTTAAAACATCCGCTCGTTCCAACAGAAGACGGTACGCGTGTTGGCTTTCCTTCTGCGATTGCCGCTTTATTTGCCTATCATAGCTTAGCGCTCATGGCGCAAGAAATCGTTGCGGAATACGAGTAAGAGGATGCCCATATCGGACATCCTCCTTTATTTTTCTAACGATGCGCGAATAAATTCGCGGAAAAGTGGCTGCGGACGCGTTGGGCGAGATGTAAATTCTGGATGGAACTGCGCCGCCACGAACCATGGATGATCTTTCAACTCAATAATTTCTACAAGGCGACCATCTGGACTTGTACCGGAAAAGATAAAACCATTTTCCTCCATCATCGTACGATACTCATTGTTAAATTCATAACGATGGCGATGGCGCTCATAAATGACTTCATCTTGATATGCTTCGTACGCTTTCGTTCCTTCAACGAGCTTGCACGGATACAATCCGAGACGAAGCGTTCCTCCTAAATCTTCAATATCTTTTTGTTCTGGCAATAAATCAATGATTGGATGTGGCGTGTTCGGATCGATTTCCGCCGAATGTGCGCCTTTTAACCCTACGACATGACGAGCAAATTCAACAGATGCTAACTGCATACCTAGACAAATGCCAAGGAATGGGATGCGTTGCTCACGCGCATAGCGAATCGCCTCAATTTTTCCTTCAATTCCACGATCGCCAAATCCGCCTGGAACGAGAATACCGTTTACTCCTTGAAGCAACTGCGCCACATTGTCGCGATCGACATGCTCAGAGTTAATCCAACGAATATCTATATCCGCATCAAACGCATATCCTGCATGACGTAACGCTTCCACGACAGAAATGTACGCATCTTGAAGCTCAACGTATTTTCCAACGAGCGCAATCGTTGTTTTGTTTGATAAATTGCGCACTTTTTCAACGAGTGCAACCCATTCGGTCATATCCGCTTCGTTACAATTTAGTTTTAAATGTTCACAAACGATTTGATCGAGCTTTTGTTCCTGAAGCATAAGTGGCACAGCGTATAACGTATCGGCATCGCGCGCTTCAATGACCGCTTTCGGATCGATGTCACAGAACAAAGCGATTTTATCTTTCATATCTTGAGACATCGGCATTTCTGTACGCACGACGATGACGTTTGGCTGAATGCCTAAGCTGCGCAACTCTTTGACGCTATGTTGCGTCGGTTTCGTTTTCATTTCACCTGCCGCTTTAATATACGGTACAAGCGTACAATGAATGTACATGACATTGTCACGGCCGACATCGCTTTTAATTTGACGAATCGCTTCTAAAAACGGAAGAGATTCAATGTCACCAACCGTTCCACCAATTTCAGTAATAACTACGTCCGCATTCGTTTCACGCCCTGCTCGAAACACGCGCTCTTTAATTTCGTTTGTAATGTGAGGAATAACTTGGACCGTACCACCTAAATAATCGCCGCGACGTTCTTTTTTCAATACGGTCGAATAAATTTTTCCCGTTGTTACGTTGCTGTATTTGTTTAAATTAATGTCAATAAAGCGCTCATAATGTCCTAAGTCTAAGTCCGTTTCCGCTCCGTCATCTGTAACGAACACTTCTCCGTGTTGATACGGACTCATCGTTCCTGGGTCAACGTTAATGTACGGATCAAACTTTTGAATCGTCACTTTTAAGCCACGATTTTTTAATAATCGGCCAAGTGATGCAGCCGTAATTCCTTTCCCAAGCGATGATACAACGCCACCTGTTACAAAAATATATTTTGTCATGAAAACCTTCCCCCTCAACTCATTTAGAATAGTTACAGTGTGTGCGAATTCGGGGAAAAATAAAAACGCTCCGCTTACAAATATGTAAGGGAGCGAACGTATCTCTATGAAAAGAGCCCAAACAGAATTCTACATATATCGATGTAAAAAGTCAAGGTTATAATTCCTCATCTTCTTCTAACTCTAATTCTTCATCGACGACGTCTAGCTCTTCATCAATTGGAGCGTCGTCTAAATCGAGTTCTTCATCTAATAAATCATCAATGACTTCTTCGTCTTCATCTAATACAAAATCATCGTCTAACAGCTCTTCATCATCTAATAATTCTTCATCTAAATCGTCATATACGAGTTCGTCTTCATCGATGAGTTCATCGAAATCGTCAAAGTCATCCGCCACTTTTTTCTTCTTCTTCACGCGTTCTACAGGCACTGCTTCATCCTCTGTTTGATCATACGGATACCACGAACGCAAGCCCCAAGCCGTTTCCCCAACACAAATGAACCGCCCATCGACGTTTAAATCTGTATAAAACTGCGCTAATCGCGCGCTCACTTCGCTTTCAGATAATCCTTTCATCGCGACTAGCTGTTCAACCATCTCTTGAAATGACACCGTCTGCTTTTTCTCACATATATAGTAAATACGCAAGTTCGACGAAAGACATCTCTCGCAATTGTTCTTGAGAGTATTGCTCCAAACTCACTTTCCGCACTCCCTTTCTCCAACGTATGAAAACAACAAAAATCCATACCATTCATTATAAACAAATTCATTTACTTTATGCTAGACGGTTGCCCAAAAAAAATGTCGGGACATCCCCCGACATTACATATTGCGGCGATATTGTCCACCGACTTCGTACAACGCTTTTGTAATTTGTCCTAAGCTTGCTACTTTGACCGTTTCCATTAGTTCAGCGAAAATGTTTCCACCGCTTACGGCGACATGTTTTAACCGCGTAAGCGCTTCATCGACTTCACCTTTATGTTGTTCCTGGAATTTGCGCAAGTTTTCGAGTTGTAGTTGCTTTTCTTCGTACGAGGCGCGCGCAAGCTGCAAGCTTTCAATTTCTTCCTCGACAGCTGCATTCGGATTTAAATATGTGTTCACGCCAATGATCGGCAACTCTCCGCTATGTTTTTTCATTTCATAATACATCGATTCATCTTGAATTTTGCCGCGTTGATATTGCATTTCCATCGCGCCAAGTACGCCGCCGCGTTCATCAAGACGTTCGAACTCTTTTAACACCGCTTCTTCAACTAAATCTGTTAACTCTTCAATAATGAACGAACCTTGTAGTGGGTTTTCATTTTTCGTTAACCCATGTTCTTTTGTAATGATGAGCTGAATAGCCATCGCCCGACGGACAGACTCTTCAGTTGGTGTTGTAATCGCTTCATCATAGGCGTTCGTATGAAGCGAGTTACAATTATCATGGAGCGCCATAAGCGCTTGTAACGTTGTACGAATATCGTTAAAGTCAATTTCTTGCGCGTGAAGCGAACGACCTGACGTTTGCACGTGATATTTCAACTTTTGGCTTCGTTCATTTGCCCCGTATTTTTCGCGCATCGCAACCGCCCAAATGCGTCGGGCCACCCGACCGATGACAGTATATTCTGGATCGAGACCGTTACTGAAGAAAAACGATAAGTTTGGCGCAAAATCATCAATGTGCATGCCTCGGCTTAAATAATATTCTACGTACGTGAAACCGTTTGCTAGCGTAAACGCCAATTGCGTAATCGGATTCGCTCCTGCTTCAGCAATATGATAGCCTGAGATGGAAACAGAATAATAGTTACGAACGCGATTGTCGATAAAGTATTGTTGAATGTCCCCCATCATGCGCAAAGCAAACTCAGTCGAAAAAATACACGTATTTTGCCCTTGATCTTCTTTTAAAATGTCCGCTTGGACTGTCCCCCGAACCGTTTGCAACGTCCATGCTTTGACTTGTTCGTATTCTTCTTTCGTTAACTTTCGTCCAAGCTCTGCTTCTTTCTTCTCTACTTGTTGATCAATCGCTGTATTTAGAAACATCGCTAAAATGATTGGCGCAGGACCGTTAATTGTCATCGATACAGATGTAAGCGGATGGCATAAATCAAAACCTTTGTATAACTTTTTCATATCATCTAACGTACAAACGCTTACGCCACTTTCACCGATTTTTCCGAAAATGTCTGGACGTTCATTCGGATCTTCTCCATATAACGTAACGGAATCAAACGCTGTACTTAACCGTTTCGCTGGATCGTCTTTACATAAGTAATGGAAGCGCCGATTCGTTCGCTCTGGCGTACCTTCTCCTGCAAATTGTCGCTTCGGATCTTCTTCTTGCCGTTTAAACGGGAATACACCTGCGGTAAATGGAAATACACCTGGAACGTTTTCTTTATAAAGCCATCGTAAAATTTCTCCGTAATCTTTAAACTTTGGCAACGCCACTTTTGGAATATTTAACCCTGCTAAACTTTTTGTCGTTAGTGGCGTGACGATTTCTTTATCGCGCACTTTTGTCACAAACTCTTTAGCGGCATATTTCTTTTTGACATCTTCCCATGAAGCTAATAGCTTTCTCGACTCTGGCGTTAATTTTTCCTCATATGATCGCTTGGCCTCTTGCAAAGCTTCCAATGCTTGTTCCCGATGATACTCATTCATCGTTTCGATGGCACCTTCAAGCTGAAATAGGCGACGAGCAATGTCACACTGCTCGTTAACGCGCTTATGATATTGACGGATCGTATCGGCAATTTCGCGCAAATAATGGCGACGTTCGTTCGGGATAATGACGTTTTGTTTTTCAACATGATCAACTTTTTGCAATGTCGTTGTCCAATTCGTGCCCATTCGTTCGTTAATTAAATCGATTAAGGCAACAAACAGCGTATTCGTTCCTGGATCGTTAAATTGGCTGGCGATCGTGCCGAATACAGGCATTTCGCTTACATCGCGATCAAATAGTTGATGGCTGCGTTGATATTGCTTTTGCACTTGGCGCTTCGCATCTTCTGAACCTTGTCGCTCAAATTTATTAATAACGATGAGATCGGCATAGTCGATCATATCAATTTTTTCGAGCTGCGACGGAGCACCGAACTCGCTCGTCATCACATACATCGCAATATCGCAAATATCTTTAATAGCTGCATCGCCTTGCCCGATCCCGCTCGTTTCTACGATCACTAAATCAAAACCTGCTGCTTTCACGACTTCAATCGCATCTTGAATCGCAAGCGACAATTCCGAACGCGAGCTACGTGTTGCTAAGCTCCGCATATACACCCGCGGAGAAGAAATGGCATTCATACGAATGCGATCCCCAAGCAACGCACCGCCCGTTTTTTGTTTTGTCGGGTCAACCGATAAAATGGCCACTTTTTTGTCTGGAATTTCGTTTAAAAAGCGGCGGACAAGTTCATCGGTGAGCGAGCTTTTTCCCGCACCACCTGTTCCGGTAATGCCGAGAACTGGTACGCGTTTCGCCATCGCTTTCACTTGTCGGAAAACGGCTTCGGCTGTGGCAGCAATTTCGCTATGAGCGTTTACGCCGTTCTCACACACTGTAATTAAGCGAGCTACGGCTTGAACGTCCCCGGTTGCTAATCGCTCTACTTCATCGGTAATTTCTTTGACAGTCGGAAAATCACATTCTTCCATCATGATGTTAATCATTCCTTGCAATCCGTAACGTCGACCGTCTTCTGGCGAGAAAATACGCGCGATACCATATTCGTGCAATTCTTTTATTTCCCTTGGAATAATGACACCACCACCACCACCATAGATGCGAATGTGTCCCGCACCACGCTGTTGTAATAAGTCGTACATATATTTAAAAAACTCCATATGACCGCCTTGATACGAAGATACCGCAATGCCCTGCACATCTTCTTGAATCGCAGCGTTCACAATTTCTTCAACCGAGCGGTTATGTCCAAGATGAATGACCTCAGCTCCGCTCGCTTGCAAAATGCGACGCATAATGTTGATTGCCGCATCATGCCCATCGAATAAACTAGACGCCGTCACAAAGCGAACGTGATGTTTTGGACGATAAATGTGCGCCATCTTTCTCCCATCCCCTTTCGCTACCGCTTCATAAGCCCTTCAAGCAATAGCTTTGTTTGCAATTGAATATATTCATCGAGCGTATACATTTTTTTCAACGCCCAACGACGGAACCCCCACATTTGACCGAGCACGAAAATGTTATGTGCAAATAATTGAATTTCTTGTTCTGTTAATGAAAATACCCCATTGTCCACGCAGCGTCGTAAAATATGTTCAAACATCGCAACCATTTGCAATTCTTTATTAAGCACATACGGAAGCGATTCTTTACCAAGTGATTTTGCCTCTTGATACATGACGAGCACTTCATCTTGCAGCTCATCAACGACACGAAAATAGTAAGCAATCGCTAATTTTAAGCCGTCTAAATCCCCTTGTGTCGTATCAATAGCTTGTTCCATGCGATCGCGCACTTCATCGTAAATGCGATCGCACACTAAATAAAGGACGTCTTCTTTTTTGCGAATGTATTCGTACAACGTTCCGATGCTAAAGCCAGAAGCGCGGGCAATTTCGCGCGTCGTCGTTTGATGAAACCCTTTTTGCTTAAATAGCGAAATCGCCCCTTTAATCATTTGGTTGCGCCTTTTTTTCACAAGCCGCTCATCTTTTACAGATGCTGGAACTTCACGCTTTTTCATCACACCCCTCCTATTTCGTTAACATTCTTGAAATGACGATGCGTTGAATTTCTTGCGTCCCTTCATAAATTTGCGTAATTTTTGCATCGCGCATAAACCGCTCCACTGGATAGTCTTTCGTATAACCGTAGCCGCCAAAAATTTGTACCGCTTCAACGGTCACTTTCATCGCTGTATCCCCTGCAAACAATTTTGCCATCGCTGATTCTTTTCCGTACGGTAAACCGTTTGATTCAAGCCATGCCGCTTGATACGTTAGTAAACGAGCCGCTTCAATCGCTGTTGCCATATCAGCTAGCTTAAAGGCAATACCTTGTTGTTCTGCAATTGGCTTACCGAATTGAATACGTCCTTTCGCATATTCTACCGCTGCATCTAACGCCCCTTGAGCGATGCCGACCGCTTGCGCAGCGATGCCATTTCGACCACCATCAAGCGTCATCATCGCAATTTTAAATCCTTCTCCTTCTTCACCGAGCAAATTTTCTTTCGGAATGCGACAATCTTCAAAAATAAGCTCCGTCGTTGGTGATGAACGAATGCCAAGCTTTTTCTCTTTTTTCCCGATCGAAAATCCAGGCGTTCCTTTTTCAACAATAAATGCGCTAATGCCACGATGTTTTTTCTCTGGATCTGTCACCGCAAAAACAACATAAATGTCTGCTTCCCCACCGTTTGTAATCCATACTTTTGAGCCGTTTAATACGTAATGATCGCCATCCTTTACAGCACGCGTTTTCATTGCTGAAACGTCAGAACCTGCCCCTGGTTCAGACAAACCGTATGCCCCAAGCTTTTCGCCTGTTGCTAATGCTCGTAAATACGTTTGTTTTTGTTGTTCGTTCCCAAATTTATAAATCGGCCAACTTGCTAACGAAATGTGAGCGGAAAGCGTCACCCCTGTCGATGCGCACACCTTTGAAAGCTCCTCCACAGCGATGACGTATGCTAAATAATCGCTACCGATACCACCGTATTCCTCTGGCCACGGGATGCCCGTCAAACCGAGCTCCGCCATTTTATTAAAAATGTCGCGATCAAAACGTTCTTCTTCATCGCGTTCTGCTGCTGTCGGTGCCACTTCGTTTTTCGCAAAATCGCGCACCATTTTTCGTATCATTTCATGCTCTTCACTAAGTTGAAAATTCATTTTCCCATCCCCCTCAACAAATGTTTACTAATGACAAGCCGTTGAATTTCACTCGTTCCTTCATAAATTTCGCACACTTTCGCATCGCGGAATAGCCGTTCAACCGGATAGTCTTCTGTGTAGCCGTTGCCTCCGAAAATTTGTACCGCTTCAATGGCGTTTTCCATCGCTGTTTTTGATGCAAACAGCTTCGCCATCGACGCTTCTTTTCCACACGGCATACCGTTTGAACGTAAAAAAGCAGCATGATAAACGAGCAGTTTGGCCGCTTCGACGTTCGTTGCCATATCGGCTAGTTTAAACGCAATGCCTTGTTGTTCGGCGATCGGCTTACCGAATTGAATGCGTTCTTTCGCATAATTCGTTGCATGTTCAAGCGCGGCTTCGGCAATACCGAGCGATTGAGCCGCAATCCCGATACGACCGCTATCTAAGTTAGCCATCGCGATTTTAAATCCGTCCCCTTCTTGACCGAGTAAGTTTTCCGCAGGCACGCGCATATCTTCAAACGATAATTGAACCGTACGTGAGCCGTGCAACCCCATTTTTTTCTCGTCTTTTCCGATGATAAGACCTGGCGTATGTTTTTCAACGATAAATGCGCTTACTCCTTTACTTCCTTTTTCTTCTGGATTTGTACGAGCAAATACGATATACGTATCCGCTTCCCCACCGTTTGTAATAAATACTTTCGAGCCATTTAATACATAATGGTCACCATCGCGAATGGCTGTCGTTTTTAAGCTTGCTGCATCCGATCCTGATCCTGGTTCTGTTAAGCAAAACGCTCCTAAATATTCACCGCGCGCGAGCTTCGGCACATATTTTCGTTTTTGCTCCTCCGTTCCGAAATATAAAATCGGATTTGTGCCGACAGACGTATGGACAGATAAAATGACCCCTACGACAGCGCTCACTTTTGAAATTTCGTGTATCGCAATGATATATGACGTAAAATCCATCCCCGCACCGCCATATTGCTCAGGTACAGTAATCCCCATTAAGCCGAGCTCCGCCATTTTTTCAAGAATCGGGCGCGGAAACTCTCCGCGCTCCATCCGTTCAACGAACGGTGCAATTTCATTTTCAGCAAACTCGCGCACCATTTGACGCATCATTTGCTGTTCTTCTGTAAAATGTAAATTCATGCTGACAACCCCTTTATTCGTACGTGTAAAATCCTCGCCCTGTTTTTCGTCCGAGCCAACCCGCTTTCACATATTTACGTAAAAGCGGACACGGACGATATTTATCGTCACCAAGTCCATCATGAAGCACTTCCATAATGTATAGACACGTATCTAAGCCGATAAAATCCGCTAAGGTGAGCGGTCCCATTGGATGATTCATGCCAAGTTTCATCACTTCGTCAATCGCTTCTTTCGTCGCCACACCTTCGTATAAACAATAAATCGCTTCATTAATCATCGGCATTAATACACGATTGGAAACAAATCCTGGGAAATCGTTTACTTCAACCGGTACTTTTCCTAACGTTTTTGTCATTTGTTCGATCGCTTCATATACTTCGTCAGCCGTCGCGAGACCGCGAATAATTTCAACAAGTTTCATAATCGGTACTGGATTCATAAAATGCATGCCAATGACTTTCTCTGGTCGCTTCGTTGCTGCGGCAATTTCTGTAATCGGTAGTGAGGACGTATTTGTCGCTAAAATGGCATGCGGAGGAGTGATTTCATCTAGCTGTGCAAACAATGCTGTTTTCACATCCATATTTTCAACAACCGCTTCGATGACGACATCGACATCGCTTCCATCTTGCAAAGTTGTCGATGGACGAATGCGACCGATCACTTCATCGCGCTGTTGTGCGCTGAATGTTCCTTTTTCAACAAACTTATTGATGCTTTTTGCAATATTGTTCAGCCCCCATTGTACGCGCTCTTCATTGACATCGTTTAAAATGACGTCATATCCTGCTGTGGCACACACTTGAGCAATCCCTGATCCCATTTGACCAGCACCAACAACCATCACTTTTTTCATCGTTCCATCCCCCGTTAATGAACTTCAATCATTACTGCATCGCCTTGACCGCCACCGCTACAAATCGCTGCAATGCCAGTGCCGCCACCACGGCGTTTTAATTCATGAATTAACGTAATAATAACGCGCGCACCGCTTGCCCCGATCGGATGCCCAAGGGCAATGGCGCCACCGTTGACGTTTACTTTTTCTTCTGGCAAGTCAGCAATTTTCATGCTTGCTAAAGCGACAGCAGCAAACGCTTCGTTAATTTCAAATAAATCAATGTCGTTTACTGTTTTTCCTGTTTTACGCAACAATTCATTGATGACGATGCCTGGCGTTTTCGGAAAATCTTTCGCTTCAATGGCAATTGCCGTATGCGCGACAATCGTCGCAAGCGGGGTGAGCCCTTCTTGTTGCGCCCGTTCTTCGCTCATTAATACAAGCGCAGCTGCCCCATCATTTACCCCTGGCGCATTTCCTGCGGTAATGGTGCCCGTTGGATCAAACACAGGCGCAAGCTTCGCTAATTTTTCAAGCGACGTATCTTTACGCGGCGACTCATCAACCGCTACTGTGATCGGTTCGCCTTTTCGTTGCGGAATAGTAACAGAAACGATTTCTTCCGCAAACTTACCGCTTTCGATCGCTGCAATAGCTAATTGATGACTTCGATACGCCCAACGATCTTGCTCTTCACGCGTAATACCTAACTCTTTTGCCGTCTCACTTCCGTAAATGCCCATATGCACGCCTGTAAAACTGCATGTTAATCCGTCATACACCATTAAATCTTTTACCGTCGAATCACCCATGCGCAGTCCCCAGCGTGCTTTCGGCAATATATACGGTGCGTTGCTCATCGATTCCATTCCACCTGCAACGATGACATCCGCGTCCCCAGCACGAATAATTTGATCACCGAGCGTGACACTACGCATCCCTGAGGCGCATACTTTATTGATCGTTTCTGTTTTCGTCTCCCACGGAATGCCTGCTTCTCTGGCCGCTTGTCGCGATGGAAGTTGTCCTTGTCCACCTTGCAATACAGTACCAAAAACGACTTCATCGACATCTTCTGCATTCATATTTGCGCGCACGAGCGCCTCTTTGATTGCCATACCTCCAAGCTGCGCAGCGCTGAATGCACTTAAACTTCCACCGAATTTTCCAAATGGTGTACGTACCCCGCTAACAATGACCGTTTTCCTCATGTTTCTCCCCCTTTTCTTCATAAGAAAGCCCTTTCAAAAATGTTGAGCGAACGCTCGTTCAATTATGGACGGGCAAAGAAGGCGCACGAAACCGCACACCTTCCCGTTGCTTTCATTATACTGAAAATGTCTTAAAAATAAAACTATTTATTTTTTTTAGAATTTTTTAATGAACAGGTCCAAATACAGCCTTTTCTAACAGCTCAGCGACATCATACGTGCCGACTTTTTCTTCCACTTCTTTTGCTTTTGTTCCATCTGATAACATCGTTAAACAGTACGGACAGCCCGAGCTAATAACTGTTGGATTCACTTCAAGCGCCTGTTCTGTGCGCGCTACGTTAATGCGCGTGCCTGTCGTTTCTTCCATCCACATTAATCCGCCACCTGCACCGCAACACATGCCTGTTTCGCGATGGCGTGCCATTTCCACGAGCTTCACACCCGGAATCGCTTTCAAAATTTGACGCGGTGCATCGTATACATCGTTATATCTGCCTAAATAACATGAATCGTGGAATGTAACGACTTCGTTGACTTCATATTTTGGGACGAGGCGACCTTCTTCCACAAGCTTTGCTAGTAACTCTGTATGGTGATATACTTCCGCTTCAAAGCCGAAATCCGGATATTCATTTTTGAATGTGTTATACGCATGCGGATCGATCGTCACAATTTTTTTCACACCTGCTTTTTCAAACTCTGCAATATTAGATGTTGCTAATTCTTGGAATAAAAATTCGTTTCCTAAACGGCGCGGCGTATCGCCAGAGTTTTTCTCCTTGTTGCCTAAAATCGCAAATTTCACGCCTGCTTCATTTAATAGACGCGCAAAAGCTAACGCAATTTTTTGGCTTCGGTTATCGAATGACCCCATCGAGCCGACCCATAATAAATATTCGAATTCTTCTCCAGCTTTTTGCATTTCTTTTACTGTCGGAATCCGGACATCTTCACACAACTCGCGCCAATTTTCCTTTTCTTTGCGATTCAGTCCCCATGGATTTCCTTGACGTTCGATATTTGTCATCGCACGCTGTGCATCAGGGTTTAACTTTCCTTCTGTTAATACGAGGTAACGACGTAAGTCAATAATTTTATCGACATGTTCATTCATAACTGGGCATTGGTCTTCACAGTTGCGACACGTCGTACATGCCCAAATTTCTTCTTCCGTAATGACATCGCCAATCAAATTCGGCATTTCGATCGTTGCCGCTTGTTCTTGCATTCCTTGCGCCATGAAGGCGAGTTGGTTTCCTTTTGTATTCGCAAACGCAAACGTTGGTACCCAAGGAGCTTTCGATGTGATGGCTGCGCCTTTTTCAGTTAAATGGTCACGCAATTTTAAAATAAGATCCATCGGTGATAACATTTTCCCTGTCCCCGTTGCTGGACACATGTTCGTGCAGCGCCCGCACTCGACACACGCATATAAATCGATGAGTTGCGTTTGCTTAAAATCTTCAATTTTCCCAACACCAAACGACTCTTGCGTCTCATCTTCAAAGTTGATTTTCTCAAGCTTCGGTCTCGTTAACCGACTAAAAAAGACATTGACTGGTCCAGCGATTAAATGGGCATGTTTCGATTGTGGCACGTACACTAAAAACGTTAATAAAATCAGCAAGTGCACCCACCAAGCAACGAAAAACAATACTGCTGCTCCTGTTTCTCCTACCCAATTAAATGCAAGTGCAATCGCAGAAGCGACAGGTTCGCTCCATGACGTTCCTTCGTTATGCCAAATGCGCCCCATGCCATTTCCAAACAGCACGGAAAGCATAAGTCCACCGATAAAAATAAGAACAAGTCCTGCTTTGAAATCACGTTTTAAGCGGACAAGCTTTTCAATGTAACGACGATAAAACGCCCATAGTACCGCCACTAAAATAAGTAATGTCACAATTTCTTGAAAAAACGTAAACGCTGGATAAAGTGGCCCGAGCGGCAAGTGCGCCCCTGGGACAAGCCCTTTAATGATGAAGTCAATGGCACCAAATTGAACGAGAATAAAGCCGTAAAAGAACATGACGTGAATAATGCCGCTTTTTTTATCTTTTAATAGCTTTTTTTGCCCAAAAACATTGATCCATATGTTTTGCAGACGTTCTTTTACTTTTCCATCAAACTCAACTTTTTTCCCTAGCTTAATATACGCAATGCGCGTTTTGACGAGATAGACAAATAGATGAACAGCGTACGCTGTCACAAGCAAAAAAGCGATCCAGTTCAACCAAAGCACAATACCCTTCCCCCTTTGTTGTAAAAATAAAATAAATTTTCTGAACAAACTTACTTTCATTATATAATGAATGAGCATTCAGTCAATATTTTTTCTCATTTTTTATTTTCTTTTTGGGGAAACTACACGAAAGAAAGGAGTGGAGGCATGCGTTGGCTCGTCATTGCGATCATTTTATTGTTTCTTCTTGTGCTTGATTATAAATGGGGCGATAAAGTGTCAAAAGCATCAGCACGAAAAAAGGTCGGCATTGAACGTGAAAGCGACATTTCGCTATTTACGACAGGTGAAACGTTGTTTGATGACTATTTTGCACAGTTAGAACAAGCGAAACATCATATTCACATTTTATTTTATATCGTGCGCGATGATGAAATCGGTCAGCGATTTTTTTCTTTACTTGAGCAAAAAGTAAACGAAGGGGTAGAAGTACGTCTGCTCGTCGATTGGGTCGGCAGCTTCGGGTTACCGGCTTCCCTCCGACAAAAAAGTGGGCAATTTGCTTTTGCGAACCGTCCGACATTGCCGTTTTTTTTCTACAAATTGAACGAACGGAATCATCGGAAAATTACTGTTATTGACGGGAAAATTGGCTATTTAGGCGGGTTTAACGTCGGAAAAGAATATATGGGGCAAGATCCGAAGTTTGGCCATTGGCGCGACTATCATTTGAAGATTGTCGGAGAAGGTGTGCATGACTTGCAGCGACAGTTTCAAGAAGACTGGACAAAAGCGACTGGGCAATCGTTTGGAGATGATGAACGGTATTTTCCTCCCCTTCGAAAAGGAATGATGAAACATCGTCTTCTTCCAACGGACGGGAAGTATTTAGAAGATGAATTTATTCAGCTGATTAAACAAGCAAAACAGGAAATCATCATCGGAACCCCATATTTTATTCCAAGTAAAAAAATTATGCATTCTCTTCTTGAAGCGATGGAACGGGGTGTTCAACTGACGATTATTGTACCGATGCAAGCGGATCATCCGTTTGTGAAAGAAGCAGCGTATCCGTCTTTTCGTCGGCTACTTCATACAGGCGCTCATATTTATCAGTTTTATCATGGGTTTTACCATGCAAAAGTAATTGTCATCGATGACGATATATGTGATATCGGTACAGCGAATTTTGATCGTCGCAGTTTGTTCATTAACTACGAAATGAATTGTTATATATATGACAAATCGTTCATTCAACATGTCAAACAAACGATCGCCAAAGACATCGACACATCAACGTTGTTGACAGCGGAATATTTTCGCAAGCAATCTTGGCTTCATCGGCTGAAAGAAGGGGTTGCGACATGGATGTCCCCGTTATTGTAGTGAAAAAGGGTGCCCTATTGGGGACACCCTCTTTCGTATTACATTTTTTCAGGAGCATGTACACCGACAAGCGCTAAAGCATTTTTTAATGTAATTTGTACAGCTTTCATAAGTGCTAAGCGAGCGCGACTTTTTTCCACGTTCGTTGCATCAAGTACTTTTTCCGCATTGTAAAAACTATGCAATGCAGAGGCAAGATCGAAAATGTAGTTCGTCATTCGATGTGGTGAACGCTTCACCGCTGCTTCCGCAACAGCTGAAGGAAACTCCCCAAGTTTTTTCAATAAGTCGATTTCTTTTTCCGCTAATTCGTACGTAAAAGATAGGTCACCATCATAAGATAACCCTTGTTCTTCGCCTTGACGAAGCATGCTGCATACGCGCGCATGGGCATATTGTGCATAATATACAGGGTTTTCGTTTGATTGCGATACAGCTAAATCCATATCGAAATCTAAATGCGTATCTGATGAGCGCATCGCAAAGAAATAGCGCGTAGCGTCCAGTCCGACTTCTTCCATTAAGTCACGCAACGTAACCGCCTTTCCTGTCCGTTTGCTCATACGTACTTTCTCACCGTTTTGATATAAACTAACGAGCTGAATAATTTCAACTTCTAACACATTTGGGTCGTATCCGAGCGCAGCGATCGCCGCCTTCATGCGCGGAATGTAACCGTGATGATCCGCGCCCCAAATGTTAATAATTTTTTCAAATCCACGCTCAAGTTTATCTTGATGGTATGCAATGTCCGGCAATAAATACGTGTACGTGCCATCTTGTTTAATAAGTACGCGGTCTTTGTCATCACCGAATGTCGTCGAGCGGAACCATGTCGCGCCATCCTGCTCGTAAATATGCCCTTTTTCGCGCAACGTTTCAAGCGCCTTCTCAATTTTTCCGTTATGGTAAAGCGATGTTTCCGAATACCAAACATCAAATGTGACGCGGAAGTCGGCTAAATCTTTTTTAATTTTATCCATTTCAAACGCTAACCCATATTCACGGAATTGTTGAAGTCGCTCTTGTTCATCGAGCGCGACAAACTTGTCGCCATGTTCTTCTGCTAATTTTTTCCCTAGCTCAATAATATCT
This sequence comes from Anoxybacillus suryakundensis, assembly GCF_001418025.1. Taxonomy (NCBI): domain Bacteria; kingdom Bacillati; phylum Bacillota; class Bacilli; order Caryophanales; family Anoxybacillaceae; genus Anoxybacillus; species Anoxybacillus suryakundensis. The sequence goes on from NZ_LIOK01000005.1 coordinate 83,003, forward strand.
TCACCGAAGTAGCCGTCTTCTGGCATGTCCTTATCGATACCAAGCGCTTGAAAATAACGCGCTTCGACCGACTTGGCTAAATTGGCGATTTGATTGCCAGCATCGTTAATGTAATATTCACGTGTGACGTCAAAACCTGCTTTTTTCAAGATGTTACATAATGAATCGCCAACAGCTGCTCCACGCGCATGACCTAAATGTAAGCTACCTGTCGGGTTTGCGGAAACAAACTCAACTTGCACTTTTTGTCCATTGCCGACGTTTGTTTCACCGTACGCATCGCCTGCTTGTAAAATGGTCGGAACGAGCTCAGTTAAATAACGATTGTCCATGTAAAAATTAATAAACCCCGGTCCAGCAATGTCCACTTTTTGAACAAATACGGCTTCACCGTTAAAATGACGTACAATATCTTCCGCGATCATACGCGGTGCTTTTTTTGCGACGCGCGCAAGTTGCATCGCCACGTTTGTTGAATAATCGCCGTGCGCTTTGTCTTTCGGCGTCTCTAAAATGACGCTTGGAACGTCTGCTTCTGTCGCGACGCCTGAGCGAATGACCGCTTCTTTAATTTCTTCTTTTAGTTTTTGTTTCATTTGTTCAACAATGTTCATTTTTTTGCCTCCTTAAACGAAATCGTCACTGCATGACGACCGACATGTTTCCCAGATAAATGGAGTATGTAGGAAAAAAACAACTGCCCTTTTTTTGTTTTTTCATTATACTGATACAAAACTTGTTCTGTTTTTGTTTTCATTTCCCAGCGCGCCACCGGACTTTCGTACGTGCCCACCGTTTCTGACTGTTTACGGAACGTATGGCGCATCGAGACTGCACCGGAACGAAGAACGACGACTTCATCATTGGCAATCTTCACAATATTTTTGATCGTTTCTCCTTCGTACGTCTCTTCAAACGTCACATACGTTGCGTCTCCTTTTAAGTAGTATAAACCATTTGCCTCAATGACAACAATTTCTTTTCGTGCACCGTCACGAATTTCTGTCACTTGCTTGAGTTGTATTGGTGTTCCGTTCACCTTCCCCACATCCTTGCTGTTGTTGTGACTGTAGTTAAGTATAGAAAAAGAGGCGCATACATGCAATAGGCGGCCTCTTTTTAGAGACCGCCTAACATATTACACCTGCTTTAAGTTTTTTAATACATTCCATGCAAACACGAGTACGGCGAGCGTCACAAGAGTACCTCCGAGCGCTGTCAATGGAATGAACGCTTCATTTCCAGAGACGACAAACGCTAAGCCGATCATCATTGCTGGTAAACCGACGTTATGAAGCCAAAAATGCGCTTTCGCTGTTTTCGTTTCCGCAATATGAGGGAATAAATGATATAAAATACCAGCAAGCGTTAACGCTGTCCAACCAAGCAAGTTAATATGAACGTGAACAGGTGTAAATGTAAAAACGTGCGTCATCGACATATAAAGCCCTAAACAGACGCCAATTGCGAAATAAACAGCAGAAATTTTAATTAATCGAATGCCCATTTTTTCACCTCCTTTCCAATATTGACACTATGTAAATGTTACTTTCAATGTATGACATTGGCAATAGTTTTATGAAAAAAAAATCCCTGTCTCACCGACAGGGATTGATCTTTATTTCACCCAACCGAGAAGCATTTCGCGCACGAGCTTGCTTGCTGTGTTGGCTGTTTGTTCAGAATGGTCATATACAGGTGCAACTTCAACTAAATCTGCTCCGACAACGCGCACATCGGAACGAGCGATGGCGTGAATAGCAGCCAGTAGCTCTTTTGACGTAATACCGCCTGCATCGACGGTTCCTGTTCCTGGCGCGTGCGCTGGATCTAATACATCAATGTCAATTGTGACATATACCGGACGGCCTGCAAGCGTTGGGAGCACTTCTTTTAACGGCTCAAGCACGTCAAATTTCGCAATATACATACCGTTTTCTTTTGCCCACTCAAATTCTTCTTTCATGCCCGACCGAATGCCGAAAGAATATACGTTTTTCGGTCCAATGAGCTCAGCAATTTTACGAATTGGCGTTGAATGCGACAACGGCTCACCTTCGTAATGCTCGCGCAAATCTGTGTGAGCATCCATATGAATAATCGCTAAGTCTGGATATTTCTTATACACCGCTTTCATGACCGGCCAAGACACTAAATGTTCGCCACCAAGACCGAGCGGAAATTTTCCCGCTTCCAATATACGATCAACAAACTGTTCAATCATGTCTAAACTGCGCTGAGCGTTACCAAATGGTAAAGGAATATCACCTGCATCAAAATATTTCACTTCATCCAGCTCGCGATCTAAATATGGGCTATATTCCTCAAGCCCGATTGACACTTCGCGAATGCGTGCTGGACCGAAACGGGAGCCTGGGCGGTAGCTAACTGTCCAGTCCATCGGCATCCCGTAAATAACCGCTTGGCTTTCTTCAAAATTCGGATGGCTTTTAATAAATACGTTGCCAGAATACGCTTCATCAAATCGCATCGTCTTCTCCCCTTACTTCACTAAGTCTTCAACGAATTTCGGCAATACGAAGCACGCTTTATGAAGCTGTTTTGTGTAATATTTCGTTTCAATGTCGTGGAAACGTTCTTCGCTCACTTCAAGCGGATCGTATTTTTTTGAGCCCATAGTAAACGTCCACATGCCGCTCGGATACGTTGGAATGTTTGCGATATATAAACGTGTAATTGGGAAAATTTCACGCACATCACGTTGAACAGTGCGAATTAAATCTGCTTTAAACCATGGATTGTCTGTTTGCGCAACAAAAATACCATCATCTTTTAACGCTTTCGCAATGCCTGCATAAAACCCTTTTGTAAATAAATTGACCGCTGGACCGACTGGCTCTGTTGAGTCAACCATAATGACGTCGTATTCGTTTTCGCTTTGCGCAATGTGCATAAAGCCGTCGTCCACTTTCACTTCCACGCGCGGATCGTCTAATTTTCCAGCGATTTCCGGCAAATATTTTTTCGAATACTCGATGACTTTCCCGTCAATTTCAACGAGCGTCGCTTTTTTCACGCTCGGATGCTTTAATACTTCGCGAATGACACCGCCATCTCCGCCGCCGACGACAAGAACGTTTTCTGGATTCGGGTGCGTAAATAGCGGGACGTGCGCAACCATTTCATGATAGACGAATTCATCTTTTTGCGTTGTCATAACCATTCCGTCTAAAATAAGCATGTTGCCGAATTGTTCTGTTTCAACCATATCGAGCTTTTGAAATTCCGTTTGCTCTGTATGTAAAGTGCGTTTAATTCGTGCTGTAATCCCAAAGCTGTCCGTCTGTTTTTCAGTAAACCAAAGTTCCATGTTTGAACACCCTTTCGTCAATAATGCACCGCTTATCATGCCCAAAAAATAAAATGCTAAACATGAAAAAGTATAGAGCAATCTAGCAAAATTTCAAGTAAAAATTGCTAGAAAACGTTTAAAAAAATAAAAATGTTTTCATACTAATTTTAAACGTAAAAAATGAGGTGATGGCTATGGAGACGATCGCCATCGAACGATGGAAACGAACGTTTAAATATATGCGGCTCTTCCTTTGGTTTGCGCTAGTTAGCAGCTTGTTAGGCACGATAACGATCGCGGGGCTCATTATATTTGCGAAATGGAAAGGCCCTCCCCCTTTAGCGGTTCCGCAATCGACTATTTTTTATGCAGAAGACGGCACGAAAATTGGTGAAAACCATTACGGCGGGAAAAGATATTGGGTTAAACTATCGGACATGTCCGAACACGCCATTCATGCAACGATTGCGGTGGAAGATCGAAAGTTTTTTGACCATTACGGTTTCGATTTGAAACGTATCGCCGGGGCGATCGTTGCAGACATAAAAGCGATGAAAAAAGTGCAAGGGGCAAGCACAATTACCCAACAATATGCGCGCAATTTATTTTTAAGCTATGAGAAGACGTGGTGGCGCAAAATACAAGAAGCGTTATATACAATTCGACTGGAAGCAAACTACGATAAACATGATATTTTAGAAGGGTATTTAAACACGATTTACTACGGACATGGCGTATACGGCATTGAAGCAGCTGCTAACTTTTATTTCGGAAAGTCCGCTCGTGAGTTGACCGTGGCAGAAGCAGCGATGCTTGCAGGTATTCCGAAAGGCCCAAGCTACTATTCGCCACTCGTTGATTTAGAACGAGCAAAGAAACGGCAACGCATCGTTCTACATTCGATGGTTGAAGCAAAATTTTTGTCGAAAGAAGAAGCAAAACAAGCCGCAAACGAACCACTTTACTTTTCAAACGGCCAACAAATGAAAACAAAAACGATTGCCCCGTATTTCCAAGACGCTGTCAAGCATATGTTAAAAACGGTGCTCGGACTTGATGAAGAAACGATTGAAATGGGCGGATTACGTGTGTACACGACGCTCGATGTCAACATGCAGGCAATCGCAGAGGAAAAGATAAAAGAAACGATTCATTCGCAATCAAACATTCAAGTCGCACTCGTTGCGATGGAGCCAAAGACAGGAGAAGTTAAAGCGCTTGTCGGGGGGCGCGACTATGAAAAAAGCCCGTTCAATCGCGCGATACAAGCAGAACGTCAACCCGGTTCTACATTTAAACCGTTTTTATATTATGGCGGGCTACAGCACGGATTTACTCCATCGACGCAATTACGTAGTGAACCGACGACGTTTACGCTTGAAGATGGCTCGACATATACACCTCGCAACTTTAACAACTATTACGCAAACGATACAATTACACTTGCTCAAGCGATTGCTCTTTCGGATAACGTCTATGCCGTAAAAACACATTTGCTGCTTGGACAAGACAAGCTTGTAGCCATCGCGAAACAACTCGGTATTACAAGTAAACTGAAACAAGTGCCATCGCTTGCTCTCGGGACGTCGCCCGTTAAAGTCATTGATATGGCGCGCGCCTACAGTATCATCGCCAATGGCGGAAAAAAAGTCGAGCCTGTATTTATTAAAAAGGTGACAAATTACGAAGGAAAAGTGCTATATGAACAACGGTCAAGCGATGAACAAATACTCGATCCGGCGCTTGCTTTTGTGACGACGCATTTAATGACCGGCATGTTTGATCCAACGTTAAATGACTATGCTTCGGTGACAGGGCAATCGATTACATCACGTATGACTCGACCGTATGCTGGAAAATCAGGAACGACGAAAACGGATAGTTGGATGATCGGTTTTACACCCCAACTCGTCACTGCCGTCTGGACGGGATATGACCGAGATGAAACGATTGATCGCACGGATGAAAAGCAATACGCAAAACATATTTGGGTCAGTTTTATGGAAGATAGTTTACGCGGAAGAAAAGTCGCGACATTTGAGCCACCAGAAGGAGTTATCGGCGTATATGTCGATCCTCATAGCGGTAAGCTCGCTACTGCAGCTTGTCCGACAACAAGATTAACGTATTACGTTGTCGGTACAGAACCAACAGACTACTGCAAAGACCATCCGGCAGAAAAGAAAAAGAACAAAAAGAAAAAAGAAAAAGATTCATGGTTTAAGCGACTGTTCGACTGGTTTTAAACACAAACGCCCAAGCGAGTATGCTTGGGCGTTTATGCGTCCTAGTTTTATCATGTGTTACATTTGTACCTTTAGTTTACTCCTTTTCCCACTCAACGACAAGTATGGATATGACCTCGTTCACAAAACCGTCACATTTTATCCATGATTTTGAAGCTGACGTTTCAATTCCTCGCTCGAACGCTCCCACATGTCGCGGTTATGTTGTTGTAAAAATGAAGCTAAAACTTCTTTTGAGCGCCCATCCATATGGTCGACGATAATATGGCGCTTTAATGATTTATCCATCCGATTGACGTGCTCAGGAAGCGATTTATATCCGCGGCGCGCTTCACGATCGACCGTCATCTCACATGCCGTCACCCCGGCATAATACGGTCCTTCTTCCGTCTGATCAATCATTACCCACACGAGCCAATATAGTTTGCCATTTGGCACTTCTTCGCGATTTGGCGTAAATTTAATGCCTTTTTCTACGACGCTACGCGCATGCATCGCCCCCATATCAATGAACGCTTCACCTGCTTCAACGTCGATAATAACTGGAGAAACGTTTGATAAACTGAGCACCCCTGTTCCAAACGTTCCGTGCACTTTTGGCTCTTTTTTAATAATGTTAAACATCGGCTTTTTTTTCTCTTCCACGTTCGTTCATCCTTTCTTTACAAAATAAGTGTTGAAAATATGCTTTGTAGCCATTGAGCAACCGCTGGAATAGCGACATGAAAAATCGGTTGAATCGTATATTGATCTAATGGCGTAAAAATAAGAATTAAAAAAATGAGCGCCCCGTAGTTTTCAAATTGCGTCATTTTCGCACGCACGTGCATCGGTGCTAAATCTTCGACAATACGATAACCATCAAGCGGAGGAAACGGCAATAAGTTAAAAACGAACAATAAAATATTCAATCCGATATAAATTTCAAAAAACTGATACAATCCGTCTCGAAACCAGATCGGGATGAATTCAAATATACCGATGCGAATCATCGCATACCATAAAGCGAAGCCAATGGCCGCAAGCAACAAATTGCTGAGCGGACCTGCGACAGAAACGAGAACGCCCGCAAGACGCGGGTGACGAAAATATCCGCGATTGACCGGCACCGGACGCGCCCAACCGAACCCAGCGATAAAAATAAGCAATGTCCCTAGTATGTCTAAATGAGCGAGCGGCGACAACGTTAGTCTCCCTTGTTGTTTTGCCGTCGGATCACCAAATTTATACGCCACGTATGCGTGCGCAAATTCATGAACAGAAAACGCAAGCGCAAGCGCCAACACAACATACGGTATTTCTCGAAGCGGATATGCTAAAAATTGGTCCACGTTTCTTCCCCTTTTCAAACTTTTTTCATTTTTTGATTATTATACACGAAAAACAAGCCGAAACACTACTGATAACAGTCGATGAATGGTATAATAACGATTGTCGAACAAAGAAGAAAGGGGCGATCGCGATGCCATATGTAACAGTAAAAATGCTTGAAGGTCGCACAGAAGAACAAAAACGAGCGCTCGTTGAAAAAGTAACAGAAGCCGTTGCGGAAACGACAGGTGCACCGAAAGAAAAAATTGTCGTCTTTATTGAAGAAATGTCGAAAAATCATTATGCGATTGGCGGAAAGCGATTAAGCGACGAAAGCTGACCCTGATGGTCAGCTTTTTATGTACGTCTGCTCACGTAACTGTTCGATGTAACGATACGCTTCTTCAATTTCTTCTTCTGTGTATCGCTGCTTGCTTTTTAATGTAAATACTTTTTCTTTCACTTCATCTTTACTTAAGTCTTCAAAATATAAAATCGTAGAAACAAGCTCTAAAAATCTTGCACTTTGTTCATTTAAGCTGCGCAAGCAAACATCTAAATCAGGCATGTCCAAATAATAGTGAGTTAAAAACTGCTCACCCGCTTCCGTCAACGCATAACGATATTGATAATATCCGCCTTTTTTTTCTTTCATTTCTTGCAAAAATCCGACGTTACATAACTCTTCAATGCGCAATGTCAACTCTTCGGAATACGGACCGTAAAAATGAAAATCGAATTTTTCATAAAAAGGAAACTTCATTTTTTTCGCAATGTAAATCATTTTTTGTAGCTTTTTTCGTCCTACAATCTCCCCGACTGCCGCCAACGCTTTCATTATTTTCGCATGCTCGAAAAGCAATGTCCCCATCTCCTATTCATATAAAAGTTGCTTAATTTTTTTCTTCACGTTTCGTTTTGTCGATAAGTCATCGAGAAAATCTTGTGGGAAATATAATTTATGATCGGTGCGCCGTTTCCCCGAAATCGCATCAACGATCGTCGATTCCCGCGATAACTCACGCAACTCCCCGTTCGGCATTAACAAATAAATCGGAAGCCTCTCCTCTTCTTCCCCAGGACGATAAAAGTCGTACGGAAGATCGGATGAAGAGTCAACGACTAAATAATAATCCGGATCGATGCCCGCCTTTTTAAACAACGTCGTCAATTCCACTAGCTTTTTCATTTCCTCGTTCGTCGGTTGAAATTCGACGTATTTAAATAAATTACGATTCATAAAGCGACGGCATAAATCGCTTAAAATCGAATCTCGTTCATCTTGCCATTGTTGAAAATAGTATAATGTCACCGCTTCATCTAATTTTAAATAGTCTTCTAGTTGCACGTTTCCATGAAAAAGAGATTGGAAATGGACAGGAGGTGTTTGAAACGTATAACCGGATAAATATAAATGTTTCGCGCGGTGCAAAATTTTTGTCAAAATGACTTCTGCGCTGCGCGTAACAGGATGGAAATATACTTGCCAATACATTTGATATCGGCTCATAATGTAGTCTTCTACCGCATGCATGCCACTTCGCTTAATGACTACTTGTTCTTCGCGCGGACGCATGACGCGCAAAATGCGCTCCATATCAAAATGTCCATAGCTGACACCTGTATAGTACGCATCGCGCAATAAATAGTCCATGCGATCCGCATCAATTTGGCTAGAAATTAAGCTGACGACAAGCTTATTTTCATACGTTTTTTCAATCACTTCAGCGACCTTTTTCGGAAAATGTAGCGACACACGACGCAACACCGCATTCACTTCCGTATCGCCTAAAATAATCGCGCGCGTAAATTGCTCATGATCAAGACGAAACACTTTTTCAAAGGAATGCGAAAACGGACCATGTCCTAAATCATGCAAAAGCGCAGCGCATAAACAAAGCAAGCGCTCATTTTCATCCCAATCCGGTCGACCAGCAAACACATCGTCAACGATGCGGCGCACAATTTCATATACGCCAAGCGAATGATTAAAGCGGCTATGCTCCGCGCCGTGGAACGTCAAATACGTCGTGCCGAGCTGTTTAATGCGACGCAGCCGTTGAAATTCTTTCGTGCCAATTAAATCCCAAATGACTTTATCACGCACGTGCACATACCTATGCACCGGATCTTTAAACACTTTCTCTTCGCTTAATTTTTCATTGAGGTACAATCCTTCTCCCTCTCTTCTGTTCATAACATAGCTTTATTATAGAGCGTTCTTTGTAAAAAACAAAGACTTCCTTTTTCCTGAAATAAAGAAAAAAATCACCTTTTAACACAAAGGCGATTTTTTATTTTTTCAACTTCTCAGCAATCTTTTCAATTAATTCATCTTCCGTCATGGCCGATACAGGGCGATTGTTGACGAACGCAAACACTTTTTTCCGACCTGGACCGCAATACGACTGACAGCCAATTTCAATCGTCGCGTTCGGATCTAATTTTTTCAACCTTGGCAACAACGTTTTTAAATTCGTTGCTTGGCAATCGTCACAGACGCGAAATTCATTTTGCATACCGTACTCACTCCTTTTCGCTAACGAGTATTCTAACGTGTATACGCGAACAATGCAAGCTACATCTATTTCCTTTGAAAAATAGTATATCTTTCTTGCTTTTTGGTGATTATGAAAATAAAAGAATGCGAAAGGGGTTTTTTCCATGACAAAAAAACGACAAGATGCTTGGACTGAAGAAGAAGATCTATTGTTAGCTGAAACGGTGCTGCGCCACGTGCGCGAAGGAAGCACGCAATTAAATGCATTTGAAGAAGTGGGCGATAAATTGAATCGCACATCTGCCGCATGCGGATTTCGCTGGAATGCGGTCGTTCGCCAACAATACGAAGAATCGTTACAAATGGCGAAAAAGTTCCGTAAACAACGGCAACGCGCACTCGGAAATAAACATGCATTGCGAAAACGGCCGCTTTATACACCTCCTGTACCTTCGCTTGAAGAATTAGGGATGGAACCGTTAGAAGTGCAAACGAATGAATATGAACATGTTGAGACAAGTCATTTAACGCTTGACCATGTCATTGCTTTTTTACATTCTTTAAAGCAATCGTACATCGGGCAAGAAACAGCGCTAGTGGAAAATAAGCAACTAAAGCTGGAGCTCGAACAATTACAACAACAATATAAACAACTAGAACAACAATTTACAAAACTACAAAAAGAAAACGAAGAATTGCGCGAGGATTACGGAACGATGGCGCGAATCATTAATCGGGCAAGACAAATCGAAATTTCAGAAGATGAGTTTAGGGCACCTATTTTCAAAATGGATCGCAACGGAAATTTAGAGAAAATCGAAAAAATTGCTGAGTAAAAAAGCTGTCTGGTGCGACAGCTTTTTTATTTCGGCAACATCGTTTCATTTCGGTCGATCATACGCTGAAAGTACATATAGTATCGCTCCCATTCTGCTTGAGTAAGCGATGATGGCTCAAGCGTACTTCCAAACGATTGGAGAGCTTCGTATAGTCGGATGATAAGCGTTGAAACGGTCATTTGTTTGCCGAGCAATTCACTTAACGATGCCATCGTATGCGGAACGATTGTCGGATACGTAAATTTCGTTTGTTCTCCCGCAAGAGATCGCTCATAAAACTCACGAATCCATTGCGCTCTTTCGGCGCCGCTTCCGTTTGCACATATATACACTTGCACAGCGACGCCGCCTCGAATACGCCGCTGTGAAATGCCCGCAAACTTTTTTCCATCAATGCTTAAATCAAAACTTCCTGGACAATACGAACCGACGACTTCTCCTGTTTGTACATGTGCTTCTGGCAACATACGTGCAATAAGTGTCGCCATCGCTTCATATCCTCGATCAATATCAATTCCTTTTTTTGTATCTGGAAAAATAAGTGAAACGTTTAAAACCCCTTCATCTAATACGACCGCCAATCCACCAGAATTGCGAACGATCGTATGCCAACCTTGTTCATGTAAGTAGGCGAGTCCTTTGTCAATGTACGGCAGTTTCGTATCTTGAATGCCGAGCACAACGGTCTGATGATGCACCCATAATCGAACAATCGGTTGTGACTGACCGTTACCTACGGATTCGCAAAGCGCATCATCAAACGCAAATGACTGTTTCGCATCAAACGATGGACCGAGACTCGAATGATCGATAATTCGCCACGTTTGTTGTCGCAACAATTCACTCATTATTCCATCGCCGCAAGCGCCTGCGCTGCTGTGATAAGTGATAATTTGTATACATCTTCGGCGTTACATCCGCGCGACAAGTCGTTTACCGGTTGATTTAATCCTTGTAAAATTGGTCCGACTGCTTCAAAATTGCCGAGACGTTGGGCAATTTTATACCCGATATTTCCTGCTTCTAAGCTTGGGAAAATAAAAACATTCGCATCGCCTTGGATGACAGAGTTTGGCGCTTTCTTTTTCGCCACAGACGGAACAAATGCAGCATCAAATTGAAACTCGCCATCAAGCGTTAACTCTGGTGCCATTTCTTTTGCAATGCGCACCGCTTCGATCACTTTTTCCGTTTCCGGTGATTTCGCCGACCCTTTCGTTGAGAAGCTAAGCATCGCTACGCGCGGATCAATATCAAACATTTTCGCTGTTTGGGCGCTTTCGACTGCGATTTCGGCTAAATCTTGACTATCTGGAGCGATGTTAATGGCACAATCGGCAAATACATATTTTTCATCGCCACGCACCATAATGAACACGCCCGACGTTTTGCGAATGCCTGGTTTTGTTTTAATGATTTGTAACGCAGGGCGAACCGTATCCGCTGTTGAATGTGCGGCGCCACTCACAAGCCCGTGCGCTTTTCCCATATACACAAGCATCGTACCGAAGTAATTTTCATCAAGCAAAATGTTGCGCGCATCTTCTTCCGTCACTTTTCCTTTACGACGTTCAATAAACGCAGCAACCATCTCATCCATTTCTTCATACGTATGTGGGTTGATGATCTCTACTTTCTCAAGCGTCAAACCGAGCTCTTTTGCTTTTTGAACGACAGCTTCTTGATCGCCAATCACAATCGGATGCAATACATTTTCTGCCGCTAGACGTCCGACAGCTGTTAAAATACGTTCATCGAGTCCTTCTGGAAATACGATTGTTACATTTTTTCCTGCCACCTTTTGTTTTAAGGCTGCAAATAAGTCACTCACGAAATGTTCCTCCTTAGTTTAAAAAAATTCGTCTATCTATTAGAATACTCTTATTGAGACGAAAAGCAATGAATTACGCCGTAAACGAAAATAGTCTTTTTTTTATAACAATTCTGTTTTTTATGCCGAGTGATATATTGCCTAAAAAGTGATATATTTGTTAAGAAGCATGTACAAAACAAAGGAGCGTTATGATATGTCACAATGGATTCATCATCTTGAACAGTGGTTGCTTGAATTTGGTGTTATTGGTCTCGTCATCGTTTCATTTACAGAATCCTCGTTTTTCCCGATTCCACCTGATGTATTATTAATTCCGTTAAGCATCGCCCAGCCAGAGAAAGCATTATGGTTTTCCTTTTTAACGACGGTCGCTTCTGTGCTCGGTGCATTACTTGGGTGGTATATTGGAAAAAGGTTCGGCAGACCAATTTTACGTTATTTTATCTCGGATGAGAAAATGGATAAAGTAGAGCAATATTTTCAACAATATGGGGCGATGGCGATCGTCATCGCAGGATTCACGCCGATTCCATATAAAGTCTTTACGATTTTCTCTGGCATTTCTAACATCAAAATTCGTACGTTGCTTTTTTGGTCGTTTATCGGTCGTGGAGCACGCTTTTTTATAGAAGGTCTCATTATTTTCATCCTAGGTGCGCAGGCGAAAACATTTATTGAACAGCATTTTACAACGATCACGATCGCCGGCGGAATCATCATTGTCATTTCTTTTCTTATTTACAAACGATTAAAATAGTGTGTTTGGCACAAACAAAACACATATGATAAAATTTGAATAGTACATAACAAAAGGAGTGTTGAATATGAGTGAAGCGGCACAAACGTTAGACGGTTGGTATTGTCTGCATGATTTCCGCACGGTAGATTGGGCGGCTTGGAAAACGCTCACAAACGAAGAGCGCCAAGAAGCAATTCATGAGTTTTTAACGCTAGTGGAAAAATGGGAAACAACGGAAGCGGCTAAAGAGGGAAGTCACGCCATTTACACGATTATGGGGCAAAAAGCGGACGTCATGTTTATGCTTTTACGTCCGACGATGGAAGAACTTCATGAAATTGAAACAGCAATCAACAAAACAAAGTTAGCTGAATATCTCATCCCTGCGTATTCATACGTTTCTGTCGTTGAGCTAAGCAACTATTTGCCGGCAGAAGCTGGCGATCCGTATGAAAATCCAGAAGTGCGTCGCCGTTTATATCCGATCTTACCGAAAACAAATCACGTTTGCTTTTATCCGATGGACAAGCGTCGACAAGGAAACGACAACTGGTACATGCTTCCGATGGAAGAACGCCGCAACTTGATGCGCGCACACGGCATGACAGGAAGAAAGTATGCTGGAAAAGTCGTTCAAATCATTACAGGTTCGGTCGGATTTGACGATTACGAATGGGGCGTCACGCTATTTTCAAACGATGTCCTTCAATTCAAGAAACTCGTATATGAAATGCGTTTTGATGAAGTGAGCGCACGATTTGGTGAATTCGGCTCTTTCTTTGTCGGCAACATTTTACCGAAAGAAAAAATGGAACAGTTTTTACATGTATAGGCCTCCGATTTGGAGGTCTTTTTTTATGATGTGTTTCATACATATAACAATGACGACTTTCCTCACATTTTTTATTTTTCATCATAGGCTAATAGCGATTTCTATAAAGTGAGGTGAAGGGATGGCTGTTGTTGCCTATACAGAAGAAGATGTCAAATTACTCGCCCGCCTCATGCGAGCAGAAGCAGAAGGCGATGGTCAGCTCGGCATGTTGATGGTTGGGAACGTTGGAGTGAATCGCGTGCGTGCAAACTGCCTAGACTTTGACGGTCTTCGTACAATTCGTCAAATGGTATTTCAAAGCCCAGGTGGATTTGAAGCGGTACAAAAAGGATATTTTTATCAACGAGCGCGCGACGAAGACATACGCCTTGCCCGCCGCGTCATTCGTGGTGAGCGATTCCATCCTGCAACGAATTCGCTTTGGTTTTTCCGCCCAGATGGTACTTGCCCAGCCCAATGGTTTAATCAATGGAATGCCGGACGTTTTAAGTCACATTGCTTTTACGCACCGACTCGCTCAGATTGTCCACGCGTATATTAATTTTTAAGGAGGAAGTACAATGAGTGATGAACGTCAACAAATGCCGTATTATTCATATCCATACTACTATCCATACCAAATGCCAACGTACCCGTTTGGTTTGCCTACGCCAACATTTGCACCACAAACAGGAGCGATGCAAACACCAACAACTGCAAGCCAGCCACTACCTGGCATGCTTCCAATTGAAGAATCGTACATTGAAAATATTTTGCGCCTGAACAAAGGGAAAATCGCTACGGTTTATATGACATTTGAAAATAATCGTGAATGGAATGCGAAAATTTTCCGCGGTGTCATTGAAGCGGCTGGTCGTGATCATCTCATTTTAAGCGATCCTCAAACAGGAATGCGCTATTTATTGCCAATGATTTATCTCGACTATGTAACGTTTGATGAAGAAATTAATTATGAGTACCCATTTGCATCAGGGAGCGGATTAAGCACATATGCTCCACGTTAAAAACGAGGCGTTACACGCGCCTCGTTTTACATTTGTTTCATTGCCACATACGCTAAAAGTAGCCAAGCAATAATAAACGACACGCCCCCAAACGGTGTAATAGCCCCGAGTATTTTTATTTGCGTCAAGCTCAGGACGTATAAACTACCTGAAAATAAAACGATTCCTACAACCATTAACCATCCAGCCGGCGTCACGTTCGGCCATTTTGTCGCAAGTAATGCAACAATAAATAAACCAATCGTATGGAACATTTGATACTGAACAGCTTTTTGCCACGTATCCATATACCGTTCTGGAATTTTTCCTTCTAACACATGTGCCCCGAACGCACCGAGCGCAACACATAACGCTGCACTCATTGATGCGATAATTGTAAATATTTTCATATTGTTCCCCCCTAAAAATCAAGTAATGATGGCCCGTTCGCATCAGCATCGATAGTTAATCGTTCAGTTGTTGTTGGTTGCGGTGTAATGATCGTTTGTGCACTTGGCGATGGTTGATGTAAAATGACGTCGCACAACGCGCGAACGGCATATATATGTTCACGCACCGCTTGCGGTGACGACGCATGTTTGGCTTTTGCAATTTCTTCTTCTATCTTTGTTAATACATTTGCTACTGATATATCCAAAACGTTTTCACTCCCCACTTCTTTTTCCACTAAAACAATGTTATCTTATACATAGCAACTTTTCAAATTAAAAACGCTTTAAAAAAGGAGTGACAACGAATGAAACGGACATGGTGGAAAGAAGCGGTTGTATATCAAGTATATTGGCGGAGCTTTTTTGACTCAAACGGCGATGGGTATGGCGACTTAGAAGGACTGATTCAAAAGCTGGATTACATTCGCGACTTAGGGATCGATGTCATTTGGCTGAATCCGTGCTATGAATCGCCAGATAAAGATAACGGATACGACATTTCTGATTACTATCGCATCATGGATAAAGCGGGTGATATGGAGACGTTTGACCGCTTGCTTCATGAGGTACATAAACGTGGAATGAAATTAATTATGGATCTTGTCGTAAATCACACATCTGATCAACACCCTTGGTTTATTGAGTCTCGTTCATCAAAAAACAATCCGAAACGCGATTGGTACATATGGCGCGACAAGCCGAATAACTGGCGTTCATACTTTACACCATCGGCTTGGGAATATGATGAACAAACAGGGCAATATTATTTCCATTCGTTTGCGGTAGAACAACCAGATTTAAATTGGGAAAACGAAGAAGTTCGTGAAGAAATTTATAAAATGATGCGTTTTTGGTTAGATAAAGGCATTGACGGGTTCCGCTTAGATGCCATTGCTTTGCTTGCCAAACCTAAAGGATTTCCTGATGCCGAAAATCCATATGACATTCGTTATTTAACGAACAACCCAGGCGTGCATGATTATTTACAAGAAATGCATGAAAAAGTGTTAAAGCATTATGACATTTTCACTGTGGGGGAAGTCGCTTTCGTGTCACCAGAAGAAGGCTTAAAATATGTCGGGGAAGACCGAAACGAGCTACATACCCTTTTCCATTTTGAAGTGTGCGACGAAATGCCGACATGGGATCCAATTCGCTTTAAACAAATTCAAAAACGTTGGTATGAAGGACTGTGGGGAAAAGGATGGAACTCGCAGTTTTTAAACAATCACGACCATACTCGACAAGTAACGCGCTACGGAAACGACAAGCAGTTTCGAGTTGAATCAGCAAAACTGCTCGCTACGCTCGTGCATACGTTGCCTGGAACGCCGTACATTTATCAAGGGGAAGAAATCGGTATGACGGGTGTCAAATTTGACTCAATCGATGATTATAACGACATTGCGATGAAAAATAAATATGCCGAGGAAGTCGCCAAAGGTCGCGATCCGAAAGAAGTGCTTGAAAGCTTGCAGCTATTAAGTCGCGATAACTCGCGCACACCGATGCAATGGGACGATAGCGAACATGCAGGATTTACAACAGGCACGCCGTGGCTTAAAGTAAATCCAAACTATAAAGAGATTAACGTCAAACAGGCATTGGCCGATCCGAACTCAGTATATTATTACTATAAAAAGCTCATTCAATTACGCAAACAAAATCCGGTAATGGTGTACGGCACATTCCGCGATCTTTCAGAAAATGAGCCGTACATTTATGCCTATACACGCGAGCTCGATGGCGTTCGCTGGCTCATCGTTTTAAATCATTGCGACAGCGACAACGTATATACATTGCCAGAAGAGACCAGCTCTGCAAGTCGCCGCCTCTTGCTCGGCAACTATACAGACGTCAAAGAAGAAGGAACGACGCTTCATATGCGCCCACACGAAGCGAGAATTTATGCATTACAGTAAGCAGCCGATATGGCTGCTTACTTTTTGTTTACTGCCTGTTCAAACGCTTCCAACGCTCGTTTTTCCCCAAAGACGATGACGATGTCGCCCGCGCAAAACCGCTCATCTGGGGTCGGGTTCCCAATGATGTCGTCCTGCCGCTGAATAGCAATAATCGTCACTCGAAAGCGCGTCCTTACCGCTTGATCGCCGACAGACGTATGAACAAATGAAGAATGAGGCTCAATCTTTACTTCCTCAATGGCGTATTGTCCGGTACGGTCGTGAAAAATCGTATCAACATAATCGACAGTAACTGGCTTTAATATCGTCATCGCCATGCGCCGGCCGCTCAAAAACGAAGGGTTAATCACCTTGTCCGCACCGGCGCGCCGCAATTTTTCTTCTGATTCTGGCCGCTCGGCACGCGCAACAACTTGAATGCTAGGATTCAGTCCTTTTGCAGTTAAAGAGATGAAGACGTTATCTGCATCAGAAGGCAATGCAGCAACTAATCCCGACGCACGCTCAATGCCTGCGGCAATTAACACGTCATCTGCTGTCGCATCCCCCTCAACATACGGAATGGGATCGCCCATTTCTTCAAGCGAATCTACATTCCGTTCGATGACAACGACAGATGTCCCATTTTTGACAAGCTCGCGCACAACTTGTTCGCCAACACGACCAAACCCGCATACAATAATATGGTTCGTCATCGCTTCAATTTTCTTTTTCATTTTTCGCCTCCGCACTGTTTTCGAAAATTCCCCTTCCATCATCATCGAAACAACCGCCCCTGTTGCATATGTCACGATACTAATACCGACGGGAATAATGATCAGTGCAAACATTTTCCCATAAAACGTTTGTGGAACTGTATCACCATAGCCGACCGTCAAAATCGTAACAACCGTCAACCAAAGTGCATCAAAAAACGTTAATTGTTCAGAAAACATAAACCCTACCGTTCCTGCGATAATAGCGACGATCATCGCGATGACGGAAACGACGATAGAGCGCGACGAACTCATCCGTTTCTCCCCTTATGTTCTTTTTTTACAAACTTCATGCAAGGTGTACTTGATGATTGCTTAACGATAATAGACGGCAACATTGCGCTTTTAAAACCGAATGCGCGACAGCCACGCGGCAATTGCGCATCCCATGTGACATAAAAATGTTTGCATTCATAACAGTTTATTCGTGTATCAAATGTTTTCGATTTGCCAGTCAATCGTCTCTCTCCCTGTTCGTTGTAAAAACGCGTTCGTTTTCGAAAATGGGCGGCTGCCGAAAAAGCCTCGCGCGGCTGAAAGTGGGCTCGGATGCGGGGCTTCAATAAGATAATGATGTTCATTTGTAATGAGCGCTTTTTTCGCTTGCGCATGACGCCCCCATAAAATAAAGACGACAGGCTCATCCTTTTCATTTACAAGTTGAATGACGCGGTCCGTAAAATGCTCCCATCCTTTTCCTTTATGCGAATTTGCTTCTCCACGTCGCACTGTTAATACCGTATTTAACAATAACACCCCTTGCTCTGCCCATTTTAATAAATAACCGTTGTTTGGAATATAGCAACCAAGATCATCTTGTAACTCTTTAAAAATGTTTAATAACGATGGCGGCAAAGCAACACCTGGTTTTACGGAAAAACTTAATCCGTGCGCTTGATTTGGTCCGTGATACGGGTCTTGTCCTAAAATGACGACTTTGACATCTGCATATGAAGTATAATGAAGGGCATTAAAAATATCATGCATATCGGGATAAATCGTTTTCGTGCGATATTCTTCTTTTAAAAACTGACGCAACTTCAAATAATACGGCTTTTGAAATTCCTCTTCTAACAGAGGCGCCCAATCATTTTTCAATATGCTCATCGTTTCACTCCTTCCTAACATAAAGGCTACCCTAACGATAGGATAGCCTGTTTTTCGTTAAAATTGAATTTTTTCTTCTAAAAAGTCTTTTAATTGTGCGATTGGAATGCGTGTTTGTTCCATCGTGTCGCGATCGCGCACAGTTACCATTTGATCTTGTTCTGAGTCAAAATCATACGTAATACAGAACGGTGTTCCGATTTCATCTTGACGGCGATATCGTTTTCCGATCGAACCAGACTCATCGTAATCGACCATAAAGTGCTGGGAAAGCTGTTCAAAAATAGCACGTGCACCTTCTGATAACTTTTTCGACAACGGTAATACAGCTGCCTTGTACGGCGCTAATGCTGGGTGAAGATGCATAACGGTGCGCGTCGTGCCGTCTGCAAGTTGTTCTTCTTCATATGCATCAATCATAAAGGCAAGCGTCACGCGGTCTGCACCGAGTGAAGGTTCAATGCAGTACGGAATGAAACGCTCATTCGTCTCTTGATCGAGATAATGGAAATCTTCTCCTGAATATTCCATATGACGGCGCAAATCGTAATCGGTGCGCGATGCAATACCCCATAGCTCGCCCCAACCGAACGGGAACTTATATTCAATATCTGTTGTCGCGTTGCTGTAGTGAGATAGTTCATCTTCAGAATGATCGCGCAAACGAATGTTTTCACGCTTCATGCCAAGCGATAAAAGCCATTGTTCGCAATATTGTTTCCAATAATCAAACCATTGCAATTCCTCGCCCGGCTTGCAGAAAAATTCAAGCTCCATTTGCTCAAATTCGCGCGTGCGGAATGTGAAGTTTCCTGGTGTAATTTCGTTCCGAAAACTTTTTCCGATTTGCGCAATACCAAACGGCAATTTTTTGCGCATCGTCCGCTGCACGTTTTTAAAGTTTACAAAAATGCCTTGTGCCGTTTCAGGACGAAGATAAATTTCGTTCGCGCTCGATTCCGTCACACCTTGGAACGTTTTAAACATTAAGTTAAATTGGCGAATGTTCGTAAAGTCGCGACTGCCGCAATCCGGACAAGCGATGTCGTGCTCTTGAATGAGCTGCTCCATTTTTTCAAATGGGAGCCCATCGACAACCATTTCAATACCTTTCGCTTCAAGGGCGCCTTCAATAATTTTGTCTGCCCGGTGACGCGCTTTACATTGTTTACAGTCAATCATCGGATCGTTGAAGTTCCCTAAATGACCTGACGCTTCCCACGTGCGCGGGTTCATTAAAATCGCTGCATCTAATCCGACATTGTACGGCGATTGTTGGACAAACTTTTTCCACCATGCACGTTTAATGTTGTTTTTCAACTCTGTCCCTAACGGACCGTAATCCCACGTATTCGCTAATCCGCCGTAAATTTCTGAGCCAGGAAAAACAAAACCACGATGCTTCGCATGTGCTACAATTTGATCCATCGTTACCGACATCTTTCATCCTCCTTTTGTCAAATGTAAACAAAAAACGCTCTCATCCTTAGGCCTTTCGCCTAGGGACGAGAGCGTAACTCCCGCGGTTCCACCCTAGTTGATGCGTAACGCATCCACTTTTTGCGTGAAGCAACTCCAGACTGCCGTTTCGCTAAGCGTCTTTGCTAGGCTTCCACCACCCCTAGCTCGCTACAAAAGAACGATCTTAGCTACTATCCATCTTTCATCGTTGCACCTGTATTTCGTTTGGCTAATATTGTATCAAACGACAATACGAGCGTCAAGGGGAGGGAAACCGGTTAATTCCGAATTAAGTAGTCAAACGCACCTAAAGAAGCTGTTGCGCCTAAGCCCATGGAAATGATAATCTGTTTATATGCGCTATCTGTACAATCGCCAGCAGCGAAGACACCAGGAACGTTTGTTGCACCGCGTTTGTCGACGATAATTTCACCGAAGCGATTGCGCTCGACCGTTCCTTCTAACCACTCTGTATTCGGTACGAGTCCAATTTGAACAAATACACCTTGAAGTTCAATATGGTGCTCTTCGCCTGTTGCGCGATCAATATACGTGAGACCGTTTACTTTGTCTGTACCTGTAATTTCTTTCGTTTGCGCATTTTTAATGACTGTTACGTTCGGTAAGCTGTACAAACGATCTTGCAACACAGCATCCGCCTTTAATTCTGGCGCAAACTCAAGAACGGTCACATGCTTAGCAATTCCCGCCAGATCAATTGCCGCTTCGACCCCAGAGTTACCACCGCCAATGACCGCGACATGCTTTCCTTCAAACAACGGACCGTCGCAATGCGGGCAGTAAGCAACCCCTTTATTTTTGAACTCCGCTTCGCCAGGGACGCCGAGATTGCGCCAGCGCGCACCTGTCGCGACAATGACCGCTTTACTTTTTAAAACGGCGCCGTTTTCAAGTTCAACTTCAATGAGGTCTTTCTTTTCCAACCGTTTCGCACGCTGCAAGTTCATAATGTCAACATTGTAATGTTTCACATGTTCTTCAAGGCTTGCTGCGAGTTTTGGACCTTCTGTATATTTGACGCTAATAAAGTTTTCAATGCCTAGCGTATCTAAAATTTGACCGCCAAAACGTTCAGCGACAATTCCTGTGCGAATGCCTTTACGCGCAGCATAAATGGCTGCTGTCGCACCAGCAGGTCCCCCACCGATGACAAGCACGTCGAACGGGTCTTTGTTTGCGAACGTTGAAGCATCTGGCGTGCTTCCTAACTTCGCAAGAATTTCTTCAAGCGACATGCGGCCGCTCGCAAATGGTTCGCCATTTAAAAAGACAGTTGGTACCGCCATCACGTCTTTTTGTTCGACTTCTTCTTTAAATGCTGCTCCATCAATCATCGTATGTGAAACGTTCGGATTTAGTACGCTCATGACGTTTAATGCTTGAACGACGTCCGGACAGTTATGGCACGTTAAGCTGACGTATGTTTCAAAACGGTACGTTCCTTGTAAACTTTTAATTTGATCAATGACCGCTTGATCGACCTTTGGCGGACGTCCACTCACTTGAAGCAACGCAAGCACGAGGGAAGTAAATTCATGTCCTAAAGGTACTCCTGCGAACACAACGCCCGTTTCTTCGCCAACGCGATTGACGCTAAAGCTTGGCGTTCTCTCTAACGTTGTTTTTTCTACTTTGATTTTCGATGACATTGTTGCAAGCTCATCGACTAAAGCAAGCATATCGCGGGAAACTGAATCGTCTCCCGCGCTCACTTTTAACACAATGTCATTTTCCATCAATTGTAGATATTGGGCGAGCTGTGCTTTAATTTCAGCATCCAATATCATTGACGTAAGCCTCCTTAAATTTTACCTACAAGGTCAAGGCTTGGCTTCAATGTTTGCCCACCTTCTTGCCATTTTGCTGGGCATACTTCGCCAGGGTTGTTGCGCACGTATTGTGCAGCTTTAATTTTGTTTACAATTGTGCTTGCGTCGCGACCGATGCCGTCAGCGTTAATTTCAACTGCTTGGATAACGCCGTCTGGATCGATAATGAACGTACCGCGTTGCGCAAGACCTGTTTCTTCATCAAGCACTTCGAACATGCGTGATAATTTTTGTGAAGGGTCGCCGATCATTACGTATTCAATTTTGCTGATAGCTGGCGAATGATCGTGCCATGCTTTATGCGTGAAGTGTGTATCTGTTGAAACAGAGTATACTTCAACACCAAGCTCTTTTAATTTCGGATATTCGTTTTGTAAATCTTCTAATTCTGTTGGGCAAACGAACGTAAAGTCTGCTGGATAGAAGCAAACGACGCTCCATTTTCCTTTTAAGTTTTCTTCTGTTACCTCGATAAATTCACCGTTATGGTACGCCATCGCTTTAAATGGTTGTACTTGTTTTCCTACTAATGGCATGTTTCATCATCCTCCTGCATCATTTTTTTGCATGTTAGTAGTATGATCCAGCCATATAGAAAATATGACTGACAAATTAAATTATAACAATTATAATTCGATATAAATTATCATATAGTAATTTTTATTTGTCAAGTAGAAACTTGTCGATTTAATTAGTTTTTCGACATTTTTCTTTTTATCCCTTTTTTATAAAACAAAAACAGAGCCTTCTGAAAGACTCTGTCATGCAAAAAAAGCGAAGCCAAGCAAAATAAGTATGTTACATAATACCGCCGACATAAAAAACGACTTCGCTTTTTTATTTTTCTTTACTTGATGCTCAGCGAATAAAGCAATGGAAAACGTTAAGCAAACAAACAGCAAAAAACGTATCCCATATCCGTCAAAGACGTGACGAGCAAGCAGTGGGGAAAACAAAAGCAAAATAAATAATTGCTGGACGCTCCACCAATACATTTGTCATCCTCCTAACACATGACAATATGTGCTAAGCGCGAGCGAAACGGCTCACCGTCCCATACGATTTCACTTGTCGCTCTTCTTTTTTGCACTTCCGGCTCCGATAAAAGAAGCCAAAAGTTTTTCGTCGGTAAATCGCCAAGCTCATGCTTTTCACTTAATCGGTTTAAATACATTTGTCTCTTTTCGTTCATTTGTTTCGATAAATGATCGCCCTCATTTGAAAAGGCATAAAGGACGCTTGCTGTCGGCACGCGTTTGATGCGAAATTGTTTTGCAACACGTAAAAAGAAATCCCAATCCCAATAGTTATGAACGTACGGATCGAAATAGCCAATTATATCATGAATCACGCGCCGATACATGCTACCTGAAGGGACATACGTTGAAAATGAACGCATCGCCTGTAAATCACATTCATATGCAAATAAAAAACGATCTGTCGGTATGCGCATTCCGTTTTCAATGCGGTAATGAAAAATTTCTACATCGCTATATACAAAGTCCGCGTCGTTCATATTTGCAATCATTCGTTCCGTATGACATGGCAATAATAAGTCGTCGTCATCACAAAGCATGATAAAATCTTCTGTTGCTGTACGCACACCGATATTCCGCGCTTCAACATGCCCGACGTTTTCTTGCAATTCAATGAGTTCGATCGGGAGCTCAGGATATGCATCAACCGCGGCTTGTACGGATGAACCCCCATCGTTGACAAGAATGACTTGTGTTGGTTTATACGTTTGCTTGCTTAATGACTCTAGTAATTCTGCTAAAGGTAGTAATCGGTTATATGTCGCAATGACTACAGAAACACCCAAATGACATGTCTCCTTTCAAAAATTAAAGAAGCTACAATGATACCATTATAGCTTCTTTTTGTACAATTA
Source organism: Anoxybacillus suryakundensis (assembly GCF_001418025.1). NCBI lineage: Bacteria > Bacillati > Bacillota > Bacilli > Caryophanales > Anoxybacillaceae > Anoxybacillus > Anoxybacillus suryakundensis. The sequence goes on from NZ_LIOK01000005.1 coordinate 107,044, forward strand.
TGCGAGTTCTTGTTGTTTCGTTTCTTTCCCGAGAAAAAGAACGGCGAGTGCACCGATAAAAATGGCGACGCAAAAAATCGCAAAAATCATCGTCATCGACACGTTTTGTGCAACTAAATAACCGACAAGAAGCGGTCCTAAAATGCCACCAATGCGTCCGAATGAAGCGGCCATCCCTGCCCCTGTCGCGCGAATAACCGTTGGGTATTGTTCTGGCGTGTAGGCATAAAGTGCTCCCCATGCGCCGAGATTAAAGAATGATAACAGCGCTCCAAACGTCATTAACATCGCAGCCGACTCGGCATTTCCGAAGAAATAAGCGCTTAACGCTGTCCCAACTAAATAAATAATGAGCACCGCTTTTCTTCCAATGCGTTCAATCAACCAAGCCACGCTAAAATAGCCCGGCAATTGTGCTAACGTCATAATAAGTACGTATTCAAAGCTTTTAATTAAACTAAATCCTTTCATGACCATGACACTCGGCAACCATAAAAACATGCCGTAATAGGAAAAGACGACCGCAAACCATAAAATCCAAAGCATTGTCGTTTGTTTTGCATACGGTTTTGCCCAAACGTCCGCAATATTTCGCCAAACGGAACGACGCTCTGTTTTTGTCGCGATAAACTTTTGTGAATCTGGTAAGTTCATGCGTAAATAAATCGCATATAACGCAGGTACAGCTCCTAAAATGAGCGCCATTTGCCATCCATACGATGGAATAATGAAAAATGAAATGAGCGCTGCTACTAACCAACCGCCTGCCCAAAAGCTTTCCAATAAAACAACCACTTTTCCGCGCTCATGTGCAGGCACGCTTTCCGATACGAGCGTCGATGCAACCGGAAGTTCTCCTCCAAGCCCCATGCCAATAAAAAAGCGTAAAATTAAAAAGACCGTTAACGTTGTGGCAAGGGCAGATAAACCGCTACCGATCGAAAATAATAAAAGCGTAATAATGAACACTTGTTTTCGCCCGATGCGGTCAGCTAACAATCCGAAAACGAGGGCACCGACCGCCATGCCAATCGAGTTCACACTTCCGATCCAACCCATTTGCTCAGCTGTCAAATTCCATTCCTTTTGCAAGGCGGCCATAATAAACGAAAGCATGCCGACATCCATTGCGTCAAATAACCAACCAAGTCCTGCAATCCAAAGCAATTTGTTTCTTGATATGTCTTTACCCATGTCATCCCTCCGTTGTCATCTGTCAAATCGTCTTCCTCATGATTATATTTCCTTTTTTGTTATGTATCAATGCAAAAAGCGTCGGGAAAAACCGACGCTTATCGCAAATCTTCTTTTGAAAAAGCTCCTGGGAGAAGTTCTTTCACTGTCGTTTCTTGCACATCGCCCTTCATATTCGCTAAAATGACAGGCATATCCGGATCACACAATTCAACAATGACTTGACGGCATGCTCCACATGGCGGGACTGGTCGCTCCGTATCCGCAACGACAGCTAACATCGCATACTCATGGTCGCCTTCCGAGTATGCTTTAAATAAAGCGGTACGCTCCGCACAGTTGCATAAACCGTATGAGGCGTTTTCAATGTTACAGCCACCATACACTTTTCCATCTTTCGTTAACAAAGCTGCCCCCACTTTAAATTTTGAATACGGAACGTACGCCCGCTCTCTCGCTTGTTTTGCCGCTTCAATTAACTGTTGTTTATTCATTGTTGATCATCCCTTCTTGGGCTGTTTAATTAAAAAACGTCTTCATTAACCAATCTGCAACAACGCCACCTAAATATACGCCAAATACCCCCATCATTCCTGCTAATACAGGCGGAGCTGGCAACGGCAAACGTAAAAACTTAAATAAAATCCCGACGACAAGCCCTGCAAGCAAGCTAAGTAATACTTCTTTCATATGTGGCCGCCTCCATTAATATGCTTCGTTTGACGTTGTTCCGTCCATAATTGCTGGTCCAGAGCTTGTACCAATGCGGTTTGCTCCTGCTTCAACCATCGCTTTTGCATCCGCTGCACTACGTACACCACCAGATGCTTTTACACCAACGTTTGGACCAACTGTTTTACGCATTAATGCGACATCTTCGACCGTTGCCCCACCGCTTGCAAATCCGGTTGATGTTTTTACAAAATCCGCACCAGCACGAACAGCGATTTCGCATGCGCGTACTTTTTCTTCATCTGTCAACAACGCTGTCTCGATAATGACCTTCGTTAAGGCTTTTCCTTTTGCTGCCTCCACGACGGCACGAATGTCACGCTCTACGAGCTCATCATCACCATCTTTTAACGCACCAATATTGATAACCATATCGACTTCTTGTGCGCCGTTTTCGATCGCTTGTTTTGTTTCAAACGCTTTTACTTCTGGTGTTGTCGCTCCTAACGGGAAGCCAATGACTGTACATACTTTTACTTTCGTTCCTTGCAAACGTTCAGCCGCAAATTTCACCCATGTTGGATTGACGCATACGGATGCAAATTCGTACTTTTTCGCCTCTTCCACTAACTTTTCAATTTGTGCTTTCGTTGTTTCTGGCTTTAATAACGTATGATCAATCATGCTAGCAATGTTCATCATGCATTCCTCCTTAAAATTTGATAAAATTTGATGTGATTGGAGCGTACGAGGCGCTTCGTCGTTAAATAAACATTCCTGCAATGGATGCACTTAACAATGACGCAAGCATACCAGCAAGAACGGCTTTTAAACCCATGCGCGCAATGTCGCTGCGACGATTTGGCGCTAAGCTTCCTAAACCACCAAGTAAAATTCCCATCGAAGAAATATTAGCAAATCCACATAGTGCAAAGCTAACAATCGCTACTGTTTTCGCTGATAAATCTGGAATTTGTGGCGCAAACGATGAATACGCAACAAACTCGTTTAAAATTAATTTTTGACCGATAAATCCACCAGCTGTCACCGCTTCAGACCAAGGTACACCGATCGCAAACGCAATAGGAGCAAACAAGAATCCTAAAATCTTTTGAAGCGTTAAACCATCATAGTTAAACAAACTGCCGATGCCGCTAAGCAATCCGTTAATTAACGCAATAAGGGCGATAAACGCTAACAACATCGCACCGATATTTAATGCTAACTTCAAACCATCGCTTGCCCCGCGAGCCGCTGCGTCGATGACGTTTGTTGATTCTTCGTCTTTTTCCATTTCAAAATGTTCATCTTCTTTAATCGGCTCTGTTTCTGGCACAATCATTTTCGCCATCACTAATCCTGCTGGCGCTGCCATGAAACTTGCCGCAAGTAAATATTCAAGCGGAACACCTAAAAGAGAGTAACCAACAAGAACAGAACCAGCAACAGATGCCAATCCTCCCGTCATGACCGCAAACAGTTCAGATTGCGTCATTTTTGATAAATATGGACGAATGACAAGCGGTGCTTCTGTTTGACCGACGAAAATGTTCGCTGCTGCTGACATCGACTCCGCTTTACTCGTTCCGAGCAACTTTGCAAGCGGACCACCGATCATTTTAATGACCCATTGCATGACACCGATATAGTAAAGAACAGAAATTAGCGCAGAGAAGAAAATAACAACGGGCAACACTTGGAACGCAAACACAAATCCGATGCCTTTTGCCGCAAACATGCCACCGAACAAAAAGTTAATTCCTTCGTTCGCATAGTTAATAATGCTCGTCACACCATTTGTTAACCATTGTAATGCAGCTTTTCCTGCTTCCCATTTTAAAACGATAAACGCAAAAGCGACTTGAATCGCAAGACCACCTAAAATCGTTCGCGGATTAATCGCTTTACGATTGTTGGAAGAAAGAAAAGCGATTCCAAGGACAACGACAATACCAACAAGTCCCCAAACGATATTCATGTTGCACACTCCTATAAGTTGAATTTTGATTACGTAATCAATATAACAGGAAAACGAACATATGTAAACGTTAACATGAACAAATGTCAAAGAAAATTCATGGTTTGACTAAATCTTTCTTCCTTCTTTGCATAAATAAAGGGGGCTTTCTTCTTTTCCCCCATTTGTCGTTTCTTTATTCTTTTTCTAACAAACATTCGGCAGTAAATTGATCTGTGACTAATACGTTTGCATATTTCCCTTTCAATGCGCCGTATATGCCAGCAACTTTATGAATACCTCCTGCGATCACAATCGAGTATTCCTTGTTTTTCAGTTCTTCTAGCTCAATACCGAGCGTGCGCGCATTTAACTCTTCACTACATAGTTTTCCATTTTGATCAAAAAAGCGTGAACAAATGTCACCAGCTGCTTTTGAATAAATCGTTTGCAAATCTTGCTCTGTAAAATAACCGAGTTGGAACAATAGCGATTCCGATTTAATCGGCCCAATCGTGAATACAGCAATATTCGCTTGGCGTCCTAGGTCGAGAATTTTACGAATATGGCGATCCGCTTCCATCGCTTGTTTCACAACGACATGATCAACGATAGCTGGGAGCGGCAAATGATGCACCGTCGCGTTGAATGCGCTTCCAAACAAATGCAAAATATCGGAAGCAAACGTATTCGTTTCTGATAAGCTGACGCCTCCTTTTAACTGAACGACTTTGACGTCTTTCACATGCTTATGTTTAAGCTGTAACGCAACATGATACAGCGTCGTCCCCCATGTCACGCCAATGACATCACCGTCTTTTACGATTGAACGTAAATATTCAGCTGCCTCTTTTCCAACATATTTTTTAATAATGCCATCTTGATGTTCAGGAACCGATACAACAATTGCTTTCTTGAGATTGAACTTTTGTTCAAGTTGTCTTGCTAACTGTTGAATATCTTCGGCAGGATCATTAATTTTAATTTCCACAATTCCTTCCTCTTTTGCTTGCTGTAGTAGGCGAGACACGGTCGGCCGCGACACACCGAGCTTTTTAGCAATGTCGTTTTGATTGTAGTCGAGCAAATAATACAACTTTGCCGCCTCAACAACTTTTTTCAATTTTTCTTGCTCCATCGCTTCATCACCTTTTCATGTCGAATGAAAAAGGAGCAGCCTTCCATATTTGAAGGAATACTCCCTTGTCTTTCATCATACGAAAATGACTGAACATTTGACAAGCAAAAGTTTTAACATAATTTCCATTTGTATAAGTGAAACGTAACTTGCTCATTTGTTTGAAATAAAATATCTTCGTTTTCCTCATTTGAGAAAAATCGTGCTGTAAATACTTCCTCACCTTCATTTAAGAAAATTTCAATGGACGATGTATCAATAAATATGTGAAGTGTTTGTAAGCTTGATAAAGCGCATTGTCTTCTTTCTTTTTCGCCATTTCGAGCAAAGCTTTCTCGTTCTAATGTAGCAATTTTTTGCTCAAAATCATATGAGAATGAAACATGATGTTGTATATTAATCGATAAAACACCTTTACCATCAATATGCTTAAGTAACAACTCAACTGTTTTTCCTTTTACACCATCAAATTTCCTCTTTTCCTTTTGTAAGGATACATTTGGATATTGAACTTTCTCACTTCGAAGCAACTGCAACTGCTCAATCGGACGCTGATATAATTTATCGCCAATTAAAATGAGTTCGCGAGGTAATGTTAGTGCATGTACCCATCGATAGTAAATTGTTGGATGTTTATTTTCATCTTGATCCGGTACCCCCATCCAAGCAATCATAATACGACGTCCATGCTCATCGACCATCGTTTGAGGTGCGTAAAATTCAAACCCTCGATCCAATTCAGTAAATGTACCATGTATATATTGACCTGTTTCGTAATTCAATTGTCCAATAAAATACCCTGCTTGATATACATTTTGATAATGCATTCCTTCCGGTTGCAATCCTTGTGGACAAACGATGAGCACGTCCTTTCCACTCAGATGAAACAAATCTGGACACTCCCACATATAACCAAATGTTCCGTTCTCACCGCCTGCAATACTACCAATATGTTCCCAATGTATGAGATCTTCAGAACAAAATAATACTACCTTTCCATCTAATTGAACGCTCTGCGCCCCAACAACCATATACCATTTATTTTTATACTTCCACACTTTCGGATCACGAAAATGAGCAGTATAACCATCTGGAAGATAAATAACAACGCCTTTTTTTTCAAAATGAAGACCGTCCGTTGATATGGCCATACATTGATACGTATGCCTTACACCTTGATCATCTTTCACATTTCCTGTATAAAAGAGTGTCAGCACACCGTCGTTGTCCACCGCACTTCCTGAATAGCAACCGTTTCGGTCAAACCATTCACTTGGGGCTAGCGCAGGAGCTTGCCTTTCCCAATGAATGAGATCATGCGACGTATAATGTCCCCAAAATTTTGCTCCATGTGTCGTTGCAAATGGCATCCACTGATAAAACACATGGTATTGGCCCTTCCAGTAAATAAGTCCGTTCGGATCATTCATTAATCCGACAGGAGGCATTAAATGATAGCGCAAGCGATTCGGGTCACTTTCAACAATCGATGCATATTTTTTTATTTCTTCTTCCGCTAGTTGTATTTGTCTTCTTTCGTTTGATGATTTCATTTCAACCAACCTTCACTTAAAATACGTTCGACTTCACCACGTGTTGGCAACGCTGTCATTGCTCCTTTTGTTGATGCAGCTAGCGCTCCCGAAACACTTGCAAAGCGGGTCATTTGTTCAACTTCCGTAAGCGATAGAGAATCCATTGTACCTTCTCTTTCATGCAAGCAATACAACATACCGGAAACAAAAGCGTCACCTGCTCCCGTCGTATCAACTGCCTCTATTTTGAGAGCTGGGGTAAATACCGATCCTTCTTTCGTAAACGCATAACTACCGTTTTCCCCTAGCGTGATGACAATGAGCGGAATGTTGTAGGAAGAAAGGGCATCTACACCTTTTTGTATATCTTTCTCCCCTGTAATAAACGTCAATTCCTCTTCAGAAATTTTAAGTACATCCGCTTCTGGTAACATTGATATAATCATTTCACGAGCTTGTTGTTCACTTTCCCATAAACCGAGACGCAAATTCGGGTCATATGAAACAATCATCCCGTTTTCTTTAGCTAGCATGACAGCCCGCTTTGTTGCACTTCGTGCTGGCTCACTAATCAGTGAAATGGAGCCAAAATGGAGAATGCGATGTGTATGAAATAGCGATTCATCAATTTCTTCTTCGCGTAAAAAGCGGTCTGCGCTTGGGTTAATGTAAAAGTCAAAGCTTCGTTCCCCATTTCCTGCTAGCGTTACAAAAACGACACCTGTACGAACATTATCACTAAATTGAAGCCAAGTCGTATTTACACCGTATTTATCAAGCGTTTCTTTTAAAAAGATACCGAGTATATCTCGGCCCACTTTCCCTAGAAACGTCGATGGCGCACCAAGCCGTGCGACACCAACCGCAACATTCGCCGGCGCTCCTCCTGGGCTTTTTTGATATGCCAGATTTGTTGCATCAAGTGGAATAAAATCAATTAACGCTTCACCAAGACTAATAATTCCTTGCTTCATCATCATCCCTCCTACATAAAAAGGCGAGTCATTTACTCGCCTTATTCTTCTTTAAATCCTAATATCCATGTTGCCACAAATGCTGTACCAACGGCAATTGCAAAGCCGATTAAATAATTTATTAAATTCGCCATGCCCATCGGTGCAACGATTGCAATCATTGGAATACCTGTTAATCCGTACGCATTGGCAACAACGTTTGTAAATACAACATACGCTCCACCGACAGCACCACCAATGGCAGCAGCAATAAACGGTTTTCGATATTTTAAGTTCACTCCAAAAATAACAGGTTCAGTGATACCTAAAAATGCAGAAAACGCAGCTGGCAAAGCAATTTCTTTCGTTTTCGTCCGTTTTGACTTTAAAAATACAGCTAAACCCGCTCCACCTTGAGCAACATTTGCCATCGACCAAATCGGCAATAAATAGTTTTTGCCAATATCGGCAAGCAAACCTGCCTCAATCGCATGAAAACTATGATGAACACCTGTAATAACAATCATCGAATACAAACCACCAAAAATGAGCCCCGCAAGTGCCCCACCTGTATCATATACGAAGTTTAATGTCGTTGTAATCCCTTTTCCTACAATATTTCCAAGCGGACCAATGAGCAAAATCGCAGTGAAACCGGTTAAAATGACCGTGACAAATGGTGTGACAAGTAAATCTACGGCATGAGGAACGACTTTACGCAAACTCTTTTCAATTTTGCTCATGACATACGTTGCAAATAAAATCGGAATAACCGTCCCTTGATACCCAATCATTGCGATATTAAAACCAAGGAAATGTAAGTACTCAGGTTCAGCACTTCCTAATCCCCAAGGGTTTAACAAGGCAGGGTGTGTCATAATCCCCCCAATAACTGCTCCTAAGAACGGATTTCCACCAAATTCTTTAGCAGCACTATAACCAATTAAAATCGGCAAAATGATAAAAGCAGCACTTGAAAACATGTCAAGTAATACAATCCATGCACTATCTGGCGCTACCCATTTAAACGCCTTCATCATACCGAGTAATCCCATCAACAAACCGCTAGCTACAATTGCTGGAATAATCGGAACAAAAATATTTGACAATGTTTTTGCAAGCCGAGCGAGCGGGTTCATTTTTTGCTTTAATGCTTGTTGGTGTACATCCGCATTTACGTTTTGTAAACCTACTTCTTTGACAAATTGTTCATGTACTTTGTTTACAACCCCTGTACCAAAAATAATTTGATACTGTCCTGAACTAGAAAAAGCTCCTTTTACTCCATCCAATTGTTCAATCGCTTGTTGATCCACTTTTTTCTCGTCTTTTAGCACGAGACGAAGACGAGTTGCACAATGAACAGCACTAATAACGTTCTCTTTCCCACCAAGCAACGAAACGAGTTGCTTAGCAATGTGTTCATAATTCATGTGTATTCCTCCCTCTTAATATATTGTGAAAAACAAAAAGACCTAAAACGTGCGTACAGATGCTGTGAGCACCATCGCACATTTTAGGTCTTGCCTGCTTATGCAGTCACAATCCCACTCTATCTAATTTTTGATCCGTTCTCATTTTATCTTATTATTGAAATTAAGTCAATAACAAACAAAAATATCATTTTGCAACGATGCGTTGAATGTGCAACGTAATATAAGCCAATTCAGTGACAGGAAATTCAATTCCGTATTCCTTTTTCGCATATTCAGCCATTGCAACAGCACATGCAAACTCTTTTTCGTACTTCATTTGAATGAGCGCTAACACGTCATCGTCCATCGAATGAAACAACTCACCGTTTTCAATTCGATTAAGTGCAAAGCGCAAATGTGTTACAAGACGTTGGTAAGATATTCCTTCTTCATCAATATGAACATGTAGTTTCTGTTTCATTAAATCAATCATTTCACGAATTAAAGTTGTTTGTTGTAACGTTTTATTCATGCTAGCTGCGTCCATTTTTGCTGTATGAATATGAAGAGCAATATGAGCGACTTCGTCATCAGGGATGGTGATACCGAGACGTTCTTGAATAAGCTGTTTTGCCCAAAAACCAATTTGATATTCTTTCTTATATAACACTTTAATTTCATTTAACAACTTATTTTGAATTTGGTACCCTTGCTGGATTCGTTCAATCGCAAAAGATAAATGATCAGTCAATGCAATATGAATGTGGTTATTCAACGGGGCTTGCAACTCTCCTTCGGCATAGCTAATAATTTCTTCAGCGATATCAATATGCTCTTCTGGAAGAGTACGTAACAACTCTTGAAACTTTTCATTTTCTTCTTCCATCACAAAAATTTTTTCGATTTTCGCACGAGGGATAATGTCATTTTTCTTTTTTTGAAAAGCAATACCCGGTCCCATCACAATTTTCTCTTGCCCTTCATCCAATACAACGACAGCGTTATTATTTAAAATTTTATGGATTCGCAACGTCATCTTCGTCCCCTTAACACTCTTTGTTTCATCCACTATATATTATATTATTTCAATTTGACTCTCATTAAAACTGTGCTTCCTCTTTCCGATTTTTCTGTATACTCTCGATGACATTCGCTTACCACGTCCCCGTTTGTAATCACCATTGGGGTCAAATGACTTTTCGCTTTTTGTTTTACAAGCGACAGATCAAACGACAAAAGCAGGTCTCCTGCCTTGACGCGATCCCCTGACTTCACGTACACTTCAAACCCTTCTCCCTGCATGTGGACTGTATCAATTCCAACATGGATGAGAATCTCCAGCCCTCCATCTGAACGCAAACCAATCGCATGTTTAGTCGGAAATACTTGTACCACTTCTCCATGTATTGGTGAAACAACAATGCCATCTGCCGGCTCAATGGCGAAACCATCACCCATCATTTTTTGTGCAAACATAGGATCCGGAACCTCTTCGAGTGATCGTACAAGTCCTGTTAAGGGCGCGACGATCTTCTCTTCACGATGGCGAAACCAACGAAACATTTGAAATATCTCCTTTCCTAAGAATTATTTGGATAAAAACAAAAGACCTAAAACGCATGAAAGACATTTTTTCTTCCACCCGCTTTAGGTCTTGCCTGCTTATGCAGTCACAATCCTACAATATGTGGCTTTTCAATTTATAGAGTAAAGTAAGCTCTTTCATTTGTCAATATGCTACAATAATCATAAGACAACATAAGAAACGGAGTGGATGCGATGAACCCTTTTGCCACTCATTTTGAAAGCTTAGAGGAGTTTGCTGATCGTGTAAGTGAGCTGTTACAATGTCCGATTACGATTGAAGATGCAAACCATCGTTTAATTGCTTATAGTGGGCATGAACATTATACCGATCCAGCCCGTACAGCGACCATTATCCATCGACGCGTGCCAGAACGCGTCATTAATAGTTTATGGCGCGAAGGGGTGATCCCAAAGCTTTTACAAAGCGAAGAACCTGTTCGTGTCGCGGAAATTTCAGAAGTAGGGCTCGGCAATCGTATCGCCATTTCGATTTGGAGAAATAAAGAGGTGCTCGGATTTATTTGGGCAATTGAAATGAACGAGCCATGGACGGAGCAACAGCTTGATTTGTTAAAACAAGCAGCAAAATCTGCTAAAAATTTATTATTGCAATTACAAATTCGCAAAAATAAAAAAGAAGAGCGGATTCAAGAATTTTTTTGGAAACTATTGACTGGGCATTTTCCATCTCCTCACGAAGTAATTGAACAATGTCATCAATTAAACGTACATGTGTATCCGTTTTTTTCTGTTGGTATTTTTCAATTTCAACAACATATTCAAACACAAGTAGAAAGACAAATTGATTACTTATTAAAAACGACACAACAACTCGCCGTACCACTTTATACGATCGATCATCAGCGGCTCATTGTACTCGTTGCACCAAGTTCAAACATCTACGGGGAAGCGCATATTGAACGTTTTTTCCGCTCGTTTATCACGCAAATGAAAGAGCGCTTTCGCGTGGACATTATGATGGGAGCGTTCGGAAATGTGTATGAATGTTATACGAAAATTGCAAAGAGTTACGAGGAAGCGCAAACGGTGTTAAAAATGAAACGTGCCTTCCCTCATCAACTTGCGAATATTCAAGGTTATCAGCATCTCGGCATGTATCAATTTTTTGATTTACTTTTTGAAAAAAAACGACATGGGGATTTCCACAACGCAGCTCTCGAAAAGCTGAAACAATATGATGCACAGCACCATACCAACTTAGTCGAAACGATTGAAACATATCTCGACTTTGACAGCAACGTGAACGAAACAGCAAAAGCGCTGAACATTCATCCGAACACACTCGCTTATCGTCTCAAACGAATAAGTGAAATCGGGAATATCGATTTAAGCAACATGAGTGAAAAAGTAAAACTATATATCGATATGAAATTAGACAAATATCGGACAACATAGCTTTTGTGGAAATCCACAAAAGCTCGTTTTTTCTTTCTCTTTTCTAAACAAACAACAAATGATAAAAAACATTTATACTGTAGATAATACAAAAAGACAACACGAAAGGGGAAACAGCACATGATTATTGGTGTTCCAAAGGAAATTAAAAATAACGAAAATCGCGTAGCTATTACACCTGCTGGCGTCATGTCATTTGTCAGCCATGGACATACTGTATTCATTGAGAAAGATGCAGGGGTTGGAAGCGGTTTTACAAATGAAGCTTACGTTAGTGCAGGAGCGCAAATTGTTGAGCGGGCCGCAGATGTTTGGGCGCAAGCAGATATGGTCATGAAAGTAAAAGAGCCACTACCAAGCGAATACGAATACTTCCGTCCAGGATTAGTACTATTCACATACTTACATCTTGCTGCTGAACCAGAGTTAGCACGTGCACTCAAAGAAAAAGGTGTGATCGCCATCGCTTATGAAACGGTACAAGTTGGGCGTACGTTACCACTTTTAACACCGATGAGTGAAGTGGCAGGGCGTATGGCAGCACAAATTGGTGCACAATTCCTTGAAAAAACAAAAGGCGGAAAAGGTATTCTTCTTTCCGGCGTTCCGGGCGTTAGCCGTGGAAAAGTAACAATTATTGGTGGTGGTGTTGTCGGAACAAACGCTGCCAAATTAGCGATTGGGTTAGGCGCAAACGTCACAATTATCGACTTAAGCGCAGAACGTTTACGTGAGCTTGATGATATTTTCGGCAGCCAAATCAATACATTGATGTCTAATCCAATGAACATCGCGCAAGCCGTTGCGGAGTCTGACCTTGTTATCGGTGCCGTATTAATTCCAGGGGCGAAAGCACCAAAACTTGTGACAGAAGAAATGGTGAAAGCGATGCAACCAGGTTCGGTCATCGTTGACGTAGCAATCGACCAGGGCGGTATTGTGGAAACGAGCGACCATGTGACGACACACGACAACCCAACATACGTGAAACACGGCGTCGTTCATTACGCGGTCGCAAACATGCCAGGGGCGGTTCCGCGTACATCGACACTTGCGCTCACAAACGTTACGATGCCATACGCATTGCAAATCGCAAACAAAGGTGTGCATAAAGCTGTTGCAGACAACCCTGCTTTACGTCTTGGTGTAAACGTAGCAAACGGGGAAATCACATACGAAGCTGTCGCACGCGACCTCGGTTACGATTACGTTCCAGTTGAAGTGGCGTTAGAAAAACAATTGTTAGCATAAATGTGATCAGAGCTAGACAGCTCTCTAAACTCGAATGTTTATACAACAAAAGGTGTCCTTTCAAACGGGACACCTTTTTCTATAACACTTTCGATAAAAAGGACTTCGTTCGCTCATGTTGTGGTGCATCAAAAATTTGTTGTGGTGTTCCTTCTTCTACGATCACTCCACCATCCATGAAGAGCACACGATCCCCAACTTCACGAGCAAATCCCATTTCATGCGTGACAACGACCATCGTCATTCCTTCTTTAGCTAGTTGCTTCATTACTGCAAGCACTTCACCGACCATTTCTGGATCGAGCGCAGACGTCGGTTCATCAAATAACATCACTTTCGGTTCCATCGCAAGCGCACGGGCAATCGCTACCCGCTGTGCTTGCCCGCCCGACAATGAATCAGGATATACGTGCGCTTTATCTTGTAAACCTACTTTCGCAAGCAATTGCATCGCCTTTTCTGTCGCTTTTTCTTTCGACCATTTGCGCACTTTCATCGGAGCAAGCGTAATATTATCAAGTACCGTCATATGCGGAAATAAATTAAATCGTTGAAATACCATCCCCACCTCCTCGCGCACTTTATTTAGGTCTGTTTTTGGATCTTTCAAATGAAATCCATCAACAACAATATCGCCTTCATCAAAATCTTCCAACATGTTTAAACAACGTAAAAACGTCGACTTTCCTGATCCAGACGGACCGATGACAACGACCACTTCTTTTTCATGAATGTGTACGTTAATCCCTTTTAACACTTGTAGCGATCCGTACGATTTTTTTAAATTGGTAACCCGAATCATGCATCATACCTTCTTTCTAACCGATGTAGCAACTTGCTTAATGAAAGAGTGAGTAATAAATAAATAAGCGCAACAGTTAAGTACGGTTCCCACACACGATAATATTGCCCTTGCATGGCACGTCCCCAATACATAAGCTCAGGCGCTGCAATAATTGCTGCAAGCGATGAATCTTTAATAAGGACGATAAATTCGTTACCAAGCGGCGGAATCATGCGCTTGATCGCTTGTGGTAAAATGATGTAACGCATCGCTTGTACATGCGTCATTCCAAGCGAACGGGCCGCCTCCATTTGACCACGATCAATAGACTGGATGCCAGCGCGGAAAATTTCAGCAATGTACGCGGCCGCATTTAAAGATAACGAGATCGCCCCAGACACAAGCGGATTCGGTTGGACGGTAAACATCGGCATGACGCCAAAATGAATAAGTAAAATTTGTACAAATAATGGCGTTCCACGGAAGAAATGAACGTACCAATCAAACGGCAAACGGACGAGGCGGTTTTGAACCATTTTTCCTAGCCCAATCGCCAAACCAAGAATCGTCCCGAAAAAAATACCGACTAACGATAAACCGACTGTCCATAGTACTCCTTTGAAGAAAAACGGTGCATATTCCAAAATAATATTGAAACGAAAATCCATATGTCTCACCTTTCCCTTTGAAAAAATTGCGTAACTGGAGACAGTTACGCAACTTTTACGTCCATGTTATTGCTGTTGTTGTAATGATTCAATATTCGGTTCTGTGCCAAACCATTTTTTATAAATTTCTGTATACGTGCCATTTTCAATGACTTTTTTCAACGCTTCGTCTACTTTTTGCTTTAACTCGCTACCTTTCGGGAACATAAAACCGTAAAATTCAGATTCAAAATGTTCAGGATCCTCAAATGCTACAATTTTAGCATCTGGATTATTTTTTACATATTCATTCGCAACAGCATTATCTGTCACAACGGCTTCGACACCACCGTTTAATAAATCCATAATCGCAACGACTGTATTCTCAAACTTTTTAATATTTTTATTCTCTTTTCCTAAAATTTTCTCAACAGCTTCTTGTCCCGTTGTACCATTTTGAACACCGACAACTTTTCCTTGTAAATCTTTCGCGCTTTTAATCGAGCTTCCTTCTTTCACAAGAATCATATGTGTCGATTCAAAATACGGAATCGAAAAATCATACGTTTGTTTTCGATCGTCGTTAATTGTAATACCTGAAACGGCCATATCCGCTGTTTTTCCTTGAATAGCCGCAAATAACGGATCCCAACCGATGTTTTTTAATTCATATGCTAGTCCTGCTTCCTTCATGACTGCTTTTAATAAATCGACATCAAAGCCGACAATTTCACCTTTATCCATATACTCAAACGGAGCAAACGCCGCGTCGGTCACAACTGTAATTTTCTTTTCTGTTGTTGCTGTTTTTTCTGTTGAACTGCCACACCCTACAAGCGCAAACATAAGTATAAAAATAAGTGTTGCCATCATTCCTTTTTTCATCAACTTTATCCCCCTTACTATTTGTTGTAAAATAATAAATATTTGTGTATAAACATGTTATGCTCTCTATGTTTCACATATTATCAGCTTTATTGTTTTTATGCAACAAATTTTATAAAAATAATTTTTGGAAAAATCTTTATTTTAAAAAATGTTTTCGCTCAATCTTTCACAAATTTTTCAACACTTTATTCTCCCGTGCGTGTAATAAAGTAGTATTCTTTATATAGGGGGTTACTATTCCTTAATGATTGGGAGGAGATTATGATGGCGCTACTTACTGTGAATGAAACGTTAACGGACGCATGGAGAACGTTTAAAGGTGATAAGTGGAAAAAAGAAATTGACGTTCGCGACTTTATTTTAAATAACGTAACCGTTTACACAGGGGATGAATCGTTTTTACAAGGTCCAACTGAAGCGACAAAAACTCTTTGGGAACAAGTGATGGAACTTTCAAAACTTGAACGCGAAAAAGGCGGCGTTCTCGACATGGATACAGAAATTGTATCAACCATCACGTCGCACGGACCAGGCTATTTAAACAGGGAACTTGAAAAAGTTGTCGGTTTTCAAACAGATCAGCCATTTAAGCGAGCGCTCATGCCATTTGGGGGAATTCGCATGGCGGAGCAGGCGTGCGAAGCTTACGGATATGAAGTGAGCGATGACGTAAAGAAAATTTTTACTCAATATCGTAAAACGCATAACCAAGGCGTATTTGACGTGTATACGGACGAAATGAAAGCGGCACGTAAAGCCGGAATTATTACAGGACTCCCTGATGCATACGGACGCGGCCGCATTATCGGAGACTATCGCCGCGTTGCTTTATACGGCGTTGATCGTTTAATTGAAGAAAAGAAAAAAGACTTACGAAATGCAGGTGCGCGTACAATGAGCGAAGACATTATTCGTCTCCGCGAAGAACTAGCAGAGCAAATTCGCGCCCTCCAAGAACTAAAAGAAATGGCTGCAAGCTACGGCTACGATATTTCAAAGCCGGCGCGCAACGCACATGAGGCGTTTCAATGGCTATACTTTGCTTACCTCGCTGCGATTAAAGAACAAAACGGTGCAGCAATGAGTTTAGGTCGCGTTTCTACGTTTTTAGATATTTATATCGAACGCGACTTGCAAGAAGGGTCATTAACAGAACGGGAAGCACAAGAGCTCGTTGACCATTTCGTTATGAAGTTACGCCTCGTCAAATTCGCGCGAACACCAGAATATAATGAGCTATTTAGCGGCGACCCAACGTGGGTAACCGAGTCGATCGGCGGTGTCGCGATTGACGGCCGTCCGCTTGTGACGAAAAACTCGTTCCGCTTCTTGCATACGCTCGACAACTTAGGGCCTGCACCGGAACCAAACTTAACGGTGCTTTGGTCCACACAATTGCCAGAAGCGTTCAAAAAATATTGCGCGAAAATGTCGATTCAAACAAGCTCTATCCAATATGAAAATGACGATTTAATGCGCCCTGAGTTCGGCGATGACTACGGCATTGCGTGCTGCGTATCCGCCATGCGCATCGGCAAACAAATGCAATTTTTCGGCGCGCGCGCAAACCTTGCGAAAGCATTATTATATGCGATTAATGGCGGCGTAGATGAAAAATTAAAAGTGCAAATCGGTCCAGAATTTGCGCCAATCACATCTGAATACTTAGATTACGATGAAGTGATGCGCAAGTTTGATAACGTCATGGAATGGCTAGCAGAGTTGTATATTAATACGTTAAACGTCATCCACTACATGCACGATAAATATTGTTATGAGCGCATTGAGATGGCACTTCATGATACAAACGTCATGCGCACGATGGCAACGGGAATCGCTGGCCTTTCTGTTGTCGCCGACTCATTAAGCGCAATTAAATATGCAAAAGTAAAAACGATTCGCGACGAAAACGGCTTAGCTGTCGACTTTGAAATTGAAGGCGACTTCCCGAAATACGGTAACAACGATGATCGTGTAGATTCGATTGCTGTCGATATTGTTGAGCGCTTCATGACAAAATTGCGCAAACATAAAACGTATCGCGATTCAAAACATACAACATCGATCTTAACAATCACGTCAAACGTCGTCTATGGGAAAAAGACAGGAAATACACCTGACGGCCGTCGCGCAGGCGAACCGTTTGCACCTGGTGCTAACCCATTGCACGGCCGCGACACAAAAGGTGCGCTTGCGTCGTTAAGCTCTGTCGCAAAATTACCGTATGAATATGCATTAGATGGCATTTCAAACACGTTCTCAATCGTGCCAAAAGCACTCGGTAAAGATGATGCAACACGCGTTCAAAACCTTGTGGCAATTTTAGACGGATATGCTAAAAAACGCGGTCACCATTTGAACGTCAACGTCTTTAACCGCGACACGTTGCTCGATGCGATGGAGCACCCAGAAAAATATCCGCAGCTCACCATTCGTGTATCAGGCTATGCGGTGAACTTTATTAAATTAACACGCGAACAACAAATTGACGTCATTAATCGGACGTTCCATGAAACTATGTAATGGAAGCTCCCACACATTGTGGGAGCTTTCTACCTAGGAGGAAAACAATATGAACGGATTTATTCATTCGATTGAATCATGCGGAACGGTGGATGGTCCCGGTATTCGCTACGTCATTTTTACACAAGGCTGTTTATTACGTTGTCAATATTGCCACAACGCAGATACGTGGGAAATTGGCAAAGGAAAGCAAATGTCCGTCGATGAAATCATCGCTGATGCCCTAACATACTTGCCGTTTATGCAAGCATCTGGCGGCGGGATTACAGTAAGTGGCGGAGAACCGCTTTTACAAATCGATTTTTTAATCGAGCTATTTCGCCGTTGTAAACAGCTTGACATTCATACAACGATTGATTCATCAGGGGGATGTTATACGACGGAGCCGTCGTTCCAACAAAAGCTTGATGAATTGCTTCAATATACAGATTTAATTTTGCTAGATTTAAAACATATCGATGAAAAAAAACATCGGAAACTAACAGGAAAAACAAATGAACATATTTTAGCTTTTGCTCGTTTATTATCTGAGCGAAACGTACCCGTCTGGATTCGTCATGTGCTCGTTCCAACCGTCACAGACGATGAAGAAGATTTACATCGCTTAGCTGACTTCATTCGTACGTTACGCAACGTCGAAAAAATTGAGGTACTTCCGTATCATCAACTCGGCGTGTACAAATGGAAAGCGCTCGGGCTGACATATCCGCTTGAAGGCATCCCGACACCATCAGAAGAACGTGTTGAAAAAGCAAAACAAATATTAGGCGCAAAATAGGCTGGTCGTCATTGACCAGCTTTTTGCATAAATTTTACTTTCAACTCATCCCATGTCAATTGCTCCGTCCGTTGCACGAGCCAGTCTGGAGATAAAGATGCCAAATGATTCCCGATACCGACGGAAAACATATTTGTTTGCTTAATCGCCTTCATCCCTGCCTCACCGTCTTCAATGGCAACACAAAAGCGCGGATCGACATAAAGATGTTTAGCGGCCGTTAAAAAGATTTCTGGATCGGGCTTCATGCGCGTAATTGTTTTTACGTCGACGATGACGTCGAAAAATGAACGCACACCAAGCCGCTCAACAACTACACTTGCATTTGAACTTGACGATGCGAGCGCCATCGGGACACCGTCGCGCTGAATGTCGCGAAGGAGATCTATCATTCCCGGCAACACGTCACTTGGCGACAATTGCTCGATCAACACACGATAATATTGACCGCGCCGGTCGCCAAGGGCTCGCTTTTCTTCTTCCGACCATTCACGCGCCTTTTCTCCAAGAAGCGCCTCAACCATCGCCTGTCTGCTCATACCTTGAAGCTTTTGATTGAGCTGTCGATCAAAGGGCACTCCGATTTCATCGGCGACGCGTTTTGTCGCAATATAGTACAGCTCAACCGTATCAGCAATGACGCCATCTAAATCAAAAATAACTGCTTTAATCATTGCGTCCTCCCATTTTACTTTCCACCATTTTTCTTAGTCGTGGGCTAAGTGAAAGCTTCATCCAATGTTCATATATTTCTTTCTTTTCCGCTAGCGACAGATGATAGCGCTCGTTCACCACTTGTTTCGCCCGCTTCGTCACATCGTAAAGAGAAATAGCTGCTGCAACGGAAATATTGAAACTTTGCACAAATCCATTCATCGGAATGACGAACTTTCCATCTGCCAAAGCAAGCGCCTCTTCTGATACGCCACGATGCTCATTTCCGAACAAAAGCACTGTCGGTTTCGCTACGTCAATTTGTTCAAGCGGAATTGTTCCTTCTCCTAAATAGCTCGCATATACTTGATAGCCGTTTTGTTGGAGATGGCGAATTACCCGCTCAATCGATGAATGTTGATGCACGGTTAACCATTTGTCCGCATGTCGCGTCACCCATTTATTCGGTTCAAACGGAGCCGCTCCGGTGACGACATGAACGTCTTGAATACCGAACGCTTCCGCCGAACGCAACACGGCTGCTTGATTGTGTGGGTCGTCTACCGCTTCCGTCAAAATGGTAATATACCTCGTCCGTTCGCTTAACACATCGTACATCCGCTTTAAGCGACTTGGCAAAATCATTTCCCAAAGCAAGCGATTGTCGTCAGTTAACAATCCTTCTTCTATACGTTGTGCTAACCATTGCTGTTCTTCCTCTTTTGCCATTCGCATGCGACAACCCTCCTACGCTTTAATGACATGTGCGGTTTTCCCATTTGTCAACTTTAATAAGTCTTGAACAGAAAGCTTCATTTGCATGCCAATTTTTCCTGCGCTCACAATGATTTGCTCGTGCGCAAGAGCTGATTCGTCAACATACGTGTCGTACATTTTTTTCATCCCAATTGGTGAACAACCGCCGCGCACATACCCTGTCATTTTTTCAATGTCTCCCACAGGCAACATATGCACGCTTTTTTCTCCAACAACAGCCGCCGCTTTTTTTACATGCAACTCCGCTGCGACAGGGATGACGAACACGTAAAGTTGTCCGCTCGTCCCTTTTGTCACAAGCGTTTTATATACAATCTCTTCACGTTGTCCAATTTTTTTCGCAACCGATCTCCCATCAATTTGCCCATCGGCATAGTCATAAGTGAGCAATTCATATGGCACACGTGTGCGATCGAGCATGCGCACAGCATTCGTCTTCGTTTGTTTCACCATCCGTCCCTCGCTTTCCCCTATTAGTGTACCATAAACAAAAAGAAGGGACATCCTTTACGGGACGCCCCTCATTCACTTACACTCCCTTATACGCTTGACGATAAATGTCAGCGAGGTCGCTCACTAACGGCAATTTTGGATTGGCTGTTGTACATTGATCTTCAAACGCTAATTCAGCGAGTTGTTCGACTTTGCTTTCAAACTCTTCTTTTTTCACACCTGTAGCTGCGATGCTTAGCGGCATATCGAGTTCTTTCGCTAGCTTAATGATTGCTTGAACAAGGCTTTCGACACCTTCTTCTGTCGTTTTTGCTGGCAAGCCAAGCAAGCGAGCAATTTGAGCATAACGCTCATCAGCTACGAAATGTTCATACTTCGGAAACGCAGTAAACTTCTTCGGTTTTTGTGCATTGTAACGAATGACATGCGGCATTAAAATCGTATTCGCCCGTCCGTGTGGGATATGGAATTCTGCACCAAGTTTATGCGCTAAGCTATGGTTAATTCCTAAAAATGCGTTCGCAAATGCCATACCCGCAATCGTTGAAGCGTTATGCATTTTTTCGCGCGCGACTTCATCGTTTCCATTTTTGTATGCGCGTGGCAAGTATTCGAACACAAGTTGAATGGCTTTTAGTGCTAATCCGTCTGTGTAGTCGTTCGCCATATTCGATACGTACGCTTCAATCGCATGCGTCAATACATCCATACCTGTATCGGCTGTAATATGTTTTGGCATCGTCATCACGAATTGTGGATCAACGATCGCGACATCTGGTGTTAACTCATAATCAGCGAGTGGATATTTTACATTATTTTTCTTATCTGTAATAACCGCAAACGATGTGACTTCTGAACCTGTACCAGACGTTGTTGGAATCGCGACAAATTGCGCTTTTTGACCGAGTTTTGGATATTTAAATACACGTTTACGAATATCTAAAAACTTTTGTTTTAAGCCGTTAAAGTCTGTATTTGGATGTTCATAGAACAACCACATCGCTTTCGCCGCGTCCATCGCCGAACCACCGCCGAGGGCGATGATGACGTCTGGTTGGAACGCATGCATCATGTCGGCACCTTTCATCACTGTTTCAATGGATGGATCTGGCTCCACTTCTGAGAAAATTTCGCAATGCACATAATCTGGGCGTTTGCGTAAATAGTACAACACTTTATCGACATAGCCAAGCTTCACCATGCCTGGATCTGTAACAATAAAGGCACGTGAGATGTTTGGCATTTTCGCTAAATATTGTGTTGCATGTTTTTCAAAATAAATTTTTGGCGGAACTTTAAACCATTGCATGTTTACATTCCTTCTCGCTAATTTTTTAATGTTAATTAAATGTGTCGCACCTACGTTTGTTGAAACCGAGTTGCCTCCAAACGTACCGCAACCGAGCGTCAATGACGGAATGTATGCATTGTAAATGTCACCGATCGCTCCTTGTGAAGATGGTGCGTTCGAAATGATTCGCCCTGCTTTCATTCGCTTACCGAATTCAAGAATGACTTCTTGATTTTCTGAATGAATAACCGCAGAGTGGCCAAGTCCACCGAACTCAAGCATTTCTTCTGCTCGTTTTAATCCTTCTTCTGTACTATTCACCTTATAGCACGCCAATACCGGACTTAATTTTTCACGAGAAAGTGGCTCTTGCGGACCGACGCTTTTTAGTTCTGCCACAAGAATTTTCGTATCAACCGGCACGTCAACTCCTGCCATTTTCGCAATTTCATATGCTGGTTTACCGACGATATTCGGATTTACTGCGCACGTATTTTCATTAATGACAAGCTTTTCAACTTTTTTCTTTTCTTCTTCATTTAAGAAATAACATTTGTTTGAAATCATTTCGTTTTTTACCGCGTCATAAATTTCTTTATCAATAATGACCGCTTGTTCAGATGCACAAATCATACCGTTGTCAAACGTTTTTGAAAGAATAAGGTCGTTCACAGCACGTTTTATATTTGCTGTTTTCTCAATATAGCAAGGCACGTTACCAGGTCCAACCCCTAATGCTGGTTTTCCTGAGCTATATGCCGCTTTGACCATGCCTGCTCCACCTGTCGCAAGAATAAGCGAAACGCCAGGGTGATGCATCAATTGTTGCGTTGCTTCAACGGAAGGCGTTTCGATCCATTGAATACAATGTTCTGGCGCGCCAGCCGCAACTGCTGCATCACGTAAAATGCGTGCCGCTTCACTGCTGCATGTTTGAGCGGATGGGTGGAACGCGAAAATGATTGGATTGCGCGTTTTAATAGAAATGAGCGCTTTAAACATTGTTGTTGAAGTCGGGTTCGTGACTGGGGTTACCCCAGCGATAACGCCTACTGGCTCCGCAATTTCAATGATACCTTCCTGCTCATTTTCGCGAATAACGCCGACGGTTTTATCATATTTGATGTTATGATAAATGTATTCTGTCGCAAAAATGTTTTTAATAATTTTATCTTCATACACGCCGCGCTTTGTTTCTTCAATGGCTAGTTTCGCTAAATACATATGTTTATCAAGCCCAGCTAACGCCATTTGTTTAACAATATGATCAATCGTTTCTTGATCGTAATCACGAAACGCTTTTAACGCTTTTTGCGCATTCGCCACGAGCGTATCGATCATCTTTGTAACTTCTTTCTTTTGGTCTAATACTTTTTCATCAACAGCCATATAAGACCCTCCTATATTTACTTGTGAATTTTTTCACAAGTTGATCGAAAATAAAAATGTGATTACTTTCACATTCACATTATAACGAAGATAGGATCGTTTGTGTGTGTCAACTTTGTGAAATATTGAGCAAATATATTGTGCAAGAGAACCGCTTCTTATAAAGAAGGCGGTTACTCACATACTGGATTGCGTGGAATTTTTGTAAACGAAATATCGTTGTACATGCGCGTATTTCGCTTAACGATCACGACATAGTTCACTGTCCATATATAAGAAGGAATATCTTGATCATCTTCAAACATCATTGCTTCAAATTCGTCCCCAATCATTTCTTCAAATAGCTCCAATGTATATGTTTCTGCATCTGTTGAAAAGTTTCTCCATTCGCATACGAGCATCATCTGTCACCTCAACTTTTCTTTTGTTACCATTATTGTAACATTCTTTTCTATACTATAGATTGTGAAATATTGAACAAATCATGAATATTGCTTATTTGTTATATATGCTTGTTTTGGATGATTTGGTTGGTCTGGATACTTTAAACGCATTTTCCCTTCCGCTAACAGCTTTCCTAAATAATTATTGCGCAGTCCGTCTGGCGTTCGATCTAATAAATAAGCTAATTCTTTTAACATTAATGGCCGATGGGCACATAGTTGCAAAATGATTTCTTCCATCTTTGTCGGTGCAAGCCTTTTTTTCTTACGCGCAATCTCAGCAATACTCCAGAGCTCTTGATCGATATTCGTTTCTTCTTCATTATTTACGGAGTTGGTTAGATTATTTATAGAGTTTTGGTCGCTATTATAGGAGTTATTTTCACTAATTACGGAGTTAGGCCCACTATTTACGCAGTTAGATTCTTTATTTATGGACTCCAACTCTTTATTTACGGACTCTAACTCGCTATTTATGGAGTTTTGGTCGCTATTATAGGAGTTTTCATCATTATTTATGGAGTCAGCTAGCTCTAAATTGTCTGACCAATCACATATCATCTCTAGATCATCGTCGTGTTTATGTCTTTCTGCAAAGGACACGACTGGTAATGTAATAACCGTCCGCTCCTGGAAATCATATTGATCAATGACAGGCTGTTGCAAACAAATTGTTTCGATCGTTTTCAAACCGACTCCAGCTCGCTTGCAAAAATGAATGTAAATAAACATTTTGAACACATTCGGATTACGCAAATGGCTAACACCGCCGCTAAATGCCTGTTCTAAAGGAATACCGAAAAGCCCAGGATTAGAAAATTGCACGTATGAGCGTTGCCGTTCGACAATAATGCCCCCATCACCGTTGTAATCGGAATGAACGATCGCATTAACAAGCGCCTCATGCATAGCTTCTTTTTCAGCTTCTGATCCATCTTTTAGCTCGTTCATTACTTTAAAATAAAAATCATAAATATTTCCCGACCACGTTCCATCTTGTGAAGTGAAACGATTTGTCCAATGCATATGATTATCATCATATTCACGATATTCAAGAAAGTATTGTGGTAAAACTTCTGTAATCATTCGCTCTTCGCTAAACATAAGAAGTCCTGCTAATGTTAATCCTTCCTTGCTTGTGTTTCGTATTTTTCCCCATGCCCCAATCTTATATAAAAAATCTTTCGTTTCTAAACCGTTCCATGGGTGGTTTGGTTTGACTTTTGCAAATTGCTCACGATAATGGCGAACAGATTCTAAATGCAATTCATTCAGCCCGTAATGTTCTAAGACGATATTATCTTGTAAACGAACACTTGCATCTTTATTCACTTTAACTCTCCCTCTTACGTTATGTTATAAAAACATTTCTATACACGTCTATTTCCATTTTATCATCTTTACAAATGTTCATCATAAACTTTTCGATTTGGGGAAAATTAAGAAAAACATGGATATGGAGGAACAAACTCATGTCTTTACCAAAGTCATCTCAATCGTATTGGCTACAATCAACAACACTTCCTTCTTTTCCATCGCTTACGCAATCGCTTGATGTCGACATAGCGGTTGTTGGAGGAGGAATAACAGGCATTACAACGGCCTATTTGCTTGCTAAGCAAGGGGTGCGTGTCGCTGTCATCGAAGCAGACCGACTATGTAACGGCACAACAGGACATACAACCGCAAAAATAACTGCCCAACACGATCTCATTTACCACGAACTGATCGCTCATTTCGGTGAAGAAAATGCTCGCCATTATTACGAAGCAAATGAAAAAGCGTTGCAATCGATTTTGCAAACGATAAAAGAACACGATATTCATTGCGACGTATCGCTAGAAGACGCGTACGTGTATACGACGGAAGAAACACAATTACATATGCTTGAAGCGGAGTGGAAAGCGTATGTAACGCTCGGCATTGATGGGGCATATGTCGATCAACTTTCGCTTCCTTTTTCCGTCCGAGGTGCAGTCATGATGCGCAACCAAGCGCAATTTCATCCCCTCCATTATTTAAAAACATTAGTGGAGCTCGCGGTCAAACATGGGGCATCTTTTTACGAACAAACTGTTGCACAACATATCGAGACAACCAATCGCCCGATTGTACAAACGAAAAATGGCGCAACGATCACGTGCGACACGGTTGTCATTTGTACCCATTTTCCGTTTGTTGACCCTTCTTTTTACTTTGCACGCTTGCATGCAGAACGGTCGTACGTCATTGCAGTTGAAGCTCGTGAACGACTGCAAGGTATGTATTTAAGCACAAATGAACCAAAGCGATCGTTGCGATACACGATGATAGACGACAAACCTCTTCTTTTGATTGGTGGTGAGTCGCACAAAGTTGGACAAGGAACGAACATGATTCAACACTACGAAGCGTTGCAATCATTTTCAGAACATATATTCGGACTTTCGAACGTGCAATATCGTTGGTCAGCGCAAGATCTCGTCACACTAGACAATCTTCCATACATCGGTCCTGTTCGTACAAACCTTCCACACGTACTTGTTGCAACAGGATATCGAAAATGGGGAATGACGGCAAGCACGGTCGCAGCTCAGCTGTTAGCCGATCTAGCATTACAAAAAGAAAATCGTTACGCTCAGCTTTTTTCCCCTTCGCGATTTGTTGCTGATCCGTCGCTCAATCACTTACTGGCAGACGGCATCAATGTCGCGAAACATTTCTTGATCGGAAAGCTTGAATACGCCATTCGTACCCCCCGCGACATATTGCGTGGAGAAGGGGCTGTGGTCAATGTAGGAGGAAAACGAGCTGGTGCTTATCGCGACGATGACGGTACACTTTATGTCGTCGATACGACGTGTACACATATGGGGTGTGAACTCGAATGGAACAACGGGGAAAGGACATGGGACTGTCCATGTCATGGTTCACGGTTTTGTTTCACAGGAAAAGTGCTAGAAGGGCCGGCCATCGAACCGCTTCAACAGCTGAAAGGAGATGAATAATGAACGGCACTCAACAACTATTGACTCATTCGCTTGATGCGAATGAACAAACGTTGCGTGACTATTTTACAAAAACGCCTGATCTTGTATATTGCCATCTACTCATTGGAGAACCGAAAAAACGGGCGTTGCTTGTATATCTCAACACACTTGTTGATAAAAACTCAATCAACAATAACGTGATTAACCCACTTTTATTTGAAACGGGACAAATAAATACAATTGCTGATATTCAATTGCCAATCGGGGCAAAATCATATGCGACAATATGGGAACATGTTATTCAGCGCGTGTTTCAAGGGGAAACAGCGCTATTTCTAGACGGCGACGACCACGTATTACTACTCGACACGCAAGGATGGCCACAACGTGCCATCGCAGAACCACAAATTGAATCGTCACTAAAAGGATCACATCAAGGATTTATTGAAACGTGCGAAAAAAATATCGCCTTAATTCGTCGCTATTTGCCACATCAACAACTAAAAATTGAAGAAACGACTGTCGGCAGACGGGGACATACCCCTGTCTCATTATTATATTTAGAAGACGTTGCTCATCCAGAAGTACTGCAAGAATTGAAAGATCGAATTGAACAAGTTGACGTCGATACAATTGTCAATACAGGCGAGCTTATGCAACTGATTGAAGATAACCCGTTTTCGCCATTTCCGCAGTTTTTATTGACGGAGCGGCCAGATGCAGCAGTAAGCAACCTACTGCAAGGACGCATCGTCATCGTTGTTGATCGGTCGCCTAGCGTGATGATCGGACCGATGACGTTTATTACATTCTTCCAAACGGTTGATGACTATAGTACACGTTGGATGATCGCTTCGTTTTTACGCTTACTGCGCCTGCTTGCCTTTTTCATGGCGATTTTTTTACCGTCAGCCTACATTGCGGCTCTTTCGTTCCATTACGAGATTATTCCGCTCAATTTATTGTTAACGGTCGGCGAATCGCGCGAACGCGTTCCGCTTCCTCCGATTCTTGAAGCGATTTTCATGGAAGTTGCGATCGAAATGTTGCGTGAAGCAGGGTTACGTTTACCTGCGCCAGTCGGGCAAACAGTTGGCATCGTTGGCGGCGTCGTGATCGGACAAGCAGCCGTTGAAGCTGGCATCGTCAGCAACATTATGGTCGTCATCGTGTCGCTAACAGCGATTGCCTCGTTTATTATTCCAAATCCTGATATGTCCGAATCGATTCGCTTATTGCGCTTTCCGATGATGATCGCCGCTTCCTTATTCGGATTAGTCGGAATGGTGATCGGATTTATGGTTATCATCGGGCATCTCATTTCATTGGAGTCGCTTGGCACACCTGCAGGAAGTCCGTTTGCTCCTGCACGGTTACGCGACTGGAAAGATACCATATTGCGCTTCCCGCTCTGGATGATGCGCACGCGTCCGTTATCTGCCCGGCCGACACAGCTAACAAGACAAAAAAAATTTCGCAAATAAGTGGTGCGTATGAAACGTTATCAGTTTAATGAAATCACAACGATGCAATATATTTTTCTTATTTCAGGTATACAAATCGGCATCGGTATTTTATCGCTTCCCGCTCAGCTTGCCGATATTGCTAATACGGATGGATGGATTGCGATTCTTATTGGTTGGATCATTTCAATTACCGCAAGTACGATTATCATAAAAACGATGGAGAAACATCCACAAGATACCATTTTCGATCTTTCTCGTCGCTATTTTGGAAGGATATTTGGGACATTAATCCATCTTGCTTTTGTCGCTTACGCTTTATTAGCAGCTATTACTGTTATTTTTACGTCCATTCATATTACACAAGTATGGATTTTACCAAACACACCGAATTATCTCGTCATGATGTTATTTATGTTGCCTGCTTTGTTAATTACACGAAATGGTGTGCGCGTGCTTGGACGTTATGCTGAAGTCGTCTTTTACTTAACGCTTTGGATGCCCATTCTTATTGCGATACCGTTACAGAAAGGGACGATTTTATATATGCTCCCTATTTTAAAAGAAGGATGGGCACCGATTTTTCAAGCGGTAAAAACGACAGTTTTATCGTTTTTAGGCTTTGAATTAGCGTTCGTGTTTTACCCGTTTTTAAAAGAAAAAAAACATGCGATCAAAGCGATGGTCATCGCCAACAGCATTTCGGCTTTTACTTTTTTATTGATTACGGTCACATGTTTTATTTTCTTTAGTCCTGATGAAACTCCTTCGCTTATTTGGCCGACGTTGTCGCTACTGAAAACGATTGAATTTTCGTTTATTGAACGATTTGAAGTCATCTTTTTATCGTTTTATTTGTTTGTCATGTCAACGACAGGCATTCCTTACATTTTTACAACCATTTTCGGCATTAGTCAACTTATCGGGAAAAAAGACCATACAATTGTATTGCTTATTGCAGTTTGCATATTTATTTTAACGTCTGTTTTATACAATCCATCGTTTTCTCATATTCAAACGATGGGATCGTGGTGGGAGCGATACGGTTTATGGGGGGCGTATATTTGTCCTGTCATTTTATTCATTTACGTTTCCGTTGTGCAATGGTTTCGGGGAGGAAAAAAGAAATGAGAAGACATATATACTTTGTTCTTTGTTTTCTCTTAACAGTCGGATGTAGTATGCAAACACGGCTCGATGAACTGACGCTCGTCTTAACGGTCGGTTTAGATGAAGGGAAAAATGGAAATTTGCTTGTTTACTCTGTGAGTCCTGTGTTTAATAAAGAAGCAAAAAACATTTACGAAGTCATTCGTACATCCGGATTAACGTTGCGTGATAACCGTTTTAAAGCAAACGCCTTTGCTTCTGGAAAAATGGTTGGGGGAAAAACACAAAACATAATCATTAGCAAAAATCTCGCCAAAAAGTACGATATGTTTTCTTATTTAGATGTACTTTATCGCGATCCGAAAAATTCGACAACAGCAAATTTTATTGTTTTCGATGGACCGTTAAAAAAGCTAATGTACATTCGCCTTGGTGATAAACCACGTTTATCCGTCGCCATTCGCGACGTCATTTTAACTGCCCACACAAGCAAACAGACAACAAAAGTAAATATGCTTGATTTCCGACGTTCCGCTTCTGATCGTGCTCAAACCCCATTTGCACCGATCTTAAAAGTACAGAAAGGTGATTTAGTCGCAGGGGGGATTGCTTTATTCAACAAACAGAGGAAATATGTCGGTTTTCTTTCGCAAAAAGAAAGTCCATATTTTGCGATATTGCAAAAAAATATTAAACCTGCGACATCGCTTACACTTGCTATAAAGGGTCTAACAAAACAAAAAGAATATGTAAGCATTTCGATTGAAAAGGGTGATTTTTCATATAAACCGTCGTTTCAAAATGGGATGTTTCGCTTTGACGTTCATATACATCTAGGTGCCATTTTGACCGAAACAACGACACATATTGATATGAAAAAAGAAAAGAAAAAACTCGAACAATTGCTCGCAAAAGAAATACAAAAACAACTTGAAGCGATCGTGAAAAAAATGCAAACATATGAAGTCGATCCGATCGGCTTTGGCTTATATGCTCGCGCCTATGAATACAAGCATTTTAAAAAACAAAAAAGCTGGCCAAAAGCTTTTGCGAAAGCAGAAATTAACATTCGTCCAACGGTTGAAATCATTAGCTACGGTGTCCTTCAATAAAAAGTTGCTGAACATAAAGCGATCGTTCATAATGAATTTAAAAAATAGCTAAATGAGGTGAGAAAAACGAGATGGACGATCGCGTCATTATTCGCTTTGACCATGTTACAAAACAATACGATGATGATCTTCCTGTGCTCGATGACGTCAGTTTTGAAATGGAGCGCGGCAAATTTTATACGCTTCTTGGCCCTTCTGGCTGCGGAAAAACAACGATTCTTCGCCTAATTGCTGGGTTTATCGAACCGACAAAAGGGGATATTTACTTTCACGGGAAACGAATGAACAATGTTCCAGCAAATAAACGACAAGTGAATACAGTATTTCAAGATTATGCGCTTTTTCCTCACTTAAACGTGTTTGAAAACGTTGCTTTTGGCTTACGCATAAAAAAAGTGCCAAAGGTAGACATTGAGCAAAAAGTAAAAGAAGCACTTCGCTTCGTCAACTTAGAAGGATACGAACAACGGGCCATTCATGAAATGTCAGGAGGACAACGACAACGTGTCGCTATCGCTCGTGCGATCGTCAACGAACCGGATGTGCTGTTACTAGATGAACCGCTATCGGCGCTTGATTTAAAACTTCGAACAGAAATGCAATACGAGTTACGAGAATTGCAACGAAGACTTGGCATTACGTTTATTTTTGTTACTCACGATCAAGAAGAAGCTCTTGCGATGTCAGATGAAATCTTTGTGCTAAACAAAGGAAAGATTGAACAACGTGGTACACCAAAAGATATTTATGATGAACCTGTGAACCGTTTCGTCGCTGACTTTATCGGAGAATCAAATATCATTACTGGAACGATGATTGACGATTTTGTTGTGGAATTTGCGAATCAACGATTTACGTGCATCGATCGCGGCTTTACGAACAATGAACAAGTAGATATTGTCATTCGCCCTGAAGATTTAGAATTAACAACTGTTGAACGCGGCAAATTGCGCGTGCGTGTTGATTCTGTTTTATTTCGCGGTGTACATTATGAGCTTTGTTGTTATGACGCGTATGGTAACGAGTGGCTCGTTCACTCGACAAAAAAAGCAGAGATCGGAGAAGAAATCGGCCTACATTTTGAACCAGAAGCTATTCATGTTATGAAAAGAAACGGGGGAGAATAACATGCGCCGCTATGCTTATGCCATCCCCTATTGGTTGTGGATCGGGTTGTTCGTTGTTGCACCGATTATTCTTATTATTTATTATTCTTTTTTCGATATTGAAGGCCATTTCTCGCTCGTCAACTATCAAACTTTTTTTACGCCAGTTTATTTACGAATGACAGTAAATTCGTTTTGGTATGCATTTTTAATTACAGCATGTTCGCTCCTTATTGCGTACCCAACCGCTTATTTGTTAACAAAAACGAAACACAAGCAGTTATGGTTGTTGCTTATCATTTTACCAACATGGGTCAATTTATTGTTAAAGGCGTACGCTTTTCTTGGATTGTTCGGCACGTATGGGGCAGTCAATGCGCTATTTGAAGCGATTGGAATTGGGACGAAACAACTATTGTTTACGGACTTTAGTTTTGTTTTTGTATCTGTTTATATTTTTATTCCGTTTATGATTTTGCCGATTTTTAATGCGCTTGAAAAATTGAATCCTTCTTTGATCGATGCTGCGCGCGACTTAGGAGCGAGCGAATGGACGACATTTCGTCGCGTCATTTTTCCGCTTACGCTCGATGGTGTCAAAGCAGGTTGTCAAGCGGTGTTCATTCCGTCGCTTTCGCTCTTTATGTTGACGCGATTAATCGCCGGAAACCGCGTCATTACGCTTGGTACCGCTGTCGAGCAACATTTTCTCGTGACGCAAAACTGGGGGATGGGTGCGACAATCGCTTTCTTTTTAATGATTGCCATGGCCGGCATCATGGCTTTAACAGGAAATAAAAAATGGGGGGTGAGACAATGAAAGTTGCTCGCCTCTATTTAGCGTTTGTGTTTTTCATATTATACATGCCTATCTTATATTTAATTTATTATTCGTTTAATAGTGGTGGGACGATGCATCATTTCGAATCGTTTACGCTTGATTGGTATAAAGAAGTGTTTGCTGATACACGCTTGCTTATTATCGTTTTGCATACAATGATTATCGCCTTATTATCGTCATCGCTTGCGACAATCATTGGCGTTTTAGGCGCGATTGCCATTTATTACGCAAAACATCGCTGGAAGCAAACGTTGCTTACGCTAAATAACGTTTTAATCGTCAGCCCTGACGTCATGATCGGGGCATCGTTTCTGATCTTATTTACGATTGCTGGCATCCAGCTTGGATTTACATCTGTCTTATTGTCTCATATTGCTTTCAGCATTCCGATTGTCGTGTTGATGGTGTTACCGAAGCTACAAGAAATGAGTCCGACATTGATTGATGCAGCACGCGATTTAGGGGCGAACGAATGGAACGTCTTAACGAAAGTTGTCCTCCCATACATTACACCAGGCATTTTTGCTGGCTTTTTCATGGCGCTCACGTACTCGCTTGATGACTTTGCAGTCACGTTTTTCGTGACAGGCAATGGCTTTTCGACGTTGTCTGTTGAAATTTATTCGCGCGCACGCCAAGGGATTTCGTTATCCGTTAACGCTTTATCTACCCTTCTTTTCTTATTTACGCTTGTTCTCGTTGTTGTGTATTACGTCATCACACAACGCGCTAGCGTCAAGGGGGGTAGTAACTGTTAAAATATTTTTGTAAAAATCAACAAAACTCTATATACAATTTATAAAAAATTACAAGGCAAAAGAGCCAACAAAGCCAAGAAAATGATGAAGGAGCTGACCGGAAGTGATTAAAACATATCAAGTTATGCTGCTTCCAAATAACAAACAAAAAACAAAATTATTTGAGTGTGCGGGTGTTGCCAGATGGGCGTATAATTTTGCCTTAGCGCAACAACAAGAAAATCATAAACAAGGCGGCAAATTTTTAAATGATGTTGAATTAAGAAAAAGATTAACGCAGCTCAAACAAACGAAAGAGTATAGTTGGCTCAATCAATATTCCAACAACATTACAAAACAAGCGATCAAAGATGCGTGTCAAGCCTACAAAAACTTTTTTGCAGGAAGAGCGAAATGTCCAAAGTTTAAAACAAAAAAGCGAACGCGACCAAGCTTTTATCAAGATACCGCAAAAATCAAAATCACCGACACGCATGTGAAACTAGAAAAACTGATGCCTTCCAAAAAGAAAAATAGACAGAAGCTCAATTGGATTCGTTTGGCGGAGCGAGGACGTATTCCGCACGGAAAACATGTAACATACGTCAATCCACGCATCGTGTTTGACGGACTACATTGGTTTTTAACGGTCGGTGTAGAGGAAGCAGAAGTGAAACATGAAACGTACAGCGAAGGCATCGGCATTGATTTAGGGGTAAAATCGTTAGCTACCGTCAGCAATGGCATGACGTTTCCAAACATTAACCAAACACCGAAAGTAAAAAAGCTGGAAAAGTCAATTAGGCGCATGCAAAGACGAATATCACGAAAGTACGAAATGAATAAAACGAAAACAGAAGGAGGTGAATTCCGTTACAGAAAAACGGAAAACATTAAGAAAATTGAATTCCTTGTTTTGAAAAAACGCCGAAGGCTGAAAAATATGCAGCTTAACCATACTCACCACATCACAGCGACGTTGGTGAAAGCCAAGCCAGCGTATGTCGTGATGGAAGACTTGAACACAAGTGGCATGTTAAAAAATCGGAAGCTATCGAAAGCAATCCAACAACAAACATTCCACGAGTTTAAGCGACAAATGACGTATAAATGTGCATGGCACGGTATCGAGTTGATCGTGGCAGATCGGTTTTATCCGTCAAGCAAAAAGTGCAGCCGTTGCGGTCATGTGAAAGACCATCTTTCTTTATCGGAACGGACGTACCGTTGTGAGGCGTGTGGGATAGAAATCGATCGCGATTTGAATGCAAGCATCAACTTGAAACAATATGCCGAATCCATGATGTGACATGACCATGTACCCATACGTTAGTGGGGAAGTGAAGCCTTCGGAGCGCCAAGCAAACGAGAGTAGCTTCGGCGAAATCGGGCGCGATGAACAAGGAAGGAAACGTAAACTTTATAAATAATGAATAGATTATTTATAAAGTTTTGTAAGTTTTCTGTAACGGGACAAAAATGAAAAAAGTAGTGTCGCTTTTTTTACTTGTTTGGCTCATTGCTTTTAGCTTGCTTTATGTTACAAAAACAATCGAATCGTCTAAAGGGTATGGAGGAAATAATACCGTAACAATTTATAACTGGGGCGACTACATTGACCCCGCACTCATTAAAAAATTTGAAAAAGAAACAGGCTTGAAAGTCATTTACCAAACGTTTGATTCAAATGAAGCGATGATGACAAAAATTGCGCAAGGTGGCACGACATTTGACGTTGCTGTCCCTTCGGAGTACGCCATCAGCAAAATGAAAGAGGAAGGGTTGCTACTTCCGATCGACCATTCAAAAATCCCAAACTTGCGCTATATTGATGAACGTTTTTTAAACTTATCGTTTGATCCTAGTAATGAATATTCCATTCCTTACTTTTGGGGAACGGTCGGCATCGTCTACAACCGCGCACTACTTGGCGGAAAAGAAATTACAAGCTGGAACGATTTATGGGATCTATCATTTAAAAATCAAATTTTACTTGTTGATGGTGCACGTGAAATTATGGGCATGGCACTAAATAGTCTACATTATTCACTTAACGATACAAATAAAACACATTTACTACAAGCAAAACAAAAACTTGATCAGCTAACACCAAACGTCAAAGCGATCGTGGGCGACGAAATTAAAATGCTTCTTGCAAACGAAGAAGCCGCGATCGGCATTGTTTGGTCGGGCGATGCGGCGGAAATCATGTGGGAAAACGAACGGCTCGATTATGTGATCCCAAAAGAAGGAACAAATTTATGGTTTGATAATATGGTCATTCCAAAGACAGCGAAAAACATTGAAGGTGCTCATCAATTTATTAACTTTATGCTTGACCCAAAAAACGCTGCTCAAAATGCCGAATACGTCGGGTACTCGACACCAAATAAAAAAGCGCTTGAATACTTGCCGAAAGAGATTGTTGAAGACGAACGTTTTTATCCAAGCGAACAGCTTGCTAGTAAGCTGGAAGTGTATGAAAACCTCGGAAAAAACATGCTCACGTACTACAATGAATTGTTTTTACAATTTAAAATGCACCGCAAATAAAAGGATGGCGAAAAAGCCATCTTTTTATATTATTTTAGAAAATTTTTTTATTTACTTCATTTACTCGTTCGTTTAAAATGAATACTTGTTAAACCTAATTATTTACTATAATATTAGTTTCATTAAAAAATTACAGAAAATAAAAATTATTATTTTCAAAAATGGAAGGTGTTTTGTCATGTCACAAAGCAAACAACGCATTGTCGAGAGCGTTCCCCAACGTGGCTTTTTCGGTCATCCAAAAGGACTTTTTACATTATTTTTTACTGAGTTTTGGGAACGTTTCTCTTATTATGGTATGCGTGCTATTCTCGTATTTTATATGTATTATGAAGTATCGAAAGGCGGCTTAGGATTAGATGAACCGACTGCTCTAGCGATCATGTCCATTTACGGTTCACTCGTTTATATGTCGGGCATTATTGGCGGATGGTTAGCGGACCGATTATTCGGGACCGCAAAAGCTGTGTTTTACGGCGGTATTTTAATTATGCTCGGTCACATTGCTTTAGCTGTTCCAGGAAGTGTAACGATGTTTTTCGTTTCGATGGTATTAATTGTTCTTGGAACAGGATTACTTAAGCCGAACGTTTCAAGCGTTGTCGGTGATTTATATGCAGAAGGCGATCACCGTCGCGATGCAGGATTTAGCATTTTTTATATGGGGATTAACCTGGGGGCATTTTTAGCTCCACTCGTTGTCGGAACGGTTGGCATGAAATACAACTTCCATCTCGGCTTTAGTATTGCCGCGATCGGTATGTTTTTCGGACTTCTCGTATTTGTCGGAACAAAAAAGAAAAATCTCGGCCTTGCAGGAACACATGTACCGAATCCATTATCAGCAGCTGAGAAGAAAAAAGTGTTTACATGGGGTACGATCGGTGTAGCGATCATTGCCTTACTCGTTTTCATCGGCTTACAGACAAACACACTAACAATCGATTTATTTGTATCGCTCGTCGGTATTTTCGGTATTGTCATTCCAACGATTTACTTTGTCGTTATGTATCGTAGTCCGAAAACGACAGATGTGGAACGTTCGCGCATTATCGCCTATATTCCTTTATTCATCGCAGCAGCGATGTTTTGGTCCATTCAAGAACAAGGTTCAACTATTTTAGCAACATATGCAGATAAACGAACACAGTTGCATTTTGCTGGTATAGATCTTTCACCAGCTTGGTTCCAATCGTTAAACCCATTGTTTGTTATTACGTTTGCTCCGATTTTTGCTTGGCTATGGGTGAAGTTAGGGGATAAACAACCATCCATTCCAAAGAAATTTTCTTTAGCGCTATTGTTTGCTGGTTTATCGTTCGTCGTCATTTTATTGCCAGCTTATCTTGGTGGAAGCGATTCTTTAGTCAATCCGCTTTGGCTCGTGCTTAGCTACTTAATTGTTGTGTTTGGTGAGCTATGCTTATCACCTGTCGGTTTATCCGCAACGACAAAACTTGCTCCAGCGGCGTTTTCAGCTCAAACAATGAGCTTATGGTTTTTATCAAGCGCGGCAGCCCAAGCCATTAACGCACAAATCGTGAAGTTTTATACACCAGAAACAGAAATGGCTTATTTCGGAACGATCGGTGGAATCGCTATCGTCTTTAGTATCATTCTTCTCATCATCTCACCAAAAATTGAAAGCTTTATGAAAGGGGTAAAATAAGCGGCTGAATTCAGCCGCTTTACTTATGATACGGTTCTCCCCGATTGATACGGAATGCGCGATAAATTTGCTCGGTTAAAATGAGACGCATGAGTTGATGTGGAAAGGTCATTTTTGAAAACGAAAGCGATTCGTTTGCTCGTTTCATGACGTCATCGCTTAAGCCGAGCGAACCGCCG
The DNA here is from genome assembly GCF_001418025.1 of Anoxybacillus suryakundensis. NCBI lineage: Bacteria > Bacillati > Bacillota > Bacilli > Caryophanales > Anoxybacillaceae > Anoxybacillus > Anoxybacillus suryakundensis. The sequence continues at coordinate 144,528 of NZ_LIOK01000005.1, forward strand.
ATGACAAAAGCAATTTTGCTTTTTCCATATGTCGCTAATCGATCAAGCGTTTGAGCAAACTCTTCAGAAGACATCATTTTTCCTTCAATCGCTAAGGCGATCACATGCATGTCATCCGTAACTTTTGCTAAAATACGCTCGCCTTCTTTCTTTTTGACGAGTTCCATTTGTTGTTCGCTTAACTGTTCTGGCGCTTTTTCATCTGCTACTTCCACAATGTCCATTTTCGCATATGTTGATAAGCGCTTCATATACTCTTCGATGCCTTGTTTTAAATATTTCTCTTTTAACTTACCCACAGCAATAATGTATATATTCACAAATGATCCCCACTTTACAAACATGATATCCACAAGTTTTATCCACATATCCACAACACGAATCCACATATTGTGTAGAAACATTAGTTCCCTACTATATATGCAGCCCGTTCTTCACAAAAGTCACACGTGTCTTCTTCTTTATCCACAGAAACTGTTGATATTTCTGGCGCTTGTTGTTTTTCATCCACATACATATCGATAGCGATTTCGACATGTTGCTCGCAACATTTCCACAAGACGTACCACCCCTTATTCATGAATGAAACGACAGGGAATTCCCTGCCGTTTCATTATAATGATTGTTTCGCTAATTTTAACGTCACCGTTTGTTTTTTGCCATCGCGGTAAAATGTTACTTTCATCGTATCGCCAATTTGTTTGCGATTATATAAATGTTTTCTTAATTCGATCACATCAGCGATTTTTTCGTCATCTAACGCTACAATGACATCAAACTCACGCAATCCCGCTTGCGCAGCTGGCGAGCCCGGTACAACTTGTAAAATAGCTACGCCTTCTTTGACGTTTGCCGGTAAATGAAGTGTCTGTTGCCAATGATATGCTGGGATGTCGCTTAATGAACGCAATTCTACGCCCATATATGGACGGCGAACTTGTCCAAACTTTTCTAAATCCGCAATAATTGGTTTGGCATAGTTAATTGGAATCGATAATCCGATTCCTTCAACAGCTTCTTGAGCAATTTTCATGGAGTTAATTCCAATGACTTGCCCTTCGATATTTACAAGCGCGCCACCGCTGTTTCCTGGGTTAATGGCAGCGTCTGTTTGCAATACTTCCGCATGCCAATCTGGAATACCGTCTTGGTCAATATCAATTGGAATTGTCCGGTTTACTCCTGAGATGATTCCTTGTGTTACAGAGCCTGCGAATTGTAAGCCAAGTGGGTTTCCAACCGCAATGACCGGTTCTCCTACTTTCACGACATCCGAGTTACCAAATTCAGCTATGTTGGTTACGTGTTTTGCATCAATCTCCAATACGGCTAAATCCGTCCATATATCGCTGCCAAGCAAACGTGCTGGCACTTTTGTTCCGTCGCTTAAACTTACTTCCACACGGCTAGCACCTTCAACAACGTGATGGTTCGTTACGATATATGCCTTATTTCCTTCTTTTTTATAAACGACTCCTGAACCGGTTCCAGCTTCCCCGCCTTCTGACCAAAAACTTGCCTCTTGAATATTTACAATGCCGACAACTGCATCAGACACTTTATTTACCGCTTGTGTCACTTGTGTAACGACATTGACTGCTACACTTTTGTCTACTTTTGGCGGCTCTGTCACAGTCGTCTGTTTTTCTTCCGTTTGTTCAAGTTGGTAAGGCAAAACATCCCATTTTACTAGTGAAGGAATGGCAACGATGACAAGCATTCCACCTAAAATAGCTCCGACTAATCCTGCCAAAAACGTTCCCCCACGATTGCCTTTTTGTTTTTGACGAATATGTTCATAATGATCATCATAATAGCCCATCTTTCACCCGTCCTTTCTTTATAAAATATTGACCCTATTTCCATTATAACCTTCTTTTCCCCTAAGCATCTAACATTATACATACGATATGTTGGTGAAAAAACGGTGAAATTTATACGGAAATTAGCTCTGTCGGACGAGCGGGATCTGTGTCATACAGTTGAAAAGATTCCCCGACAACTATTCCTTTTCGCTCAAGCGTCTGGGACACTGTCATTCGTGCTAATTCTTTCATATTGTTATCTTGGCTTAAATGTGCTAAATAAATGCGCTTTGTTTTATCACCAATGACGTCTGCCAAAGCAAGACCTGCGTCCTCATTGGATACGTGCCCGACGTCACTTAAAATACGTCGCTTAATGTTCCATGGATATTTTCCCATACGCAACATTTCTACGTCGTGGTTACTTTCAAATACAAATACATCCGCATGACGAATGACATCTTTCATGCGCTCGCTCACATACCCTGTATCCGTAATGAGAGCTAACTTTTTTCCCTCATAATGAAACACATAAAACATCGGCTCCACAGCGTCGTGGGACACACCGAACGATTCAACATCCAAATCTCCAAATGTACGAACAGAGCCCGTTGGAAAAATAAATTTTTGCTCAAGAGGGATGTCACCAATGAACCCATCCATCGCTTTCCATGTCTTTTCATTCGCATAAATCGGAAGGCGATATTTACGGGCAATGACACCTAATCCTTTAATATGGTCGCTATGTTCATGTGTCACTAAAATACCAGTTACATCTTGAATGTGGCGATCAATATGGGCAAATAATTGTTCTAATTGTTTGCCGCTTAACCCAGCATCAACAAGCAATCGCTCCCGTTTCGTTTCTACGTAAAAAGCGTTGCCTGTACTGCCGCTTGCTAAAACGCTAAACCTCATGTTATTCACTCCAACACTTTATTTTCATCGCTAATGACTTGTCCTTCAAATGCGTTCACATAATAATCTGTTTTTCCATTTACAACAACGTGCCATGTCGGTGTTAATACTTGCGAAGTCGTAAACTGAACGAGCGCATAATATCCTAGATCGATTTTTGTTACCCGATCGCCTGGCTTTAAATAATTTCGCTTATATAACGTCTCTAACGCTTTAATTGCCGGCAAAATTTCTTGTTTTTTCTCGTTTTTCTCTAAATCAACGAGCAATGTTTGTTCATAGCCAACCATTTCATTTCGATCATTCACATAAATAAGCAACATACTGCTCATATTTTTATAGATGGTTTTCCCTTCATATTGTTGAAAATAAATGAGCGCTTGTAAGTCTTCATCATACTTCCAAAATGTATATTGATCACCTGCAATTATATTTTGTCTTAAAAACTCTGTTAAGCGATAACCGTCTTTTGGATCTTGTAGCGGCACAGACTTAATAAAATGAGCTTGCAAAACGGTTTCGTTTGCCGCTTCAACTTGTTGGTTTGGCAATTTGTTCACTTCTTCTTCCGTAAATGTTTTACTTTTTCCGCTCACATATGTCGCTTTTGTTATTTCTTTTGGTAAATCGACATATGTAATGCCATCCGCTTCAAGCTGTTCCTCGATAGTCGCTTCTAAAATCACATCAAGCTGGCTACTATTTTTTTTCTGGATAAATTGATAACCTAAAAATATATCAAGAATGAGGAATGTAATAATAAAAATCGTTTTCGTTTTACTCCAATCCAATGATATCCCCTCTTCGTTCATCTGTCGTCATCACAATTTTTCGCCACGTTCCATTATACAAACAGTACCAGCTCGGCTCTAACATGACGATATTTTCTCGCTCCGAATCACGAACGAGCTCATAGCCAATCGCAATATCGTCAATGAATTCATGTTGAATATTTTTTTGCTTTTTCAACTGATCAATGACCTCATATCCGGAAGAAAGTGTAATTGGCAAACTTACCCGGTCAGGAATAGCTAATGTGAATAACGGACGTTGGTAATTCATAATCTCATTTTCTCCCCATATTTGCACAATTTCCGCCATTCCATAACGATTAAATACAGGGTAGCCATTAGCAAACAAACGAAAGGTTACCTTTCTCCCATTTTCGTCTAACTGATCAAAATAGTACGTATCCGTCCAACCGCCATGATCGTTCACAAAATCAATGCTCTTTTGCAAAACCGTCGGATCTGCCGTCTTTATCTCCCCACGAGCAGCCGGATTGACATACAACAACAATTTTTTGGATAAATCAACATCCATTAAACGCGACCCGTCTGTATATTCCTCACCAAAATTGAGCACATCTTTTTTTACAAAGCTTGGATCTGTAAATAATGCGTCTTTAAAACGATCGCTACTTAACTCGTCCATGTAATATTGCAACCGGTTTAGTACGAGGGGACGAGCCGGTAAAAACAACGCTTTTGTTTCGCTAATGTCATAAGATAAAAAAGGTGTATAACGCTCAGCTCGCGCATAATATGTTTGTTTCAAATGTTCGACCATCGCATCTTGAACAACCGCTTTATATATACGCTTCTCATTGGCAGATACGAAATAGACATTCATTTCTTCTTCGTTGTCGTTCATCGGAATGATGATGCGATCAAACTGAACTTTTTCGATGTCTTGGTCTTCAAATTGAAACATCGTTCGATACATTTCAATTGGTATATCATCGGGATAAATAATTTCAATTTTTCCTTTCCCGTGTATAAATGAAAGAAATTGTTCTTTTTTAATTGTACTCGATATATTTTCGAAATGATCGAACGTCCAATTTTTCATCTCCTTCATAAATTTATAAATGTCCGAGTGATGTGTCATTCCATAATGTTGTTCATTTTTATGAATAAAAATATAGCGCGGCTGAATGACTGTACTATAATCAACGGCAACATTGCTGACAGGGACGTTTTGAATGTATTTTGCGTTTTCAATAAAGTCATATTTTGGCTGATATGTCCATAAACTCCACGTTAAAAAAACGCTCGTACATACAAGAATCGTCAACACAATGGACTTGATCGTTTCGTATTTCATTGTTTTCATCCTTTTTTCTGTTGTTCAATCGGCAAAGTAAAGTAAATGGTTGTCCCTTTTCTTTCTTGGCTTTCGGCCCAAATACGTCCGCCATGTGCGACGACAACTTCTTTTGCAATGGCAAGACCTAGTCCTGTTCCACCAAGTTTACGTGAGCGCGCCTTATCGACACGATAAAAACGCTCAAAAATTTTAGATAAATCCGATTTTGGAATGCCGACACCCTCATCTTTTACACTCACTTCAATATAGTCTGTTTTTTTCCTTACCCGAAACGTAATTTTCCCTCCTTGTGGAGAGTATTTTAACGCGTTAGAAATAATGTTATCGAGCACTTGGGTAATTTTGTCTTCATCCATATACACAACTATTTTCTCATCTGGAAAGTCTCGAACAAACGAAACATTCTCTTTTTTTGTTAATTCAAATCGATCAATGACTTTATGGAAATACGGGATAAAATGGACGCGTGTTTTTTTCAATTTATAGTCTTTACTGTCGAGCTTAGAAAGCTGCAACAAGTCATTGACAAGACGAATCATTCGTTCTGTCTCATTTTGCGTCACCTCAATAAACCTCGGCGCAATCTCCTCATCTCTCCATGCTCCATCTGCAAGCGCCTCTAAATAACTGCGCATCGTTGTTAGGGGCGTTCGCAATTCATGCGAAACATTCGCTACAAACTCTCGACGATCACGATCAATTTTTTCGTGTTCCGTAATGTCATGCAACACAACAATTAATCCGTTCACAAATCCCTTTTCTTTTTGAATCACAGATAAAGAGGCACGTAAAATGTACATTTCCTCGTCTGTACTAAAATCTAAAATTAATGTTTCACGTTCTTCAATTAACGTTTCGAACGTATATTGTTCATCTAGCCCTAATACCGTCACAATCGGTGCAGAAAGCACTGTTTCACGTGAAACATTTAAGATATTTAGCGCAGCATCGTTAATTAAAATGATTCGTCCTTTTCTATCTGTTGCAATCACACCATCTGTCATGTGCGTCAATACCGATTCTAATTTACGACGCTCTCCTTCTGTCGTTGCTTGCGCTTCTTGCAATTTTTTCGTTAAGTTGTTAAAGCTAAGCGCAAGCTGTCCAATTTCATCGTATCCATATACTTTTACTTTTCGGGAAAAATTCCCTTTCGCCATTGCCAATGCTTGTTTACGCATATCTGAAATCGGGCGTGTGATGGTCTGTGCCAACAAAATGCCTAACAATGCAGTAATGGCTAAAGCAATGCCTGTTCCTGTCGCTAAAATATTATTAATTTGCCTCATTTGCGCAAAAACATTTTCCATCGAAGCAATGACATAAATTGCCCCTTTAATTTCATTTTTCACCTTAATAGGCGTAGAAGAAATATACATACGATGACCTGTTTTTGGATCAACAAGCATTTTTTCTGTCATTTCGCCCGCAACTAATGTTCGTTTAATTAGTAAATCTGTCGTCCGCTTTCCTACAATATTTTGATTATATGGGTTCGATGTTCCTAATACTTTACTTTTATGATCAATGACGCGCACTTCAGAAATATCTTGTGAAACAAAATCTTGTAAAATAGTCCGAATTTCTTCTTCGAGTGTAGGGCTTTTTTTATCACGTTCTTTGTTCATTTCTTGTTCAATATTATAAGCAAGTAAAATAACGCGCTCATTTAATGAGTTTTTAAAAGTTTCAACAAGTTGCGCTTCCAATTGGCGCACGAAATAAGCCCCGATAATTTGCATCGCAATTAAAATAAGCAAAATGTAAATCAAGGCAAATTTCACGTGAATCGATTGAAATATACTTACCTTCCTCATGTGGTTACTCCTGTTCCGGATTTCGCAAATAATATCCTACCCCACGTCTTGTCACAATCCATGTCGGGTGCGAAGGGTTATCTTCGATTTTTTCACGCAAACGTCGCACAGTTACATCAACGGTGCGCACATCACCAAAATAGTCGTATCCCCATACCGTTTGCAGTAAGTGTTCACGCGTCATCACTTGTCCAATATGCTTTGCTAAATAGTGAAGAAGTTCAAATTCCCGATGTGTTAGCTCAATCTGCTCTCCTCGTTTCGATACAGTATAAGCATCTGGATGAATGGTGAGCGAGCCTATTTTTATTTCACTCATTTCTTTTACATCTTGTTCTTGTCTTTGTTGGTGACGCCGTAAATTAGCTTTGACACGCGCTAGCAGTTCACGTGTGCTAAATGGTTTCGTAACGTAATCGTCTGCGCCAAGTTCTAGCCCGAGAACTTTATCAATTTCGGAGTCTTTTGCTGTTAGCATAATTATGGGCATATCATATTTTTTACGAATTTCTCGACATACTTCCATTCCATCTTTTTGAGGTAGCATAATATCTAATAAAATTAAATCGGGTTGAATGTCTTCCACTTTTTGCAGTGCTTCCACACCGTCATATGCACAATGTACGTCGTATCCTTCTTTTCTTAAATTAAACTGTAAAATATCAGCAATCGGTTTTTCATCATCAACAACTAAAATTTTTTTCTCCATGTATATTCACTCCCCCAACAGGCATATTTACATATAGTGTACCATGTCACCATTATAAAACAAAAAAAGCATAGACACATATACGTATCTATGCTTACATACAAGTGGCTCGGGACGGAATCGAACCGCCGACACAAGGATTTTCAGTCCTTTGCTCTACCGACTGAGCTACCGAGCCATATAAAATAACCAATTTACTACCATTCATTTGTTCGAAACATAAACGTCCTTCGTCCCGCTCTCAGCTTGTTTACTCAAGATGTGACTCGAGCGGTACGCTGTAGCTTCTCAAAGAAACTTATTCACTCGTGCTCTACCGACTGTGTCCCTTCCTCTACTTGTTTATTCAAAGAAGGGTGATGCGTCGGGACAACTCGTAGCTCGACACTGACGCCTTGACTTGTAGCTACCGAGCCATATGTATAACTAACTTCCCAATTTTTATCGCATTGCTATTTCAATAAAAATGGCGGTTCCGACGGGATTCGAACCCGCGATCTCCTGCGTGACAGGCAGGCATGTTAACCCCTACACCACGGAACCGCATCCAAAAGACATTTATTATTTTACTATATAAGTAACAATAAAACAATAGTTTTTTAAAAATACGTCGATGATTTGCTCATCGACGTATTTTTTATGCATACACATTGCGGACAACATTTGTTTGAGAACGGTCTGGTCCAACCGAGAAAATAGAAAGCGGAATACCTGTTAATTGCGAAATGCGCTCGACGTAACGGCGTGCGTTCGTTGGAAGCTCATCTAAACTTTTGACACCTGTAATATCTTCCGTCCATCCCGGCAATTCTTCATACACCGGCTCACATTCCGCCAACACTTTTAAGTTCGCAGGGAACTCCTCGATGATTTGTCCTTTGTAACGGTAAGCAACACAAATTTTTAACGTTTCAATACCTGTTAACACGTCAATCGAGTTTAATGATAAATCTGTAATACCACTAACGCGACGTGCATGACGAACAACAACGCTATCAAACCAACCAACACGGCGTGGACGTCCCGTTGTCGTTCCGTATTCACGCCCTACTTCGCGAATACGATCACCAATTTCATTGTTTAACTCCGTTGGAAATGGACCATCACCGACACGTGTTGTATATGCTTTAGCTACCCCAACAACATGTTTAATTTTTGTCGGACCAACACCAGCCCCAATCGTAACCCCGCCAGCAACAGGATTTGACGATGTAACAAACGGATACGTACCTTGGTCGATATCTAACATGACGCCTTGGGCACCTTCAAATAAAACACGGCGTCCTTCGTCAAGCGCATCATTTAATACAACAGATGTGTCACAAACGTACTTTGCGATTTGCTGTCCATACTCGTAATATTCATCAAGAATGTGTTCTAACTTAAATCCTTCTACACCGTACACTTTTTCAAAAAGCATGTTTTTCTCTGCTAGATTGCGAGCTAATTTTTCTTCAAATACTTCACGATCAAGCAAATCTGCGATTCGGATACCGACACGCGCTGCTTTGTCCATATAAGCAGGGCCAATTCCTTTTTTCGTCGTTCCGATTTTATTCGCCCCTTTTCTTTCTTCTTCTACTTCATCAAGCTTTAAGTGATAAGGCAAAATTACATGTGCGCGATTGCTAATGCGTAAATTTTCCGTACTTACGCCACGCTCGTGTAAATATGCTAATTCTTGTACGAGCGCTTTCGGATCGACAACCATCCCATTTCCAATGACACAAATTTTATCTTTATAAAAAATGCCAGAAGGGATTAAATGTAATTTATACTTTTCGCCGTTAAATACAATCGTATGTCCGGCGTTATTTCCACCTTGATATCGTGCAATGACTTCTGCATGTTGTGATAAAAAATCTGTAATTTTTCCTTTTCCCTCATCGCCCCATTGTGTTCCAACAACAACAACTGAAGACATAGCGAGCACCTCCGCTTCATCAATTCCAAACATAGTAAGTGTACCAAATCAACTATGAAAAATCAATAAAAAACCGAACATTTATGTGTTTACTCTTTATTTTTATTCGTATAAATTACGCTCCCGGCGGAACGTTTGCATCATCGAAGCGGCGCTCTAAGTTGACAAACTTGTTATACTCTTTTACGAAAGCAAGTTGTACTGTACCAACAGGGCCGTTCCGTTGTTTTGCAATAATAATTTCAATGATGTTTTTGTTTTCTGATTCTTTATCGTAATAATCATCACGATATAAAAAAGCAACAATATCCGCGTCTTGTTCAATACTCCCCGATTCGCGTAAGTCAGACATCATCGGACGTTTATCTTGACGTTGCTCGACACTACGTGAAAGCTGGGATAAAGCAATGACAGGGACATCTAATTCACGAGCTAACGCTTTTAGCGAGCGGGAAATTTCTGATACTTCTTGTTGACGATTTTCACGATTGCGTCCACTTCCTTGAATGAGCTGCAAGTAATCGATTAATATCATACCAAGTCCTTGTTCTTGTTTTAGGCGACGACATTTGGCACGAATTTCACTAACACGAATGTTCGGTGTATCGTCAATAAAAATACCGGCATTTGACAGACTTCCCATCGCCATCGTTAACTTTCCCCAATCTTCTGGCGTCAGTTTACCGGTTCGTAAGCTTTGAGCGTTAATGTTCCCTTCTGCGCAAAGCATACGCATGACGAGTTGTTGCGCTCCCATTTCCAAGCTAAAAATTGCCACATTCTCACCCGTGCGCGTCGCTACATTTTGAGCAATATTTAATGCAAATGCTGTTTTTCCAACAGACGGACGAGCGGCAACAATAATAAAATCACTTCGTTGAAATCCTGCTGTCATCCGATCAAGTTCAATAAACCCTGTTGGAATCCCGGTAATTTCACCTTTCCGATTATGGAGCATTTCGATGTTGTCGTATGCTTGAACAAGCACATCTTTTATATTTTGGAATCCGCTCGTATTTTTCCGTTGAGATACTTCTAAAATTTTTCGCTCAGCTTCATTTAACACATCTTCTACTTCATCTTCACGCGTATAGCCGTCTTGAGCAATGGATGTAGCCGTACGAATTAAACGGCGCAAAATAGATTTTTCTTCTACAATTTTTGCGTAATAATGCACATTGGCCGCTGTTGGAACGGCATTTGCAAGCTCCGTTAAATACGAAACGCCCCCTATTTCTTCGAGCGCGTTTGCATCTGCCAATTCCGATGTAACCGTCACGAGATCAACGGGCTCACCACGATCAGATAGTTGTAACATCGTTCGGAAAATTTTTTGATGGGCTGCTCGATAAAAATCTTCGGGAATTAATATTTCTGAAGCGGTTGTGAGCGCGGATGGCTCTAATAAAATCGCCCCGAGTACAGCTTGTTCAGCTTCAATATTTTGTGGGGGGAGTCGATCAGCAAATACGTCGTTCATGTACGATCACCATCCTTTCTCATAAGAAAAATGTGATTATATGCACGGAAAACATCCGGCATAAAATCACATTTCATTACTTTTGTTCTTGTACATGTACTTTTAATGTCGCAGTTACTTCTGGATGAAGCTTGATCGGTACGTTTGTATAGCCAAGCGCTCGAATCGCATCATCTAGTTCAATTTTACGTTTGTCAATCTTAATGTCATGTTGTTGCTGAAGTGCCTCTGCAATTTGCTTGCTTGTAATCGAGCCGAATAAACGACCTCCTTCACCAGCTTTTGCAAATAATTCAACTGTCAACGTATCAATTTTTTCCTTTAATTGCTTTGCACGAGCTAGTTCTTCTTCAGCTTCTTTCTTTTGTTTATTTTTTTGCGCTTCTAATGCTTTCAAGTTGGCTGGTGTTGCTTCAATAGCAAGTCCTTGTTTAAATAAAAAGTTTTGCGCATAACCATCAGCAACGTTTTTTACTTCTCCCTTTTTCCCTTTTCCTTTCACATCTTTTAAGAAAATGACTTTCATGTTTTTGTACCTCCCTCAATATATTCTCGAATTGCTGCCTTCAATCGTTTTTCTGCTTCGTCAATTGTTACATTAGCAAGCTGAGTGGCCGCATTCGTTAAATGACCGCCACCATCAAGCTTTTCCATAATTAACTGCACGTTTACATCTCCTAATGACCGGGCGCTAATTCCAATCGTTTGATCATTTCGTTTTGAAATGACAAACGACGCAACAACACCATGTAAAGACAGTAGCGTATCCGCTGCTTGAGCAATTAATACAGGATCATATGTTTCATTAGCACTTCCTTTTGCAATTGCGAAACCATGTTCATCAATGATAGCGTTCTCAATTATTTTAGCACGTTTGATGTAATGCTCAATATTTTCTTTTAACAGTTTTTGGACAAGCGTCGTATCTGCTCCTTGGGCACGTAAATATGAAGCGGCATCAAACGTTCTTGACCCTGTGCGTAATGTGAAACTTTTCGTATCAACAACAATACCAGCTAATAAAGCTGTCGCCTCAAGCATAGACAACTTCAAACGCTTTGGTTGATATTCTAACAATTCCGTCACTAGTTCTGACGTAGATGATGCATATGGCTCCATATAAACGAGAATCGGGTCTTGAATAAACTCTTCTCCGCGACGATGATGATCGATCACTACAACTCGATCTAATCGCAACAATAACCTTTCTTCAATAACGAGCGAAGGTTTATGCGTATCTACGACAACAAGTAACGTATCTTCTGTCGCCAACTCTAATGCTTGCTCAGGAGAAATAAATCGCGACCACAATTCCGTCTGTTTTTTCACTTCCTCAATCAATCGCTGTACACCAGAGTCAATACGGTTTGTATCAATTACAATAAACGCTTCTTTTTGATTTATTTGAGCCACTTTTAAAATACCGATAGCTGAACCGATAGCATCCATATCGGGATATTTATGCCCCATAATAAACACTTGCTCACTTTCTAAAATGAGCTCTTTTAACGCATGCGATATAACGCGAGCTCTAACCCTTGTCCGTTTTTCCATCGGATTCGTTTTTCCACCATAAAATTTTACTTTACCGTTCGGTTGTTTAATCGCGACCTGGTCACCGCCCCGTCCAAGCGCTAAATCTAGACTAGACTGCGCTAACACCCCGAGTTCTGGTAAAGACGGAGAGTTTGTTCCTATTCCGATACTTAACGTTAGTGGCACATGATTTTTCGCTGTTTGTTCACGCACTTCATCTAGAATAGAAAATTTATTTTTTTCTAGTTGCTGTAAAATATATTCGTTTAACACAGCCACAAATCGATCTGACGACGTACGCTTTAAAAATAAACCGTATTCACTCGCCCATCGATTTAAAATGGACGTCACTTGACTGTTGAGCTGACTCTTCGTTTGGTCATCCATTCCTTGCGTCACATCGTCGTAATTATCAAGAAAAATGACGCCTAATACGATTTTTTCTTGCTCGTATTTTTTTTCCAATTCTGCTTGTTCCGTAATATCAAAAAAGTAAAGCAATCGCTCTTCTCGGCGAATGATTACTTTAAACGTTCGATCGTGAAATGTGATGACTTCTTCCGTTGCCTCTGTTTTCATAAGTGGAACAAGTTGTTCAGCAACATCATATAATGATTGTCCAACTAGCGTATCCACTCCAAAACAAGAAGATAAAAAAGAGTTTGTCCACTCAATTTCTAACTCCTCATTAATGAGCATAATGCCAATTGGCATCCCCATTAAAGCTTCTTCCCCAACTTTTTTTATTCGGTAAGAGAGAGTGGAAATGTAGTCTTCAATTTCTTCTTGTGCAACTTTATACGATCGAAAGACGTGAAACAACGTAGGGCCAAGGAGCACAGCACCAACTATCCCAATCATCCATTCGAAGTACGTAACAATCATAAGCAATATAAACGTAATACCGATTAAAACATACAAGGGATAGCGATGCCTCGGCTTTTCATACAAACTGGACATGAACGTCAGCTCCTTGCGTCATTAATCTTTCAACTTCTTTCGCAAATCAAATCCTAAATCAATTATACCTAATATTCGCACGAGGTGAAGTAAAAAAGGGAAAAATAGCGATAGAACGACAGTGGCAATAGCGCCTTTACGCCCCATTTTTTTATAGTACATCCAATAAAAAATGAACGAAAATCCTTGAATAGTCATCAGTAACTGTAAAATTTGAAACAAATTAAGCAACGCAATGTAAAGGAATGAACCGTGCTCGATTGGGAAAAATAACAAAAGCATAACCGCTAAATAGTACCATAGCAAACTTTTCGGTAAAACAAGTTCACGAAATGGTTGCCAATTCCCAATTTCCATGTTTAACCGCCTCAAAATAGGTACGGCAACTTGTTGAGTAATAAAAGCAAAACATGCAGCTGCAAAGACGAATGCAGTCGGTAACAAATCGATGACAATGTCCATCGTTTGTTTCATTGCTTGTTCAAATTGTCCATTTGTTTGCCCAAGTTTCTCTAATATGTTTTGCGCACTTTGAAACGATTGTTGCATCATTTCTTCAATTTGTTTGCCAATATGAATGTCGAAAAATAAGACAGAACTCGCATAAATGATGATCATGCTCACTAAAAAAGAAAGAGTGCCAACAAGCAAAACAGTATATTTTCCACCTTGCTTTCGCCACACATGCCCCATCACAACTCCGCTACTTGCAAACATAAATGTCATCGGAACAGAGAAAAGTGAACCGAACCAAATGGATGGAATAAATGATGTAGCAAGCAAAAATAATCCATTTTTATACGTATGGCGCATCGTAAATAAAAGAAACGGAATTGCCAAAAAAAATGTTGTAACCATTCCAAACACCGGCATATATAAACTGAGCAAAAGGAGAACTGTGAAAATAGAAAGTTGCACAGCTCCTTCCGTTAATACACGCGCGTTTTTCACTTTTTTCCCTCCTTGAAAACAAAAAGCAGTAAGGCTTCGTCCCCCTTACTGCTTTCTCTTTTTATTCGCCCGCAACGTATGGTAATAAAGCCATTTGACGAGCACGTTTAATCGCAATTGTTAATTTGCGTTGATATTTTGCACTCGTACCTGTTACGCGGCGAGGTAAAATTTTACCACGCTCAGAAATAAACTTCTTTAATGTGTCCACATCTTTGTAGTCAATGTGTGTAATTCCGTTTGCTGTAAAGTAGCAAACTTTACGACGTTTTGTACGTCCACCTTTGCGTCCTGCCATTGTATTTCCTCCTTTCTCCAAATGAATATATATTAAAACGGCAAATCATCGTCCGATATGTCGATTGGTTGTCCATCGTTCGCAAATGGATCATCATCAATTCGACTAAATCCACTACTACGTCCTTGGTTCGGGTTCTGATTTGATCCAAATGGAAACGGCTCGCCATAGCTACCTGATGCCATGCCACGTTGCTCACCGCCACCTCGCGGCTCTAAAAACTGCACACTATCGGCGACAACCTCTGTTACGTACACTCGTTTTCCTTCTTGGTTTTCATACGATCTCGTTTGAATTCGACCTTCCACTCCAGCTAAACTACCTTTTTTCAAATAGTTCGCCACATTTTCAGCTTGTCGGCGCCAAACGATACAGTTAATAAAATCTGCTTCACGTTCACCTTGTGGATTCGTATACGTTCGATTCACCGCTAGCGTAAACGTGGCAACAGCAACTCCATTTGGAGTATAGCGTAATTCCGGATCTTTCGTCAGTCTTCCGACGAGAATTACGCGATTAATCATCAGAACCACTCCTATTCATGAGGAAATTATTCTTCTTCCTTCACGACGATATGACGAATAATGTCTTCGCTGATGCGTGCTAAACGGTCAAATTCTTGCACTGCCGCTGGCTTCGCAACAACGTTTAAAATCATGTAGTAACCGTCACGAAACTTTTCAATTTCATAAGCGAGACGACGCTTACCCCATTCCTTCACATTCGTAATTTCCGCGCCATTTTCAGTTAACACGTTGTTAAAACGCTCAACAACTGCTTTTCTCGCTTCTTCTTCCATGTTTGGACGGATAATGTACATAATTTCGTACTTTCTCATCACAGTCACCTCCTTTTGGTCTACACGGCTCTTTACAGAGCAAGGAGCAATATATCATTACTCACATTTGATGATTATATCATGAACATCGTTCATATGCAATATTAGACGTTAAAGCGGAAATGAATAATATCGCCATCTTGTACTTCATAATCTTTTCCTTCTAATCGCACTTTTCCTGCTTCACGGGCAGCTGCCATCGATCCTGCCGCAACTAAATCGTCATATGATACCGTTTCTGCACGAATAAACCCTCGTTCAAAATCAGAATGAATAATGCCTGCACATTGTGGTGCTTTCATTCCTTTTCGGAACGTCCATGCCCGCACTTCTTGTTCACCTGCTGTGAAATACGTAGCGAGTCCAAGCAAACTATATGATGCACGAATGAGTTGATCTAACCCCGATTGTTCAATGCCGAGTTCTTGTAAAAATAGCTCTTTTTCTTCATCGTCTAACTCTGCCATCTCCGCTTCCACTTTAGCACAAACAACGATGACTTCTGCATTATCTTCTTTGGCAAATGCTTTTACTTTTTGAACGTACTCGTTGTTGTTTGGATCAGCTAAATCTTCTTCACCAACGTTAGCAACATATAACATCGGCTTGATCGTTAATAAATGTAATTGCTTTACTACTTTCATTTCCTCTTCCGTAAATGAAAGCGTTCTAGCCGGTTTTCCTGCTTCGAATGTTTCTTTTAAGCGGCTTAAAATGTCATATTCAAATACTGCTTCTTTATCTTTTTGCTTTGCCATTTTTCCAACGCGATCTATTCGCTTATCTACCGTTTCAAGGTCGGCAAAAATAAGCTCCAAGTTTATCGTTTCGATGTCTGCGATCGGATCTACTTTCCCTGCCACATGCGTAATGTTTTCGTCAGCAAAACAACGCACAACTTGACAAATGGCATCAACTTGGCGGATGTGGGATAAAAACTTATTTCCTAACCCTTCACCTTTACTTGCACCTTTCACAATTCCTGCGATATCTGTAAACTCAAATACTGTAGGAACCGTACGTTTCGGATTAAATAATTTCGTCAACGTGTTTAGTCGCTCATCCGGCACTTCTACAATCCCAACATTTGGTTCGATGGTACAAAACGGATAGTTTGCAGACTCAGCACCCGCTTTTGTAATCGCATTAAACAACGTTGATTTTCCGACGTTTGGAAGACCAACAATTCCTGCTGTTAAACCCATAATGAAACTCCTCTCTTCGTCTATTCCTCGTGCTTTACGAGCACTTTTTTCATTTTTTTCTCAAATTCTTTTCGTGGCAGCAAGACGCTATGGCCACATCCTTCACATTTAATCCGAATATCCATGCCCATTCGAATAATTTTCCATCGATTTGTACCACAAGGATGTTCCTTCTTCATTTCGACGATATCATGCATGCCATACTCTTTATTCAATATAGCACACTCCTTTCCGTTGTTTAAGCACGTTCCCCTTGTTGTTCGCGATTATAAAGAACTAAACGAGGAAACGGGATTTCAATTCCCCGCTCGTCCAAACGAAGCTTAATCTCTTTTCGTAACGCACGTGCAATATGCCAATGACGCATCGGCTTTGTCTCACACGTAATGCGCATGACGACTTCAGACGGCCCTAAATTTTGCACTCCTAACAATTCTGGTGGACTGACAATGTCTTCATATTTACTTGGCATTTCTTCTAAAACTTCACGAATGACAGCTTCCGCCTTCTCTAAATCACCTTCATAGGAAATACTTACATCAACGACCGCCACACTATTATTCAAAGAAAAGTTCGTCACTTGTGTAATCGTTCCATTCGGTAAAATGTGCACTTCACCCGTAAAACTTTTCAACTTCGTCGTGCGCAATCCAATTTCTTCAACGTGTCCTTCAAATGTCCCGATACGGACATAATCTCCAACGGCAAACTGATCTTCGAGGATAATAAAAAATCCTGTAATAATATCGCGAACAAGATTTTGCGCCCCAAATCCAACTGCTAATCCAACGATCCCAGCTCCTGCCAAAATGGCGCGAATATCAACGCCTACGGCGTCTAAAATCATCATAAACGTAATAAAGTAAATGGTATACGTCGCCATATTGTTCAGCAATCGTATTAACGTTGCTTCTCTTCTTTCTGATAACCGAATCGGTGCTTTTTGTCGAACAGCAAAAAACTTCGTAATCGCCAACTTGACAACTTTTAATAAAATCGATGCCAATAAAATAATCGTTACGATTTTAAACAAACTAACACCTATTGTAACGAGCCAGTCACCTTCTACCATTTGTTCAACGATACGGACATATATTTTTTTTATTTGCTCCATTCAACCACCTCCATTGTAGCAAATCACCTATACAAGCTTCCCCTTTCACGCATAAGTTATTGTAACAGTATTTTGTTTACATTTGTAGCACGTGAACTTTCTGCATAGCTAAATGTATATATATTCACATTTTTCCGTATACTGTTACCACGCTATTTAATCGGAGGAGGGAACGGACATATGCAAAACAAATTTTTTTACGATGAACCAAATGCAACATCCCAACTTGCATCATCACTTTTATATTTACTTCCAACTTCCAACCATATCCCAATCGTCATCGTTTGTATCGGCACGGATCGTTCAACTGGCGATGCACTCGGTCCACTTGTTGGTACGATGCTGGGACAAAAAGGAACATTACCTTTTTATGTGTATGGAACGTTAAAAGATCCGATTCATGCCGTTAATTTAGAAGATAAACTACAACACATTCGCCAACAACATAAACACGCGTTTCTCATTGCTATCGATGCTTGCCTTGGTCGTGTAAAAAACATCGGGATGGTTACAGTTGAAAAAGGCCCATTAAAACCAGGTGCCGCTGTCAATAAAAATCTTCCTTCTGTCGGTGATGCCCATATTACCGGTATTGTCAATGTGAGCGGATTTATGGAATTTTTCGTGCTCCAAAACACTCGCCTTCATTTAGTAATGAATATGGCAGAAACAATTGCTACAGGTATTTATGAAGCCGGAATACAGTTGAAAAAACAACAACGATTTGCATCGTTGCAAACAAACGAACTGAAATATAAACTATCCGAATAACATATGCATAAAAGCAACGATCAACGCATTTACTAAAATACTTGGTAGTAAGTTGGCTACACGAATAGATGTAAGACTTAACATGTTCAAACCAATCGCAACAATTAAAATTCCCCCTGTCGCGGTCGATTCAGCAATAAATGCCTCAAGGGCGCTTGGTGGAATGAACCGATCGATTTGCGTAGCCATCAAGGCGATGGATCCTTGATAAACAACAACAGGAATAGCTGAAAAAATAACGCCGATGCCAAACGTAGCGGTTAAGATGATGCTTGCAAAACCGTCTAAAATCGATTTTGTATATAGTACAAGATGATCGCCTCTTAACCCGCTATGTAGCGCACCGACAATGGCCATCGAACCGACGACAAACAGAAGCGTGGCACTCACAAATCCTTTAGAAATCGCCCCTTCTGTGCCATGTCCTACTCTTCTTTCCACCCATTTTCCTAACCTTTCAAGCTTTTCTTCAATATCCCATATCTCCCCTAATGTTCCACCAACAACTAAACTAATAATGACAACTAGAAACTGATCGCTTTCTAACCCCATCTTTACACCGAGAACAACAACGGAAAGCCCAATCCCGTTCATCACCGTCGATTTTATGCGCTCTGGAATATGTCGAAACACAGCACCTAATAAAGCGCCAACAATAATACATATGCCGTTAACAATCGTACCGAGTAAAGCCAACGTGTGTCACATCCTATTCATCCCTCAATAGATTCATCGTATGCATTGAGCAATTGCAAAATACGTGTTAAATCTTCTTCTGAGAAAAATTCGATTTCAATTTTTCCTTTTTTTCGATGTTTTTTTATGGAGACCGACGTTCCTAATCGTTCACGTAATAACGCCTCACTTTGTGTTAAAAATATATTTTTCTCTTCTTTCTTTTTCGATGTTTCACGTGGAACATTTTCGTTCAGTTGTTGAATGAGCGCCTCAAGTTGGCGAACATTAAGCGATTCACGAATCACGCGTTGAATGACACCCGAAAGCTTTTGTTTGTTTTTTAATGCTAATAACGCTCGACCGTGCCCCATTGATAACATACCTTCTTCAATCATTTGTTGTACATCACTTGGAAGTGAAAGAAGACGAAGATGGTTGGCAATATGCGGACGGCTCTTTCCTAATCGTTTTGCTAGCTCTTCTTGCGTTAATTTGCATTTTGTAAGCAACAATTGATATGCTGTCGCTTCCTCAATGGGATTTAAATCTTCACGCTGTAAATTTTCAAGCAATGCAATTTCCATCATTTTTTCATCCGAAAGTTCACGTACAACAGCTGGGACAGTTTTCAATCCTGCTAATTGTGCTGCTCGAAAGCGGCGTTCACCTACGACAATTTCATAACCTTTGATCGTCTGACGAACAATGAGCGGTTGAACGATTCCGTGTTCTATAATGGATTGCTTTAATTCTTCTAACGCTTGTTCATGAAACGTTTTGCGCGGTTGATATGGATTAGGACGAAGTTGTTGAATATTAATTTCTTGAACCGTTTCCCCTTTCTCTGCTTCCAAATTCGTAAAGAGAGCGTGAATGCCTTTCCCGAGCCCTTTAGCCATTCGCGATCACCTCTTTCGCAAAGTCTGCATATACTTCCGCTCCCCGTGATTTCGCATCGTACAAAATAATCGGCTTCCCGTGGCTTGGCGCCTCACTTAGTCGAACATTTCGTGGTATAATCGTTTCATATACTTTTTCACGAAAATACTTTTTCACTTCTTGAATGACTTGAATACCAAGATTTGTGCGCGCATCAAACATCGTCAGCAACACACCTTCAATGCGCAAATTGGAATTTAAATGTTTTTGTACAAGACGAATTGTATTTAATAATTGACTAAGCCCTTCCAATGCGTAATATTCACATTGAACAGGAATTAATACTGTATCTGCTGAAGTTAAAGCATTAATCGTTAACAATCCGAGTGAAGGTGGACAGTCGATAATAATGAAATCGTACACATCTTTGATTGGGCTTAACGCTTTTTGTAAGCGTACTTCCCTTGAAACGATCGGAACAAGTTCAATTTCGGCACCCGCTAACTGAATAGTAGCAGGAATAATATGCAATCGCTCGATATTTGTCGGACGAATCACTTGACGTACGTCCACTTCCTCAACTAATAAGTCATATGCACATTGTTCAATTTCATGTTTTTCCACACCAATGCCACTCGTCGCATTTCCTTGTGGATCGATATCGACAAGTAACGTTTTCTTTCCCATATGGGCTAAACATGCCGATAAGTTTACGGCTGTTGTCGTTTTGCCAACACCGCCTTTTTGGTTGGCAATCGCAATAATTTTCCCCACAACGCTCCCCATCCTTTGCCTATAATACTTTTATTGTATCATGAATTTTTCAATATTTTCATATACAAAAAGAAAACCTCATCGTCATTTTGGATGAGGTGTTATTTTTGTTTCTTCGGGATGCGGATTGTAATTTGGTAATAGTCTTCAAATTCTTCTTCTTCTGAATCGATGGCGACACCACTATCAGCAACCATCGTCAATGACTGTCGAATCGTATTGACAGCGATGCGCATGTCTTTGCTTAGCGATTTTCGTTTCGGCCTCGGGCGCTTTCCATCGTCGTTTTCTTCTAGCATTTTCGCAACTCGATCTTCTGTCTGTTTCACGTTTAGTTGCTTTTGGATAATTTCTTCAAGCAATTTCAACTGTTTATCGTAATCTTTCAGCACAATTAAAGCGCGTGCATGACGTTCTGTAATTTGACGTTGTAACAACGCGTCTTGCACTTCTTGGGGCAGTTTTAATAAGCGAAGTTTGTTGGCAATCGTTGATTGTCCTTTTCCAAGCCTTTGCGCTAACGCCTCTTGCGTTAAATGATGCAATTCTAACAAACGAGCATAAGCGATCGCTTCTTCGATCGGAGTTAGCTCTTCCCGCTGTAAGTTTTCAATTAAAGCAACAGAAGCTGTTTCCGTATCATTCAAATTTTTAATAATAGCAGGTATATCCGTCCAGCCGAGTTTTTGTGCTGCTCGCCATCTTCGTTCCCCGGCAATAATTTCGAACTTCCCATCTTCACATTCTCGAACAACAATCGGTTGAATCATCCCATGTGTTCGAATCGTTTGAGCAAGCTCATCAATTTTATCTTCAACAAAAATAGTCCGGGGCTGAAAACGGTTTGGAACAATTTGTGAAATAGCAATTCTTTTTATTTCTTCATTTGGTACGACGATTTCTTCTTGCTCTTTCTCACCAAAGCTAAAAAAACGCGAAAAAGGATGCTTCATTTCCCCCTAACACCACCTTTGAGAACTCAAAACATTCATTCAATCGGAAGTTTGTTTGGTACCCCTGGTTTGCGTGGATATTTCTTCGGTGTTTTTCTTCTTTTCTCAACAAAAACGATTGCCCGTTCACTTTCCTCAATCGGTAATAAAAATTGTTCCACTTTTACTACTTCACCACCTAGCACACGAATCGCTGTTTCTCCTTGTTCAAGCTCTTCCTGCGCTGATGCACCTTTCATCGCAATAAACGTTCCCCCTACTTTCACAAGTGGCAAACAAAGCTCACTTAGCACAGATAAACGTGCAACAGCACGAGCCGTGACGACATCAAACGTCTCACGGACGTTTTTTTGTCCAAACGTCTCAGCGCGATCATGATAAAAGGCTACACCTTCGAGCCCGAGTTGTGCCGCTAAATGATTCAGAAACGTAATTCGTTTTTGTAATGAATCAACAATTGATACATGTAAGTGAGGAAAGCAAATTTTTAATGGTATGCTCGGAAACCCAGCTCCTGCCCCAACATCGCAAATAGATAATGGTTGCAAGAAATTGAAATAAAAAGCAGGTGTAATGGAATCAAAAAAATGCTTCAAGTATACGCCTTCTTTGTCAGTAATCGCTGTTAAATTCATTTTCTCGTTCCATTCAACAAGCAAGTGATAATATGTTTCGAATTGAGTGAGTTGTTGAGGAGAAAGTGAAATTCCTTTCTCCTCTAACATTTGTTGAAATACGTTTACATCCATCATTCATCCCTCTTTATTCATTTGACACACGTGCAATTTTTCCCTGCTCTAAATAAACTAATAAAATCGAAATATCGGCCGGATTGACTCCCGAAATGCGTGAGGCTTGTGCAATTGAAAGCGGACGAACTTGCTTTAGCTTTTGTCGCGCCTCTGTCGCCAATCCTGTAATCGCATCGTAATCAATGTCTTCTGGAATTTTTTTATTTTCCATTTTCTTTAATTTTTCAACTTGTTGTAGCGATTTTTCAATGTATCCTTCGTATTTAATTTGAATTTCTACTTGTTCTGCCACTTCAGGATCAACCAGTTGTTCCGCTGGTGCAATCATTTGAATATGTTCATATGTCATTTCCGGACGCTTTAACAAGTCAGCTGCTCGAATGCCGTCTTTTAATTCACTTCCTCCAACATTTCGAATCAGTTGTTGTACTTGTGGTGTCGGCTTAATGATGTAAGACTTTAAACGTTTCTTTTCCGCTTCGATCGCTTCTTTTTTTGCCACAAACTTTTCATATCGCTCTTGTGAAATTAAGCCGATTTTATATCCAATTTCCGTCAATCGTAAATCAGCATTGTCGTGACGTAATAAAAGACGATATTCTGCACGCGATGTTAACAAGCGGTATGGCTCATTCGTCCCTTTTGTCACAAGGTCGTCAATTAAAACGCCAATATATGCTTCAGAACGACTTAAAATTAACTCCTCTTTTCCGAGCGCTTTACATGCTGCATTAATGCCGGCAATGAGCCCTTGGCCCGCTGCCTCTTCATATCCAGACGTTCCATTAATTTGTCCTGCTGTGTATAAACGTTGAACGACTTTTGTTTCTAACGTTGGCCATAGTTGTGTTGGAACAATGGCATCATACTCAATCGCATAACCAGCACGCATGAGCTGTGCTTTTTCTAATCCTGGTATTGTCGCTAACATTTGACGTTGAATATGCTCCGGCAAGCTTGTCGATAAACCTTGTACATACACTTCTTGCGTATGTCTTCCTTCTGGTTCAAGGAAAATTTGATGACGTGGTTTATCGTGGAAGCGAACGATTTTATCTTCAATTGATGGACAATAACGCGGACCTGTCCCTTTGATCATGCCTGAATACATCGGCGATAAATGTAAGTTTTCATCGATGATTCGGTGCGTTTCCTCTGTCGTATAAGTCAGCCAACAAGGAAGCTGGTCGGTAATGTATTCCTTCGTTTCATACGAGAACGCTCGTGGCACGTCATCTCCCGGCTGAATTTCTGTTTTGCTGTAATCAATCGTATGACTATTCACGCGCGGTGGCGTTCCTGTTTTAAAACGAACAAGTTCAAACCCAAGCTCCTCTAGATGCTCTGAAAGCTTAATCGATGGCTGTTGATTGTTTGGACCACTTGAATATTTAATGTCTCCAATAATAATTTCACCGCGTAAAAATGTTCCTGTTGTAATAACGACCGCTTTCGCATAATAACGGGCACCCGTATGCGTAATGACACCTTTACATACACCGTCTTCTACGATCAATTTTTCTACTTTTCCTTGTAATAATGTTAAATTCTCTTGGTTTTCTAACGTTTTTTTCATTTCTTGCTGATACAAAAATTTATCTGCTTGTGCACGTAACGCTCGCACCGCAGGTCCTTTTCCTGTGTTCAACATGCGCATTTGAATGTGCGTTTTGTCGATGTTTTTCCCCATTTCTCCGCCTAACGCGTCAATTTCCCGAACGACAATCCCTTTTGCAGGTCCGCCAATAGATGGATTACATGGCATAAAAGCAATCATATCGAGATTCAGTGTAATGACTAGCGTACTTGCCCCCATGCGCGCAGCAGCAAGCGCCGCCTCACATCCCGCATGACCAGCACCGACAACGATGACATCATAAGATCCTGCCTCGTAATGCATAAATACCCTCCTTATTTCCCTAAACAAAATTGTGCGAACAATTGATCAATCAAACTTTCGTGTACCGTATCTCCAACAATTTCACCTAACAATTCCCACGCCCTCGTTAAATCAATTTGCACAACGTCGATCGGCATACCTGCTTCGATGCCGTGAATTGCTTCTTCTATTGCTTTTTTTGCTTGCGTTAACAATGCAATATGGCGTGAGTTTGATACATATGTTAAATCGCGCGCCTCCACATCTCCACTGAAAAACAATGAGGCGATCGCCTCTTCGAGTTGGTCGATTCCTCTTTCTTCTAAAAGCGATATCGTAATCACTGGTGAGCCTTGCGATAGTTGCTTCACTCGATCCATATCGATTCGCTTAGGTAAGTCTGTTTTATTAACAATAACGATGACATCCATTCCTTTGACAGCTTCAAATAGCTGTTCATCTTCTGATGTTAACGGCTCATTGTAATTAAGTACGAGTAAAATTAAATCAGCCTCTTTTAACACTTTCCGTGATCGTTCGACTCCAATACGTTCCACAATGTCTTCTGTTTCACGAATGCCCGCTGTATCGAGCAAACGGAGCGGTATACCGCGAACATTGACATATTCCTCAATGACATCGCGCGTTGTACCCGGAATATCGGTGACAATGGCGCGATTTTCATGGGCTAGACTGTTTAATAGCGATGATTTTCCAACGTTCGGACGACCGACAATGACTGTCGCTAACCCGTCCCGTAACACCTTTCCCTGTTGTGCGGTTTGCAATAACCGTTCAATTTCATTTTTTACTTCCGTTGCCCTCTCAAGCAAAAGGCGATGCGTCATTTCTTCGACGTCATCATATTCTGGATAGTCAATGTTTACTTCAACATGTGCTAATGTTTCTAAAATCGTTTGGCGCAAGCGACGAATAAGCTTTGATAAACGCCCTTCCATTTGGTTTAACGCGATAGCCATCGCACGATCTGTTTTGGCACGAATGAGATCCATTACTGCTTCCGCTTGAGATAAATCAATACGACCGTTTAAAAAAGCTCTCTTTGTAAATTCCCCAGGCTCTGCTAGACGAGCTCCGGATGCAAGCACAAGCTGAAGAACGCGGTTGACGGAAACGAGCCCTCCATGACAATTAATTTCAACAACATCTTCACGCGTGAACGTCTTTGGGGCCTTCATCACCGTAACCATCACTTCTTCAATCGTTTCTTTCGTCTCCGGATGCACTATGTGTCCATAATGAATGGTGTGAGAAGGTACGTCTTTTAGCTGTTTCCCTCCGACACCAACAAATAGTTGATCGACAATCTTTATCGCTTCATCCCCGCTTAAACGGACGATCGCAATCGCTCCTTCACCCATCGGAGTTGAGATCGCTGCAATTGTATCGAACTCCACGCGATTCACCTTCTTTCATAAACGAAATTATCCACATCTATATCATGCATGTTTTATTCACAATGCTAATCAAATAAATTTTAACTTATCCACATGTGAATAACAACATACACACTACGTTTGAATTTACAAAAAAAATTCTCTAGGAACGACTTCCCCTAGAGAATGTTTACCTTTTTAGTGAAATGACGACATGGCGATGCGGTTCCGTTCCAGCTGAAAACGTTTGTATTCTGTCGTCATCGCTTAACGCCGTATGAATGACTTTCCGCTCCCATGCACTCATCGGTTCTAACGAAATATCTTTTCCCATTTGTATCGCTTTTTTCGCCATATTTTTCGCCAAGCGAACAAGTGTTTCTTCTCTTCGTTTTCGATATCCTTCCGCATCAATAACAACGCGAAGCGGGCGATCCGTATAACGATTTAACACTCCCTGCGCCAACGATTGTAACGCATTCAATGTTTGTCCATGTTTTCCAATTACTCGCGCAACATCTGGACCTGAAAGGAAAACGACTAAACGCTCTCCTTCCACTTGGCACGCGAGTTGGACATGGACATTCATTTGTTCAATAACATGTTTTAAAAACGATTCGACAAAATGAAATGGATCCCTTACCGTCACTTCAACGATTGCTTCTTGTCCACCGAACAAGCCAAGAAACGGCTTTTTTTCTTGTTGCACAACAACAATATCGACCGCTTCTTTCGACACATGTAATCGCGCTAACGCTTTTTCCACTGCCTCTTCTACCGTTTGGCCCCTCATCGTGATTCGTTTCACTTTCCTGTTCCCCCAGCCTCTTTCGTCGCTTTTAAGTCTGGCCCTTTAATGAAATACGTTTGTACAATCATAAATAAGTTTCCAACAACCCAATAAAGCGAAAGCGCTGCTGGGAAGTTGATCGCAAAGACGACGACCATAATTGGCATTAACCAAAGCATCATCGCCATTTGTGGATTTTGTTGCTCGGTGCCGGCCATCATCATCTTTTGTTGAATAAATGTTGTGACTCCGGCCACAAGTGGCAAGATAAAAAACGGATCTTTTTCACCTAAGTCAAACCATAAAAAATTATGGCGCGCAATTTCTTCTGTACGCATAATAGCATGATAAAATCCAATTAAAATTGGCATTTGAATAAGTAGTGGCAAACACCCAGCTAACGGATTGACACCGTGTTTTTGAAAAAGCAACATCGTTTCTTGTTGAAGTTTTTGTTGCGTTTGTGCATCTTTTGAACTATATTTTTCACGAAGTTTTTGTAGTTCTGGTTGTAGCGCTTGCATCGCTTTCGAATTTCTTGTTTGTTGAACCATGAGCGGCAAAATGGCTAAACGAATTAAAATGGTTACAATGATAATCCCTAAACCGTAATTGGAACCAAATAACTCAGACGTGTATGTAATTAACCAAGATAGTGGGTAGACAATATACTCGTTCCAAAAACCTTTACTTTCTGCAGTAATTGGTTGGTTAATTTCTGAACATCCTGCTAACAAAACAGCAAGAAGTAAAAACAGCCATGCAATCTGCCTTTTTTTCACTCGTTTTTCCCCCTTACTTTATACATTCCATGAAATATTTTAACATATCGGTCGATCAAACATTTAATGAAAAACGTTTGCTCGTCTTAACACGTGCAATAAACTTTTTTTCGCCTCTTCATATTCCATCGTAGCTACCGGCACTCGCGCAATAATAACATAATCTTTCCCTGCGTCAATCCGACCCAGCTCCTCGTGAAACACTTGGCGAATATATCGTTTTACACGATTGCGGACAACCGCTTTCCCTATTTTCTTGCTAACGGATAACCCGATCCGAAAATACGGTTGCTCTGGTTTATCGAGAACATATAAGACAAACTGCCGATTCGCCACCGATGTTCCTCGCTTGAATACTTCTTGAAATTCATCATTTTTTTTTATGCGATATTTTTTTTTCATGTGCTCTCATCACACCTCGATCGTAACTCCCGTTAGAAAAAAGACCACTGATCGTTCAGTGGCCTATGCAGATAATACTTTTCTTCCTTTACGACGGCGACGAGCAAGAACTTTTCTTCCGTTTTTTGTGCTCATGCGCGCACGGAAACCGTGTACTTTGCTGCGCTTCCGTTTGTTTGGTTGATACGTTCTTTTCATATATGACACCTCCCTGAGGAATAACTGTTAAAAGACAGTCTTTCTAATTATAGTGAGAAATTTAGAGAAATGTCAACTACTCCGGGAGTATCTTTTTTTGAATATATTGTGATTATGAATGTGGATAAATTTTTTGTCGCTTTTTCTGTATCCACAACATTTATCGACAAGTTTTTCACATCTTATAACCTTGTGGATAAAATTTTTTCACAGCTTTTTCGTTTTGTGGATAATATTTTAAAACCATTGCAACATAAGTATTTATCTGCTATTATATTGTTGTTTTTACTCTGGATAATTATATAAGTTTTTTGTATTATCCACAAAATGTGGATAACGTGTGGACAGTTTCGTCCACATAGTGTGTAAATATTTGTCCACAATCGTTGAAAACGGTCGAAAAAAATTTTTTTATAGACAAACAAGGTTATACAAAAGTTAAACACCCGCGCGGAGAAGGAGGGAGAGCGGCGTGGAAAATATTTCGGACTTATGGAATAAAGCATTAGCCGAAATTGAGAAAAAAATCAGCAAACCGAGCTTTGAAACATGGTTAAAATCAACGACTGCGCATTCATTAAAAGGCGACATACTCATTATTACCGTCCCAAATGAATTTACAAAAGACTGGCTCGAATCACGCTACACCCGGCTGATTGAACAGACACTTTACGACATTACCGGAGAAGAGTTAAAAATTAAATGCACAATTCCTAATCATCAAACATTGGAAGAATTCGATCTAAAACCAACAAGTAAACCGCGGAAGCATGATGACGAACAAGCAGAATTTCCACAAAATATGCTGAATCCAAAATACACGTTTGACACTTTTGTCATCGGATCTGGAAATCGCTTCGCTCATGCTGCATCTTTAGCGGTGGCAGAAGCACCGGCCAAAGCATACAACCCCCTCTTCATTTACGGTGGTGTAGGCCTAGGCAAGACGCACCTCATGCATGCAATCGGTCATTACGTTCTTGAACATAACCCATCAGCAAAAGTCGTCTATTTATCTTCGGAAAAGTTTACAAATGAATTTATTAATGCCATTCGCGATAACCGTCCAGATGATTTTCGTAACAAATATCGCAATGTGGACGTGCTGTTAATAGATGATATTCAATTTTTAGCTGGAAAAGAACAAACACAAGAAGAGTTTTTCCATACGTTTAATACACTACACGAAGAAAGTAAGCAAATTGTCATATCGAGTGACCGACCTCCAAAAGAAATCCCGACGTTAGAAGACCGCCTGCGTTCTCGCTTTGAATGGGGCTTAATTACAGACATCACTCCTCCTGACTTAGAAACGAGAATTGCCATTTTGCGTAAAAAAGCAAAAGCCGAAGGGTTCGATATACCAAACGAAGTGATGTTGTATATTGCTAATCAAATTGATTCGAATATTCGAGAATTAGAAGGGGCGCTCATTCGTGTCGTTGCTTACTCTTCTTTAATTAACAAAGAAATTAACGCAGATTTGGCAGCAGAGGCACTAAAAGATATTATTCCAAGTTCCAAACCAAAAGTAATTACGATTCAAGACATTCAACGTGTTGTCGGGGAGCATTTTAACGTGAAACTTGAAGATTTTAAAGCAAAAAAACGAACGAAATCCGTTGCTTTTCCGCGTCAAATTGCTATGTATCTTTCACGAGAGTTAACCGACTGTTCGCTCCCTAAAATTGGGGAGGAATTTGGAGGACGTGACCATACAACAGTCATCCATGCTCACGAAAAAATTTCAGCTCTCATTCAAACCGACGTT
The DNA here is from genome assembly GCF_001418025.1 of Anoxybacillus suryakundensis. Taxonomy (NCBI): domain Bacteria; kingdom Bacillati; phylum Bacillota; class Bacilli; order Caryophanales; family Anoxybacillaceae; genus Anoxybacillus; species Anoxybacillus suryakundensis. Next base: position 174,218 of record NZ_LIOK01000005.1, read on the forward strand.
CAACTACAGAAACAATTGAAAGAAATTATGGAGAAGCTGAAATAATGTGAATAACTGTTTGGTGTTTGTGCACAGACTGTCCACATGTGGATAGTCTGTGCTTCCTTTATTTTATTCACTTATCCACATAATCACAGCGCCTAGTACTATGATTAATAGTTTTTTAAAAAATATAATAAATAAATTAGGGAGGTTTTCTTTGTGAAAGTTATTATCGATCGCGATCACTTAGTGAGAAGTGTACAAGATGTAATGAAGGCTGTATCATCTCGCACCACAATTCCTATTTTGACTGGAATTAAAATCGTTGCTTCTGAGCAAGGTGTTACATTGACAGGAAGTGATTCAGATATCTCGATTGAATCGTTTATTCCAGCAGAGGAAAAGGATCGCGTTATTGTTGACGTCATTAAACAAGGAAGTGTGGTTCTACAAGCACGATTTTTTAGTGAAATTGTTCGTAAGTTACCAAGAGAAACCGTGGAAATCGAAGTAAAGGATCAATTTGTCACAACAATTCGCTCTGGAAAAACGGAATTTCACTTAAACGGATTGGATCCGGAAGAATATCCGCGTTTACCACAAATTCAAGAGGAAAATATGTTTCAAATACCAGCGGATTTGTTAAAACATGTGATTCGCCAAACAGTATTTGCAGTGTCCACCTCAGAAACACGTCCAATCTTGACAGGTGTAAACTGGCGAATTGAAAATAATGAGCTTACGTGCATTGCAACAGATAGCCACCGACTGGCTATGAGAAAAGCAAAAGTAGAAACAGAATCAGAAGCATACTACAATATCGTCATTCCAGGAAAGAGCTTAAACGAGCTAAATAAAATTCTCGAAGAATCCAATGAGCCTGTTCACATCGTTGTAACAGAAAATCAAGTATTATTTAAGACAAAACATTTGTTGTTTTTCTCACGTTTGTTAGATGGGAACTATCCAGATACATCTCGGCTTATTCCAACAGATAGCCAAACAGATATGATCGTAAAAACGAAGGAGTTTCTACAAGCCATCGACCGTGCGTCATTACTAGCACGTGAAGGAAGAAATAACGTTGTTCGTTTATCCACGCTGTCTGACAAAGTCGTTGAGATTTCTTCAAACTCACCTGAGATCGGAAAAGTTGTAGAGGAAGTACAGTGTGAACAAGTAGACGGAGAAGAATTAAAAATTTCTTTCAGTGCAAAATATATGATGGATGCATTAAAGGCGTTAGAAGGAGCAGAAATTAAAATTAGTTTTACTGGTGCAATGCGCCCATTTTTAATTCGACCACTTCATGACGATTCCATGCTCCAATTAATTTTACCTGTGCGCACATACTAAAAGCTGCTAGATCACCTAGCAGCTTTCCTTTTCTTCACTCTTCTTTTTTAGTACAATGAAAAAATGGACACTTTTTATAGAAAGTGAGCGAATGAGAGATGAAAGAAATAAAAATTTCAACAGAAACCATTACACTTGGACAATTTTTAAAACTAGTAAACGTCATTTCAACGGGAGGAATGGCGAAGTGGTTTTTACAAACAAACGATGTATTTGTTAACGGTGAGCGGGAACAACGTCGTGGTCGCAAACTAAGAGCAGGAGACGTTGTCGACATTCAAACAATCGGTACATTTACGATTTGTTCGTAAAGGTGGGAGGCACCTTTGTTTTTAGAACAGTTAACTTTAAAAAATTACCGCAATTATGAACAAGGTTGTTGGCAATTTCAAAACAAAGTAAATGTCATTTTAGGGGAAAACGCCCAAGGCAAGACGAACATCATGGAATCGATTTATGTCTTGTCGATGGCAAAATCCCATCGAACGACAAATGATAAAGATTTAATTCGTTGGGACAAAGATTATGCTAAAATAGAAGGTAAAGTAGGAAAGAAAAACGGCCCAATTTTTTTACAGTTAACCGTGTCGAAAAAAGGGAAAAAAGCAAAACTAAATTATATCGAGCAGGCAAAATTAAGCAGTTATGTCGGGCACATGAACGTCGTTATGTTTGCCCCAGAAGATTTAAACCTTGTAAAAGGGAGCCCGCAAATTCGAAGACGTTTTATCGATATGGAAATCGGCCAAGTATCTCCAGTTTATATGCATGAACTTGGTCAATATCAAAAAGTGTTGCAACAAAGAAATCAATATTTGAAACTACTTCAGTCAAAAAAACAGACGGACGAAACGTTTCTTGATGTGCTCACAGAACAGCTTGTGGAGCTCGCAGTAAAAATCACGCTCAAAAGATATGAGTTTATCGAATTATTACAAACATGGGCGAAACCGATTCATGCCGAAATTAGTCGAGGCCATGAACAATTGGCCATTCATTATTGTCCTTCGGTTGATGTATTAGACAAACAACAATGGTCGAGAATAGTAGAAGTGTATAACGATAAGTTTACACAAATAAAAACAAAAGAAATCGAACGAGGCACAACGCTCATCGGTCCACATCGGGATGATTTATCGTTTACGATTAACGGAAAAGATGTACAGACGTTCGGTTCCCAAGGTCAACAACGAACGACAGCCCTTTCATTGAAACTAGCTGAAATTGATTTAATTTTTTCAGAAATCGGCGAGTATCCTATCCTTTTACTCGATGATGTTCTGTCAGAACTAGATGATTTTCGTCAAACGCATTTGTTAAATGCTATACAAGGCAAAGTGCAAACATTTGTAACAACAACAAGTATAGATGGGATTGAACATCGCGTCGTTCGAGACGCAGATGTGTATGAAGTTGTCTCGGGACAAATGATGAGACGATAGTTGTTCATAAACCTCGAACATATTGTTCGAAAAGGAAAGCGTAGGTGATCAATAGTGGCGATGGAACAAAGAGATCAAATTGTTTATGATGAAAGTCAAATCCAAGTTCTCGAAGGGTTAGAAGCAGTACGAAAAAGACCGGGGATGTATATCGGATCAACCGGACCGAAAGGATTGCATCATCTCGTTTGGGAAATTGTTGATAACAGCATTGATGAAGCGTTAGCTGGATTTTGTACGGAAATTAACGTCATTGTTGAAGAAGACAACAGCATTACAGTAATAGATAACGGTCGAGGGATTCCTGTTGGTATTCACGAAAAAATGGGGAGACCAGCTGTTGAAGTAATTATGACTGTGTTGCACGCCGGCGGAAAATTTGGTGGCGGCGGATATAAAGTGTCTGGGGGATTGCATGGAGTCGGTGCATCCGTTGTTAACGCGTTGTCCGAAGAGCTAGAAGTATATGTGCATCGCGATGGGAAAATTCACTATCAAAAATATAAGCGTGGCGTACCTTGTACAGATTTGCAGGTTGTAGGTGAGACAGATCGGACAGGTACAACCATTCATTTTAAACCAGATCCAGAAATTTTCACAGAAACGACGGAGTATGATTACGACACACTTGCGCATCGCTTGCGAGAGCTTGCTTTTTTAAACAAAGGCATTCGTATTACCTTAGAAGATCGACGTGATGAAAAGCGACGTAACGAATACTACTATGAAGGTGGAATTTCTTCATACGTTAAACATTTAAATCGGACAAAAGAAACGCTTCACGAGGAACCCATTTACATTGAAGGGGAAAAAGAAGGAATTCAAGTCGAAATCGCCTTACAATATAACGATGGTTATACAAGTAATATATACTCATTCGCTAATAACATTCATACGCATGAAGGTGGTACGCATGAGCTAGGGTTTAAAACAGCTCTGACGCGAATTATTAATGATTATGGTCGTAAAAACAATATGTTTAAAGAACAAGATGCCAATTTAACGGGTGAAGATGTACGGGAAGGATTAACGGCCATCATATCAGTAAAACACCCGGCACCGCAGTTTGAAGGACAGACGAAAACGAAACTTGGCAATAGTGATGCTCGTACGGCGACAGAGTCTATTTTTGCTGAACAATTTGAAAAGTTTTTACTCGAAAACCCAGCAGTTGCCAAAAAAATTGTTGAAAAAGGAATTTTAGCTTCTAGGGCACGTCTAGCAGCGAAGCGAGCGCGGGAATTAACGAGAAGAAAAAATGCCCTCGAAGTATCGAGTTTGCCTGGGAAATTAGCTGATTGTTCATCGAAAGATCCAGCGATATGTGAACTATATGTCGTTGAGGGGGATTCAGCAGGCGGTTCTGCAAAACAAGGACGCGATCGTCATTTCCAAGCGATTTTACCGTTGCGTGGAAAAATTATTAACGTTGAGAAATCAAGATTAGATAAAATTTTATCCAACAATGAAGTACGTGCAATTATTACAGCTCTTGGTACGGGAATCGGAGAAGATTTTGATATTACAAAAGCTCGTTATCATAAGATCATTATTATGACCGACGCGGATGTCGATGGTGCTCACATTCGCACATTGTTATTAACATTTTTCTATCGCTATATGCGCGAGGTAATCGAACAAGGTTATGTTTACATCGCTCAGCCTCCTTTATATAAAATTCAGCAAGGAAAACGAATTGAATACGCGTATAGTGATCGACAACTTGAAGAAATATTAGCTAGGTTACCTGAACAGTCAAAACCAATTATTCAACGTTATAAAGGTCTTGGAGAGATGAATCCAGAGCAACTTTGGGAGACGACGATGAACCCAGAGACGCGAACATTGTTAAAAGTGAGTTTGCAAGATGCCATGGAGGCGGACGAAACATTCGAAATTTTAATGGGGGACAAAGTCGAACCGCGTAGGCAGTTTATCGAGGAAAACGCGAAATATGTAAAAAATCTAGATATTTAAACATGTCGGAGAGTGTTTGTTCACCCTCCCCTTGTTTTATTATTTTGTTAAGTAAGGGAGGTTCGTTGCTGTATGTCTGAAAGAGTAAAGGAAGTGAGTATTAGTCAAGAAATGCGTGCATCGTTTCTCGACTATGCGATGAGCGTCATTGTATCCCGTGCGCTCCCTGATGTGCGTGACGGACTAAAGCCAGTACATCGTCGTATTTTATATGCAATGCACGATTTAGGGATGACGGCGGACAAGCCTTACAAAAAGTCGGCACGTATTGTCGGTGAAGTGATCGGTAAGTACCATCCGCATGGTGATGCAGCGGTATACGATACAATGGTGCGGATGGCACAAGATTTTAACTATCGATATATGCTTGTGGATGGACATGGAAACTTTGGATCAATTGATGGTGATGCCGCAGCAGCAATGCGTTATACAGAAGCAAGAATGTCGAAAATTTCAATGGAGCTGTTGCGAGATATTAACAAGGACACGATCGACTACCAAGATAATTATGATGGTTCAGAACGTGAGCCCATTGTTTTGCCAGCTCGTTTTCCTAATTTACTTGTAAACGGATCTTCAGGGATTGCGGTTGGGATGGCAACGAATATTCCACCGCATCAACTTGGAGAAGTCATCGACGCTTTATTGGAACTGATGAAAGATCCCGACATGACCGTTGCTGAATTGATGGAATATTTGCCAGGCCCTGATTTTCCGACAGGTGCGCAAATTATTGGAAGAGGCGGCATAAGAAAGGCGTATGAAACAGGACGTGGTTCGATCACATTACGTGCCAAGGCGGAGATTGAGCAAAAAGAGAACGGAAAAGAAATGATTATCGTCCGTGAATTACCTTACCAAGTCAATAAAGCAAAGTTAATTGAAAAAATTGCTGAACTTGTCCGTGAAAAGAAAATCGATGGCATTACAGATTTACGTGATGAATCTGATCGGAGCGGTATGCGCATTGTCATTGAAGTAAGAAGAGATGTAAGTGCACATGTAGTGCTCAACAATTTGTACAAACAAACAGCTTTACAAACGAGTTTTGGGATCAATATGCTTGCGCTTGTTGATGGACAACCGAAAGTATTAAATTTAAAACAATGTTTACAACATTATTTAGACCATCAAAAAATTGTTATTCGTCGTCGCACTCAATTTGAGCTAAACAAAGCAGAAGCTCGCGCACATATTTTAGAAGGTTTACGCATTGCCCTTGACCATTTAGACGAGGTAATTGAGCTTATTCGTGAATCTGCGACCGTAGACATAGCGAAAGAAGGATTGATGACAAAGTTTCAGTTAAGTGAAAAGCAAGCGCAAGCCATTTTAGATATGCGTCTACAACGTTTAACGGGACTAGAGCGTGAAAAGATTGAACAGGAGTATGAGGAGCTAGTCAAGCTCATCGCGCATTTAAAGGCCATTTTAGCTGATGAGCAAAAAGTTTTACAAATCATTCGTGACGAATTGCTTGAGATTAAAGAGAAGTTCAATGACTATCGTCGTACAGAAATTGTAAATGGTGGTTTAGAAACAATCGATGATGAAGATTTAATTACTCGTGAAAATATCGTTGTTACATTAACACATAGAGGATATATAAAACGTCTTCCTGTTTCAACGTACCGAAGCCAACGACGTGGAGGTCGTGGTATTCAAGGGATGAATACGCATGAGGACGATTTTGTTGAGCATTTAGTCATTACATCGACACATGATATTGTTTTGTTTTTTACAAACAAAGGAAAAGTATACAAAGCAAAAGGATACGAAATTCCAGAGTTTAGTCGCACAGCAAAAGGTATTCCAATAGTTAACTTATTAAACATTGAAAAAGATGAAGTAATTAACACTGTTATTGCAATTGAACAATTCCATGAAGACGCATTTTTATTTTTTACAACAAAGCAAGGAATTGCTAAAAGATCCCCTTTATCATCGTTTGCTAACATTCGTAACCATGGTTTAATTGCTATTCATTTACATGAAGGCGATGAATTAATATCCGTAAAACTGACAGATGGTCATAAACATATGATTGTGGGGACGAAAAAAGGAATGTTAATTCGTTTTCCTGAGACAGATGTTCGCTCAATGGGACGCACAGCTGCAGGTGTAAAAGCAATTACATTATGTCCAGGCGACGAAGTGGTCGGTATGGAAAGCTTGGATGGTGATGAGGAAATTTTAATTGTAACGCGAAATGGTTATGGAAAACGAACACCAGCTTCAGAGTATCGTATTCAAAGCCGTGGTGGAAAAGGAATTAAGACATGTAATATTACTGAAAAAAACGGCGATGTTGTTGCTGTTAAAACAGTTACAGGTGAAGAAGACTTAATGTTAATGACCGCAAGCGGTGTAATGATTCGTATGGCAGTGAACGATATTTCCGTTATGGGACGAAACACACAAGGTGTTAAGCTCATTCGTCTAGATGAAGAAAACGAACAGGAGTATGTCGCGACAGTAGCGAAGGTACCAAAAGAAGAAGAAAAAGAACAACTGCAAGAAGCATAGAGGGGAGTTTTTCCCCTCTATGCTTTACAAAGGGGGGAGAAGACATGTTGTTAGTAAAAACAGCTCAATTACAAGAAGGTTGCATTTTAGCTGAAGATATTATCGGAAAATCGCATCGCGTTATTGTTCCAAAAAATACGGTATTAAATGCGAAACTATTAACTGTATTGCAAAAGTTTCTTGTTGATCAAGTACGTGTACAGTCAGTTCTTGTTGACGGTAGTACATTTCGACCGAGTGAAGTCATTCAAGAAGATGTACCGAAGCCAAAAATAACGGAAAACAAAGATATATTGACCTTATATTTAGAAGTTGTCCAACAATATAAACAAATGTTTCAAGGATGGCAGGCTGGGTTACCTGTGGATATTGGCAAAGTGCGTAAAATGTTTATGCCTTTGTTTGAAAAAGTATTGGAATCGGAAAAGGAGCTACTCTTCTTTCATCATTACTCTACCAAATCAGAGTACTTATTTCATCATGCAGTAACAGTCGGCCTTCTTTCAGGTGTATTAGCGAAAAAATTACAATATGCAAAAGGGGATTACATGCAAGTCGCCATCGCTGGGCTATTAAGCGATTGTGGTATGTCAAAAGTTGACCCGAAAATACTTAACAAAAGTACGGCTCTTACTCCAATGGAATATAAAGATATGCGCCAACATACCGTTTACGGTTATAAAATGGTTCAAAAAATTACTGCATTACAAGAAGGAGTAAAGCTCGCTGTTTTGCAACATCATGAGCGAAATGATGGCAGCGGATATTTACTTAGTGTTCAAGAAGAAAAAATTCACCCTTATAGTAAAATTGTTGCGGTCGCAGATGTTTATCATGCGATGATTTCTGAGCGTCCTTATCGCAATAAGCAATCACCTTTTAAAGTGTTTGAACAAATTCATAAAGATTGTTTCGGAAAATTCGATCTTTCTGTTGTTCAAGCGCTGGCTTCTCTTTTGATGAACCTTTCTTTAGGAGCAAAAGTAAAATTATCGAATGAACAAGTTGGGGAAATTATCTTTTTTGAACAAGATTCACCGTCCTGTCCAATGATTAAGATAATGAATACAAACCAAATCATTTCACTAAAAAACGAAAAAGATTTGTGCATTGAAGAGATTATAAAATGAAATGACAATGGCGATTGTCCATGTCATTTCATTTTTTTATAAAAAAGTGTTGACAATAATGAAGTGCTCTTGTATGATATATCTTGTGCTTGATGTTCTTTGAAAACTGAACGAAACAGCAGCGTAAAAGCTAAGGATAACTTTTCTATGGAGAGTTTGATCCTGGCTCAGGACGAACGCTGGCGGCGTGCCTAATACATGCAAGTCGAGCGGATCAAATAGAAGCTTGCTTCTATTTGGTTAGCGG
>NZ_LIOK01000006.1:0-178511 GCF_001418025.1 Anoxybacillus suryakundensis
GTTAGAAAAACGGGTACCGGTCGTCATCCCAGCGTTAGAGAGCCTTCCGCATATGCCGGCACGTTGGGCAAGGCTCATTGTCATGGCTCAAGAGATGTTGACCCAACAAGCCGCATCCTAAGGACGGATTCGGCGGAGCGTACCCTTGACCATCCGAACCTCGCCAAAGGTAAAATCAGGATAGGGCAAGGGCTGCTTTCCTATGCCCTTCTTTTCTGCCCTTGCCCTTACTGACCGTTTTTCTCCTTTGGCGAGTGTTGGTCAAGGGCGAATCCGATTCCACCATCCCCTTTATTTCCCTTCAAAAGGTAGCCCGTGATGACTTTTCATAGATTTTTTGACGCTACCTCAATCACTACTTCCCATTGTACAAAAAGGTGGAGAGGGATCATGTGATATTTATCACAAAAAGTATAATGTAGCTATCTTGTCACTATTCAGACAAACATGTACGTCCTTGCATTTCCAATATGAAATAAGATAGTATATACGATATAAGGTATACAAGGAGGTGGAAAAATGACGAAAGTACAAATTAAAGTGATGGATAATGGTTCATTTCGTGTAACCGGCGATGTCGAATTAATTGACATGGAAGGAAACAAGTTTGAAACAAAAGAAACGTTTTCTCTCTGTCGTTGTGGGCTCTCACAAAACATGCCGTTTTGTGATGCAGCCCATAAAGGAAAATTTCAATCGGTCGTTCGCGCGCCGAAAAACGAATAAGCCCGGCTTTTATTCCGGGCTTTTTTATTTTTTAGCGCTCAACCAGTGACATGCGCGGATTCAATATTTGATTTGGACTTTTTAATTGAAAACACCCTGCTCTATCGACAACGTCAAGCGTCATTTGATCATCGAAAAAAATGAGCTGATGTTTTTCCATCCAAATGGGCACATCGTTTGTTTCGATCGCTACATCATGCTCATCTAGTTCATCGATGAGCAACAAAACAGGCACTCCATTTACGGCACATCCGCAACCATCTGTATCGTATATGAGTTTCACATGTTTATTTCCTTGAACACGACGAAGATGTTCAATCGCTCGTTTTGTCAATGTCACGTTCATCATTTCAACCTCTCTTACTTTTTTAAAAATGCTTGTTTGCCGACTTTTTCAATGAGCGATGGAAATAGTTGATATATACGGCTTCCCATATGCATCCAAAACGGCAAGTTCACTTCGCGCGTAGGGGTAAGCATCACATCAACGATGCGCTTTGCGACAAATTCCGGGCGGAGCATCCATCGCTTTACGTTCTTTACATATTCCCCAGACGTATCAGCAACGGTAAAAAAGTTCGTTTCGATTGGTCCAGGGTTTACAGCCGTCACATAAATGCCATACATTGATGCTTCCATTCGTAAACTATTTGTAAATCCGAGCACAGCATGTTTTGTCGCCGCATATACGCTCGATTTCGGCGTGGCAATTTTTCCTGCTTGCGATGCGATATTAATAATATGACCCGATCGTTTTTCCATCATATGCGCATACACTTTTTTCGTACAAGCGATCAATCCGAGCACATTGACATCAAACATTTGCTTCGCTTCCGAAAGATCAATCTGTTCAACGTATCGAAATACGCCGAAACCAGCATTATTGACAAGAATATGGACATCGATCGAGGTGAGCAAGCGATCAAATACATCGTCTACTTCTTTTACGTTACTAACATCTAATTGCTCATATAGGCAAGAAATACTGTACGTTTGTTCAATCTGTTGCGCAATTTGCGCTAGCTTTTCTTTTGAACGTGCGAGCAATACAGGTATTCCTCCGCGTTTAGCTACTTCGTATGCGATTTGCTCACCGATGCCACTCGATGCTCCTGTAATAACAACGTATTTCCCTTTCAGTTTCATGATCTCACCGCTTCGTACATATATATTTGATCATCTTTTTCTTTTTTCACTGCACCTATCGCCTCTAAATAATCCAGTTGGCCAATCGTTTCAGACATCGTCAACAAAAACTCTCGCTCATATACAGTCGGGAAAAGTGATCGACATACGTCAAATACCGTCATCGGCTTTTCATTCAACAGTTGCCACACGTACTGTGCACGTTCTTTTTGTTTTTCAAGCCGCTTGTCAATAAGCGGTGCGACATCCGTCACATCTTCCCCATGTCCCGTAACAATTGTTGTAATGTCGTACTGGAGTAGTTTTTTTAATGAATCATTATATTGCAAAAGTGGCTTCGGTCGTTCCTTTTCACCAATCGCAGGAGGTTCTAACAGCGGATTAGATGAAATCGCTGCTAGCAAATGGTCGCCTCCGATCATCACACCGTCCGCTTCACGATACAACACGATGTGACTTTGCGCATGACCTGGCGTTTCGATGACCGTCCAACCTTCAATCATATCCCCTTCTTTTACTTCTTGTGTGAGCGAGCGCTCGCACGAAAAACGAAGAGAACGCCGAAAGTTTCCTAGTTTCGTCACACCCTCTTCGCCAACGCCACACTCGATTAAAAATTGTTCGAAATATTGTTGGTGCCACGAAAAAAAAGCAGCATCTTTCGCAATCCAAGGCGCAGCTTTGCGATGCCCAATAACAGGAAGTGACGGCGGCAAATAATCAAGTAAACCGACGTGATCTGGATGGTGATGCGTAATGATGACTTGTTCAATATCTGTCGGTTGGTAGCCGATGTTCTGCAATTCACGAACGAAAACGTTCCATGCTTCCTCCGTTTTTACACCCGCATCGATGAGCGTTAAACGATCCCCTTCGATAATATACATGTTCACATCCCCAACAGCAAATGGCGTGGGAACGACAATGCGATGTAACTGTTCCATTTTTCTGACTCCTTCATTATATCATCATAATTTTCCGTTTCGTCTGTTTATCAGTTTACACTTATTTTCTCTGTTTGTCATTTATTTTTATTTATTTATTAAAAAAATTCAGAAAATAAAACCGTGAAACCTATTGACAACACGCTTGTTTTTCATGCATAATTGCAAACAAATCATATATGTACGAAGCGATGACTAGGGCCAGTACATGATAAACGGTAAAAGAGAGTGAAACCCATTGGCTGAAAGGTTTCATTACCCTCTTTATCATGGAACCTACCCTATGAGCTGTTAGGCAAACCTAACCGTCTTGCCGACGATACCGGCATAAGAGGTGGGCACATTGTGCCAACAAAGGTGGTACCGCGGAAATAAAGACCTTTCCGTCCTTTATCGGACGAAAGGTCTTTTTTATTTTGGAGACGAGGAGGAGAAAGTATGACAATCACGTTTCTCGGTGCAGGATCGATGGCAGAAGCACTTATTTCTGGGGTGACACAAACGTTATATAAGCCAGAGCAAATGATCGTAACGAATCGCTCTCGAATGGAACGACTGACATATATGCAACAAACATACGGGGTACGAATCGACACAGATAAAGCAAAAGCAGTGAAAGAAGCTCATATCGTGATTTTAGCGATGAAGCCAAAAGACGTTGCGGATAGCTTGACGTCGATCAAACATGCATTTAACGAACAGCAACTTATTATTTCATTGCTTGCGGGAGTAACGACCGATACAATTGCATCGCTCATTGGAAAACAAATGCCTGTCATTCGCGCCATGCCGAATACATCCGCAGCCATCGGACAATCCGCCACAGCATTAGCGCAAGGGGCATACGCAACGGACGAACATATGCGCATCGCAAAAACGTTATTTGAAACAGTCGGAATTGTGACGATTGTTGATGAAAAGCACTTGCATGCTGTGACAGGATTATCCGGCAGCGGACCAGCGTACGTTTACTATTTAGTTGAAGCGATGGAAAAAGCAGCGGATGAAATTGGGCTTGAGCGTGATATTGCCAAAGAGCTTATTTTACAAACGATTATCGGCGCGGCCCATATGTTAAAAGCAACAAATAAGCATCCTTCCATCCTACGCAAAGAAGTGACAAGTCCAGGCGGAACGACAGAAGCAGGCATTGGCGTACTTGAACGTTATCGCTATCAAGAAGCGATGATTGCCTGCATTAAACGAGCGACTGAACGTTCAAAAGAACTCGGTGAGGCACTGCTTTCCTCCGTTCAATAGTGCAAGTTGTTTTTCTTTTCCAAATACCCATGGTATCATTTGTTATGAAACATACTGTGGGAGGGATTAGCCATGTTATTTTCACCATATACGATTCGAGATGTTACCTTTAAAAACCGCATTGTTATGTCGCCGATGTGTATGTATGCGTGCGATCGCGAAGACGGAACGGTGCACAATTGGCATCTCATTCATTATGCATCTCGCGCTGTTGGGCAAGTCGGGCTTATTATTGTCGAAGCGACAGCCGTGACACCACAAGGAAGAATTTCAGCTCGCGATTTAGGCATTTGGAATGATGACCATATTGACGGATTACGTACACTTACCTCACTTGTTCACGAACAAGGCGCCAAAATCGGCATCCAACTTGCCCATGCCGGACGAAAAGCGATGGTTGCCGGAGAAATCATCGCGCCATCACCACTTCCATTTGATGAAACGATGCGCACGCCAAAAGAGATGACAAAAGCGGACATTGAAGAAACGATTCATGCGTTTCAACAAGGTGCGCGTCGCGCCAAGGAAGCTAGATTTGATGTCATCGAAATTCACTCCGCGCACGGCTATCTCATTAACGAGTTTTTATCGCCGCTTACAAACAAACGAACAGATGAATACGGTGGAGAAAACCGTTACCGCTTTTTAAGTGAAGTGATTGAAGCGGTAAAAGAAGTATGGGACGGACCGTTGTTTGTCCGCATTTCTGCTTCTGACTACCATCCGGACGGTTTAACGGTGAACGACTACGTCGAATATGCCAAACGAATGAAAGCGCAAGGTGTTGACCTCATTGATGTCAGCTCTGGCGCTGTCGTTCCAGCAAAAATTCAAGTATATCCAGGCTATCAAGTGCCGTTTGCTGAAACAATTCGCCGTGAAGCAGACATGCCAACTGGTGCTGTCGGGCTTATTACGTCAGGCTTACAGGCAGAAGAAATTTTACGTAACGGACGCGCTGATCTCATTTTTATCGGTCGCGAGCTTCTTCGCAACCCATATTGGCCAAGAGCAGCCGCAAATGAACTCGGCATATCGCTTGAAACACCAAAACCATATGTAAGAGGATGGTAAAACACGACAAAGGATGTCCAATGCAACGGACATCCTTTTATATGTCAAAATAATAGTGGGCGTGAAGTTGACACCCCGGATTAAACGCTGCATGGCAGCTTGGGCAACAATAGTTGCTTGTCATATATTGTTCAATCGTTAGTTCCGTTTTGCAAACGCCGCATAAAATAGCTTTTTCATGGAAACGCTCTTTCGGCCACACTTCATGTCGACCGCAACCATGTTCTTCATGACAGTGCACGCACGGGAAATACGTTCGACAACAATAAAACTTAATCGCAATGACATCGCGTTCACTATGATAATGTACGCATCGTGTCTGTTTATCGATGACGCTCCCTTTTACTTCGATCATCACTCATCATTCCCTTTTCTTATAATCGGAAATGATGAAAAATCAAAGGCAAGTGCGACATTCGGAAAAATGGTTTTTGCTTCTTCCACGAGTCGCTCACACATCTCTCCTTGATAACGAGAGCTAATATGTGTCAAAATGAGTTGCTTCACTTCCGCTCGTTTCGCTACTTCCGCTGCTTGCAACGTCGTTGAATGATAGTAATCGTGCGCTAAATGGGCTTCCTCTGCGCTAAATGTCGCTTCATGGACAAGCACATCCGCTTGTTTTGCTAGTTCAACACTTGCCTCACAATAACGTGTATCTCCCATCATGACCACAACGCGCCCTTTTTTCGGTGGGGCAACAAATTTACGCCCATCAATAACTGTTCCGTTATCTAACGTAACGAGCTCTCCCCGTTTAATTTGTTGATAAATCGGACCGGGCTTCACACCAAGCGCGCGCAGCTCGTCAACGAGCAGCGTACCCGGCAAATCTTTCTCGACAATTCGAAAACCGTACGAAGGCAACCCGTGATCAAGCAATTTTGCTGTAACAATAAACTGTTCATCTTCAAATACGACACCTTCTGTAAATTCTTCAATATGTAGCTCATATTTTAGCCGCGTGCCGCTGACCGTCAATGCCGTTTCAACGAACGAACGAATACCCGCCGGACCGTAAACAAAAAGCGGCGTTTCTCCTCCTTGAAATGAACGGCTACCGAGCAATCCGGGTAAACCAAAAATGTGATCGCCATGTAAGTGCGTAATAAAAATACGCTCAATACGTCTTGGGCGAACAGACGTATGTAAAATTTGATGTTGTGTCGCTTCTCCGCAATCAAATAGCCATGTCGCTCCTCTCTCTTCTAACAACTGAAGAGCGATAGCTGAAACGTTTCTACCTTTTGATGGCACACCAGAGCCTGTCCCTAAAAACAATAACTCCACGCTACGATCTCCTCTCTGTTCTTTAATTAGATAAAACATTTGCGTTTACCACAATAAACCTCTAAAATTACATTATCATGAACCTTTCAAAAAATGAATAAAAGCGAGGTATGTGATCCGTGAATGACGTACAACCAAAAGCGACAATTGTAATTTTTGGTGCGACTGGCGACTTAGCAAAACGTAAACTATTCCCATCTATTTATAAACTTTATCAAAAAGGAAAGCTTGATGAACAGTTTGCGGTTGTCGGCGTTGCCCGTCGCCCGCATACAGACGAATCGTTTCGCCACTACGTAAAAGAAACAATTGAAGAAGCAACGAAACAAGAGTTGATAGATGAGAAATTTATTTCTCATTTTTACTATCATTCACTAGATGCGACAAATACACAATCATACAAACAATTAAACGAACTATTAACACACGTCGAAGAACAATTTTACATCCCAGGTAACCGCATTTTTTATTTAGCGATGGCGCCTGAGTTTTTCGGAACGATTACATCGCATTTAAAATCAGAAGGACTGACGACAACGAACGGCTGGACGCGATTAGTCATTGAAAAACCGTTCGGTCACGATTTACAAAGCGCGAAAAAACTAAATGAAGAAATTCGCCAATCGTTTTTAGAAGAGCAAATTTTCCGGATCGATCATTATCTCGGCAAAGAAATGGTGCAAAACATTGAAGTCATTCGCTTTGCGAACGCCATTTTCGAACCGCTTTGGAACAACCGGTTTATTGCTAATATTCAAATTACATCAAGCGAAACGCTCGGTGTAGAAGACCGTGGGCGCTATTACGACCACTCCGGTGCACTGCGCGATATGGTGCAAAACCATATGCTGCAAATGGTCGCCCTTTTGGCAATGGAACCACCGATTAAGCTGACGACAGATGACATTCGCAGTGAAAAAGTGAAAGTGTTGCGCGCCCTTCGTCCGATGACGCATGATGACGTCGAGACATACTTCGTGCGCGGGCAATACGGTCGCGGCATGATGCGCGGGCAACAAGTCGTCGGATATCGTGAAGAACATAACGTCGATCCAAACTCGAATACGGAAACGTTTGTTGCAGGGAAATTAATGATCGACAACTTCCGCTGGGCAGGCGTGCCATTTTACATACGAACCGGAAAACGAATGACAGAAAAATCAACGAAAATCGTTGTGCAATTTAAAGATGTGCCGATGAATTTATATTATCGCACAAGCGAATATGTTCATCCGAACTTGCTCGTCATCCATATTCAGCCAGACGAGGGCATTACCCTTCACTTGAACGCGAAAAAAAGCGGCGAAAACATGAAAACGACGCCGATAAAACTCGACTATTGCTACAACTGCATCGACGGCATTAATACACCAGAAGCGTATGAGAAATTGTTATATGACTGCATGCGTGGCGATGCGACAAACTTTACGCATTGGGATGAAGTCGCTGCTTCATGGAGCTTTGTCGATCCGATTTCGGAAGTGTGGGCAAACACGAAAGCCGCGGACTTTCCGAACTACGAAGCAGGCTCGATGGGACCGAAAAAAGCAGACGAACTATTGCAAAAAGACGGCTTTCATTGGTGGCCGCTTAGCCCAAATATGTGAGGAGGAAACAAACATGAACATGTACGATGTCACCGCCCCAATTTTTGAAGGAATGCCTGTGTATAAAAATAAGCCGGAAAAACAACCGAAGCTAATGACCGTTACGAACGATTACGTCACCGAATCGCGTATCGATATGGATGTGCATACAGGTACGCATATCGACGCACCGCTTCATATGGTAAAAGACGGTGAAACGTTCGAAACGATCCCGCTTGAAAAACTTGTCGGCTACTGCAAAGTATTAGACGTGACAAACGTCGATGATCGCATTACAAAAGAAGATCTCATTCATTTTGACATTCAAGAGAACGATTTTATCTTATTCAAAACGAAAAACTCGTTCGACGACGCTTTTAACTTTGAATTTATTTACGTTGCCGAAGATGCGGCAGCGTACTTAGCCGAAAAACGCATTCGAGGTGTCGGCATCGACGCGCTTGGCGTCGAGCGCAATCAAGCGGGACACCCGACGCATAAAACGCTGTTTAGCCATGGCATTATCATTATCGAAGGGCTCCGACTAAAGGACGTCCCAGCAGGCGAATATTGGATGGTCGCCGCTCCGCTTAAACTCGTCGGCACTGACGCTGCTCCAGCGCGCGTATTATTGTTCAAACAATAATAAACACCCCCTAGAGTCTCTTGCTCTAGGGGGTTTGTTTTATTTCAGCCATTCCGTATGGAACACGCCTTCTTTGTCGATGCGCTCGTATGTGTGGGCACCGAAGTAGTCGCGCTGGGCTTGGATTAAGTTCGCTGGCAATGTTTCCATCCGATAGCTGTCATAGTAAGCTAATGCGCTTGCGAACGCCGGAACCGGGATGCCGCGCATCGCTGCCGTTGCAACGATTTCGCGAAGCGATTGTTGATAGTTTTCAACGATGTCTTTAAAGTATGGGTCAAGCAATAAGTTAGAAAGCGATGGGTCGCGGTCGTACGCTTCCTTAATTTTTTGTAAAAATTGCGCACGAATGATGCAACCGCCGCGGAAAATCATCGCGATATTGCCATATTGCAAATTCCAGTTGTATTCTTCCGATGCAGCCTTCATTTGCGCAAAGCCTTGAGCGTATGAGCAAATTTTGCTCATGTAAAGCGCGCGGCGCACAGCTTCGATAAAATGCGCGCGATCGCCTTCGTACGGCTTCGCAGCTGGTCCTGCTAATAACTTGCTCGCTTTCACCCGCTCTTCTTTCATCGCCGAAATAAAGCGAGCGAATACCGACTCGGTAATGATCGGAAGCGGAACACCTAGATCAAGCGCGTTTTGGCTCGTCCATTTTCCTGTTCCTTTTTGCCCTGCTTTGTCTAAAATGACATCAACAAGCGGCTTGCCCGTTTCTTCATCGATTTTTGTGAAAATGTCCGCTGTAATTTCAATTAAATAGCTGTCTAATTCCCCTTTATTCCATTCCGCAAACACTTCATGAAGCTCTTGGGCATTTAATCCGAGCACATGTTTTAATAAAAAGTATGCCTCGGCAATTAATTGCATGTCGCCATATTCAATTCCGTTATGCACCATTTTTACGTAATGACCTGCACCGTCTGGACCGATGTATGTCGTGCATGGCTCACCGTCGACTTTTGCCGCAATTGCTTCGAAAATCGGACGAACGAGTTCATGCGCCTCTTTTTGTCCACCAGGCATAATTGAAGGACCTTTTAATGCCCCTTCTTCTCCACCTGAAACACCTGTGCCGATGAAATGAATGCCTAGTTCCGCAAGTTCTTTATTGCGGCGCTGCGTATCTTTAAAATACGTATTGCCGCCATCGATGACGATATCGCCTTTTTCTAAATACGGCTTTAGTTGTTCGATTGTTGCGTCTGTCGCGGCACCTGCTTTTACCATTAATAAAATTTTGCGCGGCTTCTCAAGCGCGTGAACAAACTCTTCAATGCTGTATGTACCAACGATGTTTTTTCCTTCTGCTTCCTTTACAAACTCATCCGTTTTTTCACGCGAACGGTTATACACAGCAACGGAATATCCACGGCTTTCAATGTTGAGCGCCAAGTTTTTTCCCATGACTGCTAAACCGATCACACCAATTTGTTGTTTCGCCATAGTAAACGTTCCTTTCTATATTTTGATTGTTCAAAAAAGAACATACCACAATCGTCTTTTCTCGTTCAAGTGTTCTGTCTCTCATTCTTTATATGTTCTTTAATGATGTTTACTCCTTCTAAATGATTAAACAATATCGTAGGATCGATGACTGTAATGAGCCGATCAGGGAAATTGGCAATGCCGATAAAGTATGGCGTCTGTTGATAAGCAAGCATATTCACTTGTTTCATCATATGTGGTGGAATATCAATAATTTCTTTTGCATCATCTACGATAAATGCTACGTGTAAATCGCTCGTATGCACAACGACAAGCCGCGTTTTTTCTGTTTTCGTATACGGACAGCGATATAAAATTTGTGATGTATCTAGTACGGGAACGAGCTCACCACGAATGCGAACAACGCCAAGCATGTACGAAGGCATGCTCGGAATGAGCGTCGGATGGCTCATCTTTTCAATGGAAACGACATGTTCAACCGGAATGGCGTATTGTTCGTTAGACAGTTGGAAAACGACGACTTTATTCATCGTTTCACCCCCTCGCAGCCACTTCCTCAATAATAGCGATGACCATTTCCGTTGCTTTAACAAGTTCTTCAATTGGCATCCGTTCATTTGTTGTATGGATCTCTTCATAACCGATCGCTAAATTGACCGTTGGAATGCCAAATCCGGCAATGACGTTCGCATCGCTGCCGCCGCCGCTACGCAACAGCTCGTGCGGACGACCAATTTTTTCAGCTGCTCGTTTTGCGATTTCAACAACATGATCGCCGTCGCCAAATTTAAATCCTGGATACATCACTTCCACATGAACATCTGCACGACCGCCCATTTCTTCCGCTACGCGCTCAAACGCTTCTTTCATTTTTGCCACTTGCGCTTCCATTTTTTCTGGAACGAGCGAACGTGCCTCAGCTAAAATATCAACGCGATCGCAAACGATGTTCGTTTGTGTTCCACCTTCAAAGCGACCGATGTTTGCGGTTGTTTCTTCATCAATGCGACCAAGCGGCATTTGCGCAATCGCTTTGGCGGCGATTGTAATCGCCGATACGCCACGCTCTGGTGCAACACCTGCATGAGCCGTCTTTCCGTGAACGGTCACTTTCAACTTTGCTTGCGTCGGAGCAGCAACGATAATTTGTCCAACTTTTCCATCGCTATCTAGCGCATAGCCAAATTTCGCTTGAATAAGCGACGGATCGAGCGCCTTCGCCCCAACGAGCCCGGACTCTTCTCCAACAGTAATAATAAATTGAATTGTGCCGTGGGCGATTTGTTTTTCTTTTAATACGCGGAGCGCTTCAAACATCGCGGCAAGCCCTGCTTTATCGTCCGCGCCTAAAATCGTCGTACCATCTGTGACGATATATCCATTTTGAATGGACGGTTTCACCCCTTTTCCTGGCACAACGGTATCCATATGAGATGTAAAGTAAATCGGATCGACTCCTTCTTTTGTCGCTGGCAAAGTGCAAATTAAATTTCCTGCCCCATGCCCTGTTTGCGCTGTCGTATCATCTTCAATGACGTGCAAACCGAGCGCCTCAAACTTTGTTTTCAACACATCCGCAATGTCGCGCTCATATTTCGTTTCCGAATCGATTTGCACAAGCTCTAAAAATTCTTCGACTAAACGCTGCTCATTGACCATCTCGCATCCTCCTATGTATGTACTCATCTTTAAGTATAACGGATTTTTATATCGTTTGCGAAACGTACAATTATTTTTCAAAAAAACATATACCGCCAAACAACTGGCGGTATGTCCTTTACAAAGGAATATTCCCATGTTTCTTTTTCGGACGTTCTTCATGTTTATGACGAAGCATATCGAGCGCTTGAATGAGTTTGATTCTCGTGTCGCGTGGATCGATGACGTCATCGACCATGCCGTATTTTGCTGCGACATATGGATTCGCAAACTTGTCGCGATATTCTTCAATTTTTTGCGCTCGCGTTTCTTCTGGGTTCGGACTATTTTCGATGTCGCTTGCGAAAATAATGTTCGCTGCCCCTTGTGGTCCCATCACAGCAATTTCTGCATTTGGCCATGCGTATACGACATCCGCCCCAATCGATTTACTGTTTAATGCAACGTATGCTCCGCCATATGCTTTCCGTAAAATAACCGTTATTTTCGGCACGGTCGCTTCCGAATACGCATATAAAATTTTTGCCCCGTGGCGAATAATTCCCCCATGCTCTTGTTTGACTCCCGGGAAAAAGCCCGTCACATCTTCAAATGTAATAATCGGAATATTAAACGAGTCGCAAAAACGAATAAAGCGCGCCGCTTTATCCGATGAGTCAATATCTAGTCCTCCCGCCATAAACTTCGGTTGGTTGCATACAAGTCCGACAACTTCCCCTTTTATGCGGGCAAAACCGATGACAATATTTTTCGCAAAATCTTTTTGTACTTCCATAAACGATCCTTCGTCAACGACTTGCCACACGACGTTTCGCACATCGTATGGACGTACCGCATCAATGGGAATAGCATCCGCTAAATCGGGACGGTAATCGCTTTCCTTTTGTGCAGGTGCAACAGGCGGCTTTTCTTGACAATTTTGTGGAAGATAGCTTAATAGCCGTCGTACTTGGGCAAGCACCTCTTCTTCTGTCGCGCCTGAAAAGTGGGCATTTCCGCTAATCGTATTATGAACACGCGCCCCACCTAAATCTTCTGCACTAATCTTTTCTCCAGTCACCGTTTCAATCACTTTCGGTCCCGTAATAAACATTTGGCTCGTTTTTTCGACCATAAAAACAAAATCGGTAATGGCTGGTGAATAGACAGCCCCTCCTGCACATGGCCCCATGATGACAGAAATTTGTGGAACAACGCCTGAATAAATCGAGTTTCGATAAAAAATATGACCGTATCCATCAAGCGACAATACGCCTTCTTGAATGCGCGCGCCACCAGAATCGTTTAATCCAATGATTGGAGCCCCTGTTTTCGCTGCTAAATCCATAATATTCGCAATTTTTTTCGCATGCATCTCCCCAAGCGCTCCACCGAATACAGTAAAGTCTTGCGAAAAGACAAATACCGTTCTCCCATCGATTTTACCGTATCCTGTGACAACTCCGTCACCTGGACCCTTTCTCCCCGCTAATCCAAAGTCGGTGCAACGATGTTCAATAAACGGATTTAACTCAACGAATGTCCCTTCATCTAATAAGAGATCGATTCGCTCTCTTGCCGTTAATTTTCCCTTTTCATGTTGCTTTGCAATTTTATCGTCGCCACCACCTAACTCAATTTCTCGACGACGGTCATATAACTCGTTTATTTTATCGTACATATCCATTATTGCCCACCGACCTTTTCACAAAGCTCATATAACACGCCGCGGGCTGATTTCGGATGCATAAAAGCGATGTGTGCACCACCTGCACCGCGCTTCGGCTGTTCGTGAATCATACGAATGCCGTTATTTTTTAACTCCTGAATGCGCAGTTCAATATCATCCACGCCAAGCGCGACATGATGAATACCTTCACCTCTTTTTTCAATAAAAGAAGCAATGGGACTATGTTCAGAAAGCGGCTCAAGCAGCTCAAGCTTGACATCGCCGACTTTTAAAAATGCTACCCGAACTTGTTCTGATTCGACTGTTTCAATGCCAACGCACGATAAGCCGAGCGTATCCGTATAAAACGGAAGCGCCTCGTCTAACGATTTGACTGCAATACCAATATGATCGACTTTTTTCACTTCCATGCCCCCACCCCTTTGTTGTTCTCGGCTGCAAACCGTCTATGTATTTCGACATTCTTTTTCGTTTTTCCTTCTTTTTTTGCATTTTTTCCTGCTTGTTTGTCGAACAGCATGTTTGTACAATAGGAAGCAAGAGGTGAAGAATGATGCATTCAAAAAAAGTACAAAAAATCGTCGTTTATTTAATGCTCGGTTCGATGCTGTTGACATCATTGCTTGCTGGGTTAAGCATGTGGATATAGAACAAGCTGACCGCATTCGGCCAGCTTGTTCTATTTGAGCGCTCCGTACTTTTTCCCGAGCTGTTGAAATGATTGACTTGTTTTCACAATCGCTACTTTCGTTCCAATAGGCACGTTTGGATATAACGCCTCGACATCACGATTGTGCATTCTTACACATCCTTCTGTTATATAACGTCCAATCGATGACGGTCGATTCGTTCCATGAATCCCATACGTTCGACCGTCTGTCCCGCGGGCCTCAAATCCAATCCAGCGCGTGCCAAGTGGGTTATTCGGTGCACCTCCCGGAATGTTTTTTTTCCGATAATACGGGTTCACCGCCTTCACTGTAACCGTAAATAATCCTTCTGGTGTGAGCGCATTCGTTTTTCCTGTCGCCACCCGATATATGCGTTCAATTTTCCCGTTGCGAATAAAAGCAAGTTGATTCGTTTGTTTGTTGACAACGATCATTGGATCGCCGACCCGCGGATTGTCTCCAAGTGGCCAAAGCGGCGAAATAAAAAGAAAAAAAGCAAACAAAAGCGACATGATCTCACCCTTTTTTTCAATTATTGTGCATCAAAAAAGGGCGATCATACCGTTATAATTGGCTTTTAATGATTAAATATTGCTCCATCTCTTTCACAAAATGCAAAAGAGCAGCTCGTTCTTCAAATTCTTCACGCGTTTTTGGCAACGGCATTTGTTGAAACTGCTTTTTCATCGCTTCAAGCTGACGAATAAAACGATCCGCTGTATTTCCTGGGTGAATGGCATCGCTTAATTCGTCGATAAAATCGGCGATCATATTGCGTTGCTCGACCGTATATGTCATTGAACTAATGAGCGGCAACATGCGCTCAATAATTTCAAATTGCCGCTCACGCATACGAAAATATCGATAATAATAATCTTCATTGCGTAAAAAATGGTTTTCAATGTTTTGTAACGCAAGCGCCTTCGCTTGCTTTAACGTATCGCTTGCTAACGCAATTTCTTTCCCGTCCCATAAACTTTCGTTCGTACGTAAATAATGAACAATTTCTTTAAAAATAATACGAAATAAATCTTCTACAATACGTTGATACTCTTTTAAGTCTTTTTCAACGCTCGGCATGTACATATTGACAAGTAAAGCGATACCGATTCCAATAATCATTAACATCACTTCATTATATACGAGGTGCCACGTCATCGTTTTTGCCATATATACGTGCAAAATAATAACCGTACTTGTTGCAATCCCTTCAGTTACTTTTAACGAAACGGTCGTTGGAATAAAAAACAACAACAATAACCCAATTGAGAGCGGATGATAATGAAGCCCTTCAAAAAAGAGAAATGAAAACAATAAGCCCACTAGCCCAGCAACAAATCGGGCGCGTGCTGTTTGCAACGACTTTTTTTTCGTCACTTGAATACAAAGTATTGTAATAATGCCGGCAGAAGCGAAATTTTCAAGATGTAACCATTGGGCAAGCGCAATGGCACTCGCCGTTCCAATCGCTGTTTTTACTGTCCGATAACCAATTTTTAACACAAATATCACACTCCGCCCTCATTATAACATATCCCATATAAAAGGTGCCCATAACGGACACCTTTTACGTTTGCTCATATAAACGAATTAATTGCTGAGCGGCCATCGTGACCAATTGTTTCCCTTCTATCACATCTTGTTCAATGGTCGGCAACTGTTGTTGTACAGCCGGATGATGAAAAAAGCGGATATGCAAATAATCTTTAATCATCGCGTGCAACCAATCTTTCATCTGTTCTCTTCTTCTTTCTTCAAACACGCCAGATTGTTTTGTCGTTTGGACAAACCGTTCGATTACTTCCCAAATTTGTTCAATGCCCTCTCCGTAAAGAGAAGAACATGTATATGCTTTCGTCCCCCAACCTTTCGTTGCATGACGTAAGTAATGTAAAATTTGATTATATTCTTCTTTTGCAAGCTCCGCCTTCTTTTTATTATCTCCATCTGCCTTATTAATGACGATGGCATCGACGAGCTCCATCATTCCTTTTTTCATTCCTTGTAGTTCGTCACCAGCGCCCGTTAAAGCGAGCAATAAGAAAAAATCAACCATGGCGCGCACTGCCACTTCGCTTTGGCCAACACCAACTGTTTCAACAAGAATAATATCATATCCTGCTGCTTCACAAAGCAACATCGTCTCACGCGTTTTTCGATGCACGCCACCGAGCGTGCCACCCGATGGCGATGGGCGAATAAACGCACGTGGGTTTCGAGCTAAATTTTCCATGCGCGTTTTATCGCCAAGAATGCTTCCTCCTGTAAGCGAGCTGCTCGGATCAACAGCTAACACGGCAACACGATGACCTTTGTCGCATAAAAATTGCCCAAATGCTTCAATAAACGTACTTTTTCCCGCTCCCGGTACACCAGTAATGCCGATGCGAATGGAACGCCCCACATAAGGAAGGAGCTCATGCAATATGCGTTGAGCCTTTTCTGTATGTTTTGCCGCATTGCTTTCAATAAGCGTGATCGCTTGCGCTAAAATGGTGCGTTCGTTATTTAATATCCCTGCGACGTATTCCTCAACTGAACGTTCTTTTCGTTTCACCCACCGTCTTTCTTTTGATGCATAAACATTGTCACTTCCTTTGACGTATGATGTGGCAAACGTATTTCCGTCATCAGCCCATTCTGGTCGGGATGTTCGCTCATCATTCATTCGCTCACTTCCTCATAACCGAGTCGTCGATAAATTTCATGCAATACTTTTTGCGCCGCGACCGGGATAATTGTACCTGGTCCGAAAATAGCTGCTGCACCATGTTCATATAAAAATTCATAGTCTTGTGGTGGAATGACCCCACCAACAACGACGATCATATCTTCCCGCCCTAATTTTCGCAACTCTTCAACAAGTTGTGGCAATAACGTTTTATGCCCCGCAGCAAGCGAGCTCATTCCAACGACGTGCACATCGTTTTCAACTGCTTGTCGCGCTGTCTCTTCTGGCGTTTGAAAGAGCGGGCCAATATCGACGTCAAACCCTAAATCGGCAAATGCGGTGGCAATAACTTTTGCCCCACGGTCGTGCCCATCTTGCCCCATTTTTGCGATTAAAATGCGCGGTCTTCTTCCTTCTAGCTCATAAAACTCATCCGTCATTTTTTTCACGCGCGCAATTTCTTCTTCGTTCGCAAACTCGGCGCTATATACCCCGCTAACAGAACGAATGACCGCTTTATGTCTACCTGCTACTTTTTCAATGGCGTCTGAAATTTCACCTAACGTCGCACGAGCACGAGCGGCTTCAACTGCTAATTCAAGCAAGTTTCCTTCCCCTGTTTCCACCGCTTTTGTAATCGCTTGTAACGCTTGTTGTACACGCGCTTCGTCACGTGAAGCACGCAACTGTTTTAATTTTTCAATTTGCCGCTCTCTGACAGCGGTATTATCGACTTCTAAAATGTCAATCGGCACTTCTTTTTCCGGACGATATTTGTTCACGCCAATAATCGTTTCCGCCCCAGAATCAATTTTCGCCTGCCGTCTTGCCGCTGCTTCTTCAATACGCATTTTTGGCAATCCTGTTTCAATCGCTCTCGCCATCCCACCGAGATTTTCGATTTCTTCAATATGTTTCCATGCTCGCTCCATTAGCTCGTTCGTCAACGTTTCGACGTAATACGAGCCCGCCCACGGGTCAATGACACGGCAAATGCCCGTTTCTTCCTGCAAATAGAGCTGCGTATTGCGAGCGATGCGCGCAGAAAAATCAGTCGGTAACGCAATTGCTTCATCAAGCGCGTTTGTGTGGAGCGACTGCGTATGCCCCATCGCTGCTGCATGCGCTTCAATGAGCGTGCGGACAACGTTGTTGAACGGGTCTTGTTCGGTTAAACTCCAACCCGATGTTTGTGAATGCGTTCGCAACGCCAATGACTTCGGATTTTTCGGGTTAAATGTTTTCATCATTTTCGCCCAAATCACACGCGCTGCCCGCATTTTTGCCACTTCCATAAAATAGTTCATGCCAATTGCCCAGAAAAACGATAAGCGCGGGGCGAACGAGTCGATGTCAATACCTGCTTTTAAGCCCGTACGCACATACTCAAGCCCATCGGCGAGCGTATAGGCAAGTTCAATATCCGCCGGCGCACCCGCTTCCTGCATATGATAACCGGAAATGCTAATGCTATTGAATTTTGGCATATATGTTGCGGTATAGGCGAAAATGTCAGCGATAATGCGCATCGACGTTTCTGGCGGATAAATGTACGTATTGCGCACCATATATTCTTTTAAAATGTCGTTTTGGATCGTACCGGACAGTTTGTCTCGCGTCACTCCCTGCTCTTCAGCAGTGACGATGTAAAACGCCATGATTGGGAGCACAGCTCCATTCATCGTCATCGATACGGACATTTGATCAAGCGGAATGCCATCGAATAAAATTTTCATATCGAGCACCGAATCGATAGCGACCCCTGCTTTGCCGACGTCGCCGACGACGCGTGGATGGTCAGAATCATAGCCGCGATGGGTGGCAAGGTCAAACGCAACCGACAACCCTTTTTGCCCCATGGCTAAATTACGGCGGTAAAAGGCGTTGCTTTCTTCGGCGGTGGAAAAACCTGCGTATTGGCGAATCGTCCAAGGCCGAACAACGTACATTGTTGGGTACGGTCCGCGCAAATACGGCGAAATGCCTGGCATATAATCGAGAAAATCAAATCCTTCAATATCTTTTTTTATATATAGCGGTTTAAGCGAAATTTGTTCATTTGTTTGAAAGAAAAGGTCGTCAATGGATGTTTGCAGCTTTTCTTCGATAGCCTGCTTCCATTGTTGTTCGCTCACCGTATCGCCTGTTCGCTGGAAAGGAATATTCGTAAAATCAACTTTCCGCTCCATCTAAAGCCACCCCCATGTCCTTCATAAACGCTACAAGCGTTTCATAGCAATTCGAACCGATATGAATAAATCCGTCCACTCCAGCTTCTATAAAAGCAGTTTCGATTTCTGGCGATTGTTTTCCAGCAACGTAGACGTTTCGTGGCGGATTCACGCCCTTTAATGCTTTCGCAATCGCTGGAACCGCTTCCGGATAGCTTTCGTCCGTTCCGCAAATGATATAGTGCGTTCCGTCTGTTTCTAACGCTTCTTTGATCGCCTCGTCAACCGACATATAACCGTCATTTTTTACGACAGCAAATCCACCTGCTTCAAAAAAGCCGGTCATAAAATCAGCACGCGCCTTATGATAGACGACAGCACCGAGATTGATGAGATGCACGGTTGGACGCTTTCCATGCGTTTTTAAATACCTCTCCGCTGCTTGACGCAGTTGCTCAAACGGCTCAGATAGGCGCCATTGGCGAACTGGGGGAATGGCAATCGACGGACCGGTCATCGCGAGCGCAGCATCAATTCCTCGAGCGGTCGCTCGATGACGGACGAAAGTAATGGCACTTTCTACCCAATTTCCGTTCCACTTCATCGTTTCGCCATCATACGATTCATCTTTTGTCGGCGATGCAGATTGGATATCCGGTGTTGGCTCCTCTACATTCGCATAAACGTTTGTGCCGATGATTCGTTCTTTGCGCATTTTGACGTTTTGTTCGCGCAACTTGGCGATTTTTTCGATTTCTACTTGCACAAATCCTGCTTCAAGCGCTTTTGTCATGCCGCCTTTCGCTTCGATTTGTTGAAATAGCTTCCATGAAGCTTCTGCGATTTGTGCCGTTAACGTTTCAACGTAATACGAACCGCCAGCCGGGTCGATGACTTTCCCGATATGTGCTTCTTCTCGTAAAATCAATTGTGTATTACGAGCAATTCTTCGTGAAAACTCATTCGCTGATCGAATCGCTTCATCAAATGGAGAAACGTGCAAACTATTTGCTCCACCGACAATCGCAGCAAACGCTTCTGCCGATGCCCGAAGCATGTTCACATATGGGTCATACACTGTTTTCGTGAAATGCGACGTTCGCGCATGAAGCGACATTTTTTGTGCTTGCTCGCTTCCGCCAAACGCTTGAACAATATTCGACCACATCGCACGAGCCGCACGCAGTTTTGCAATTTCCATAAAAAAGTCAGCGCCGATCGCAAACGAAAAACTCATTCGTTCGGCCACTTCATCGACCGTCAACCCGCGCTTTAAACATTCGTTTATATATTCAACAGCAGTCGCAAATGAAAACGCTAACTCTTGCACCGCATTCGCTCCACCGTGATGATACGGCTCTCCGTGAACGATGACCGTTTTTATATGAGGCATCTGTTCTTTCGCCCATTTTGTCACATCCGCCATCACGTCATACAGCGTCGACAGCGACGTAGAAAGTTCTCCTTTTATCGCTAATGCCGCAAGCGGGTCCATGCCGATTGTTCCGTGCAATGAATCAAGCGAAAGTTGTTGCTTATGGAAATAAGCGACAAACAGCGCCAAAACGGATAATGAGCATGCCCCTGCATCGAGACGAATCGAATAATCGGAAAGCGAAATGCCAGAAAACATCGTCTCGACATCCGCCAGCGATGTGATAGAAAATCGAAGCTCATCTAAAATAAGATGAATTTCCGTCTGTCCTCTTGCGATATCGTATGTGGCGATTTCGTTCCATTCCTTAGGACTTTTGGCAGAAATGGCTTGACTGACTGCCCATGGTTTTGTCATGTACCCATCTGGCTCCGTCCCACGCACATAGCTAGGAAACCCGGGATATTGCTCAAGAGTTACCTGTATGTCGCTTTGTACATAGATCGGTTTTACTTGCAGTTGTTCATACGTTGTTGTCCCTAACTTTTCGAGCGGTTTTCCTTTCAGCGATTTTTCTGCTTCTTGTTTCCATTCGTCATATGTCGGAATAGGAAACGAGGCATTTTTCATCGTTAAAAAATCCGCCATTACAATCCCTCCCCTTTGAAGACCGTTAAAGCGCTTTCTTTTTAATTTTTGAAACATTCATATTTATTGTAGTATATATAGACAGCTTGGGCAACGAACAATTGTAATTAATGGATAACATAACGAAAGAGGGGTCCTAAGTGGACACCCTCTTTTCGTTTAATAAATTGGTGTATTGTCTTTATTCATGTTTTCTAAAATTTCTTTGACACGCGCTAGGAAACGACCGCAAATTAAACCGTCGAGGACGCGATGGTCAAGCGATAAACAAAGGTTGACCATGTCACGAATTGCGATCATGCCGTCTTTCACGACAGGACGTTTGACGATCGATTCGACTTGCAAAATGGCTGCTTGTGGATAGTTAATAATGCCCATTGATTGCACCGAGCCGAACGAGCCGGTGTTGTTGACGGTGAATGTCCCGCCTTGCATATCTTCTGGGCGGAGTTTACCAGCCCGCACTTTCGCTGCTAATTCAGCAATTTCACGCGCAATACCTTTAATCGATTTTTCATCAGCATGTTTAATGACTGGTACAAATAAAGCATCATCTGTCGCTACAGCAATCGAAATGTTAATATCTTTCTTTTGAACGATTTTATCTCCTGCCCACATCGAGTTCATTTGTGGGAATTCTTTTAATGCTTGCGCGACTGCTTTTACAAAAAACGCAAAATACGTTAAGTTAAAGCCTTCACGCTTTTTAAACTCGTCTTTAATTGAATCGCGATAAGCAACTAAGTTAGTGACATCGACTTCTACCATCGTCCATGCATGTGGAGCTTCGTGCTTGCTGCGAAGCATGTTCGTCGCAATCGCTTTCCGAACCGGTGTAACTGGAATTTCAATATCGCCCGGTTGAACCGGTACGTTAGGCGCAGCGGCTTGTTTTGGTGCTGCCGCAACAGGAGCTTCCGCTTTTGGTGCTTCTTGCACCGATTGCACAGACGCTTGCGCTTGAACCGGAGTTGTTGACGCTTGACTTGGCGTTGGGATGTTGCCTGATTCAATCAATTTCAACAAGTCTTTGCGCGTAATGCGTCCGCCCATGCCTGTTCCTTGTACTTGTTCAAGGTCGATGTTGTGCTCTTGGGCAAGGCGAAGAACGGCTGGCGAATAGCGGCCTTTTTCTCCCGCTGGTTTTTTCGGCGCTACTGCTTGTGCTGGCACTGCCGGCGCTTCCGCTTTCGGTGCTTCTTCTCGTTTCGTTTCCGCCGTTTCTGTGCCTTCTCCTTCAACTTCAATCGTACAAATGACAGCACCAACCGGCAACGTTTCCCCTTCTTTTGCGATAATTTCTTTAATGACACCAGCAAATGAAGATGGGATTTCCGCATTTACTTTATCTGTCATCACTTCCGCAAGCGGATCGTATTTGTTCACACGAGTGCCAACCGATACGAGCCATTGGCTAATCGTTCCTTCCGTTACACTTTCACCAAGCTGTGGCATTGTAATTTTCTCAATCGCCATCGTGACTCCTCCTTAAAACTGCGCCAATTCGCGCATTGCCTTTTCGACTTTATCCGGATTGACCATAAAGAATTTTTCCATCGTTGGCGCATATGGCATAGCCGGAACATCTGGACCAGCTAGTCGCATAATCGGTGCGTCTAAGTCGAACAAGCAATGTTCGGCAATGATGGCAGCAACTTCGCTCATGACGCTTCCTTCTTTATTGTCTTCTGTCACAAGCAACACTTTTCCTGTTTTGCTTGCGGCTTCAATAATCGCCTCTTTATCGAGCGGATATACAGTACGCAAATCTAAAATGTGTGCAGAAATGCCTTCTTGCGCCAATTTTTCAGCAGCTTGTAGCGCGAAATGAACACATAAACCGTACGTAATGACTGTGATGTCTTCTCCTTCACGTTTGACATCTGCTTTACCAATCGGCAGCACATAATCGTCTGTCGGCACTTCTCCTTTAATGAGACGATATGCTCGCTTATGTTCAAAAAATAAAACTGGATCTTCATCGCGAATGGCCGCTTTTAATAATCCTTTCACGTCGTATGGGGTAGATGGCATAACAATTTTTAGTCCCGGTTGATTCGCAAAAATCGCTTCAACAGATTGAGAATGGTATAACGCCCCGTGAACGCCACCGCCGTACGGCGCACGAATGACAATCGGACAATTCCAATCGTTATTTGAACGATAACGAATGCGCGCTGCTTCCGAAATGATTTGGTTTACAGCCGGCATGATAAAATCGGCAAATTGAATTTCAGCAATTGGACGTAATCCGTACATAGCCGCGCCAATGCCGACACCAACGATTGCAGATTCCGCAAGCGGCGTATCGATGACGCGCTCTTCGCCAAATTGATCATACAGTCCTTGCGTCGCTTTAAATACGCCACCTTTTTTTCCGACATCTTCCCCAAGTACGAATACGCGCGGGTCACGTTCCATTTCTTCGCGAATCGCCATCGTAACGGCATCGATATATGAAATGACAGGCATGTTTATTCCTCCTCTGCGTACACGTATTTCAACGCATGCTCTGGTTGTGCATATGGTGCTTTTTCCGCGTAGTCTGTCGCTTCGTTCACTTGCTTCATGACGCGATCGAGAATTTCTTTTTCCAGTTCATCCGTTAATACGCCTACTTCTTTTAAGTAGTTCGCAAATAAGTAAATTGGATCTTTTGCTTTCGCTTCAGCAATTTCTTCTGGCGTACGATACGCGCGATCATCATCGTCTGATGAATGAGCGGTTAGACGATAAGCGACCGTTTCAATTAACGTTGGCCCTTCGCCGCGCCGCGCACGGTCTGCCGCTTCTTTCACGACGCGATATACTTCAAGCGGATCCGTACCGTCAACTGTATATCCCGGCATACCATAACCAATCGCACGATCTGATACTTTTTCACAAGCGAGTTGTTTTTCGATTGGAACCGAAATGGCGTATTTATTGTTTTCGCACATGAAAATGACAGGCAGCTTATGAACGCCAGCAAAATTTGCTCCTTCATGGAAGTCGCCTTGGTTTGACGACCCTTCCCCAAATGTAACAAACGATACGAAATCTTTCTTCTCCATTTTCGCCGCTAGCGCAATACCAACGGCATGTGGCACTTGCGTTGTCACAGGAGAAGAACCGGTGACAATTCGATTTTTCTTCTTCCCGAAATGCCCAGGCATTTGACGTCCGCCAGAGTTTGGATCTTCCGCTTTTGCAAATGCCGAAAGCATGAGTTCTGTCGGTGTCATACCGAACGTTAAGACGACGCCCATGTCGCGGTAATATGGCAATACGTAGTCTTTCGTGCGATCTAAAGCGAACGCTGCTCCTACTTGCGCCGCTTCTTGTCCTTGACAAGAAATGACAAATGGAATTTTACCTGCGCGGTTTAGTAGCCACATCCGTTCGTCAATTTTACGCGCTAATACCATTGTTTCATACATTTGCAAAACGGTTTCATCGCTTAAACCGAGTTGTTTATGACGCATCATGCATTCCTCCTTTAAAAATGAATCGCTTTTCCGTCAACAGCAAGCGCCGCTTCTATCATCGCCTCTGACAGCGTCGGATGCGGATGAATCGTATGCGCGATTTCCCACGGTGTCGCATCAAGTACGCGCGCTAAACCAGCTTCAGAAATCATATCCGTTACGTGTGGACCAACCATATGCACACCAAGCAAATCATCTGTTTTTGCATCAGCGACAATTTTTACAAACCCTTCAGCCTCTCCGTACACAAGTGCCTTTCCGATCGCTTTAAATGGGAATTTGCCGACTTTCACTTCATATCCTTTCGCTTTTGCTTCCTCTTCTGTTAAGCCGACGCTCGCGGCTTCCGGACGACTGTAAATGCATTTTGGTACCATCGCATAATCAAGTGGGTGAACTTCTTTTCCAGCAAGATGTTCAATCGCGATCATTCCTTCATGGGAAGCGACATGAGCAAGCTGTAAACCGCCGATCACATCACCAATCGCATAAATATGTTTTTCTTTTGTTTGATAAAACTCATTCGTTTGAATAAATCCTTTTTCAATGATAATATCCGTATTTTCTAATCCAATGCCTTCAACATTTGCTTGACGTCCAACGGAAACAAGCATTTTGTCAGCTGTAAACGTTTCGTTTTGTCCATTCATTTCCGCTTGAATGCGCACGCCATGATCGACAACAAGCGTTTCCGGTAACACTTTCGCTTTTGTAACAATGCGTACGCCGCGCTGTTTTAATATTTTTTCAATTTCTTTCGACACATCGCGGTCTTCTGTTGGCAAAATGCGATCTGCATACTCAATGACTGTAACATTTACACCGAAGTCGTTTAACATCGATGCCCATTCGATTCCGATAACACCACCGCCAACAATGATGATAGAAGATGGCAACGTCTCCATACGCAATGCTTCGTCTGATGTCATGACAAATTGACCATCAATTGTTAAACCCGGTAACGTACGTGGGCGGGATCCTGTTGCGACGACAACGTATTTTGGGACAAGCATTTCGTTTTCTGTTCCGTCGTTCATCTCAACAGAAATCGTTCCCGACATCGGTGAAAAAATCGATGGTCCTAAAATGCGTCCCGTTCCTTCATATACGTCGATTTTTCCTTTTTTCATCAACATGTGAATGCCTTTATGCAGTTGGTCAATAATCGCTTGTTTGCGCGCTTGCACTTTCGCAAAATCTAAACGCACATCACTTGCTAGCACGCCAAACGTTTCACTTTCTTTTGTTTGCGCATACACTTCCGCGCTGCGCAATAACGCTTTGCTCGGAATGCATCCTGCATGTAAGCACGTCCCTCCAAGCTTTCCTTTTTCAACGACTGCTGTTTTTAAACCGAGCTGGGCAGCGCGAATCGCAGCGACATATCCGCCTGTTCCGCCGCCAAGTATGACTACATCGTACTCTTTTGCCATCATTTCATCCCCTTAAACCGTTGTTTTGACCGCTTGTGGATATATTTTTGCTTCTTCCTCTCCGCGCAACACGCGAAGCGCCCCTTCGGCAAGCGCCTGCAATTCATTTTCCCCTGGTTGCACGATGACATCAGCGATCCATTGTACCCGATCAGCAATTTCTTTCACAAATTGTTTTCCATACGCTAAACCGCCTGTTAAAATGATGGCATCGACTTTTCCAGCTAGCACGGCACTTGCCGCTCCAATTTCTTTCGCTACTTGATATGCCATGGCGCTATAAATGAGCTTCGCCTTTTCATCACCATTTTCGATCATTTTCTCGACTTTCACCGCATCGTTCGTCCCTAAGTAACCAACGAGACCTCCGCCCCCAACGAGCATGCGCATCACTTCTTCACGATAATACTCGCCTGAAAAACAAAGGGAAACAAGATCCCCGGCTGGCACAGTTCCAGCACGTTCTGGGCTAAACGGACCTTCTCCGTCTAATCCGTTGTTGACATCAATGACACGACCGCATTTATGTGCACCAACGGTAATCCCTCCGCCCATATGCGCGACAATGAAATTGACTTCTTCATACGTTTTCCCCATTTGTTTAGCTACACGACGAGCGACGGCTTTTTGATTTAATGCGTGGAAAATGCTACGACGCTCAATTAATGAAAATCCAGAAACGCGAGCAATCGGATCAAGTTCATCGACAACGACTGGGTCGACAATAAACGCTGGAATATTTAATGCGGAAGCAATTTCATGTGCTAAAATGCCTCCAAGATTTGAAGCATGTTGGCCAGAGTACCCGCGTCTTAAATCTTGCAACATCGCCTCATTCACAGCATATGTGCCACCTTCAATTGGACGAAGTAAGCCTCCACGGCCGCATACTGCATCGAGCTTAGAAATATTGATACCTTCATGATCAAGCGTTTCTAAAATCGTTTGCTTACGAAATTCGTATTGATCAATAATTTTTTTATACACTTGTAACGCTTCTGCATCATGACGAATCGTTTTTTCTAAAATGGAGCGCTCGTTATCAAAAACGCCAATTTTCGTTGACGTCGATCCCGGATTAATGACTAAGATGCGAAATGAATGTTCTTGCAATGTGTAACCCTCCATTTTTATCATCGACGAAGCGAGAACGAGCGTCCTCGCTTCTTTTATTTAACGTGTGCGACGACGGCTTAAAATGTGCTGACCGTTTTGTAAAAATTGGCTACGTGATTGACGCATTTTTGCAATACGTTCTTCAGCTAAACGGTCTGCTGCTTGGTATGTCGGGATGCCATCACGCTTCGCAATTTCGATGACTTTTTCAATATTGTTGTAAATTTGCTCAACTTTTTTCATCGCACGTTCACGATTATATCCATATAGCTCATCAGCTACGTTAATAACGCCTCCGGCATTAATGACATAGTCTGGCGCATAAACGATACCCATTTCATGAATGATGTCTCCATGTCTTGCTTCGCGCAATTGGTTGTTGGCAGCGCCAGCAATGACTTTTGCTTTTAACTGCGGAATCGTTTGGTCATTAATAATGCCTCCGAGCGCACACGGAGCAAAAATATCGCAATCCACACCGTAAATATCGTTCGGATCAACTGCTTTTGCGTCAAACTCTTCGACAACGCGTTGTACTGCTTCTTTATTAATATCTGTAACAATGAGCTTTGCACCTTCTTCATGAAGATGACGGCATAAATTGTACGCCACGTTACCGACACCTTGCACCGCAATGACTTTTCCCTCAAGTGAATCGCTGCCAAACGCCTCTTTTGCTGCTGCTTTCATGCCACGATACACACCGTACGCAGTAACAGGAGAAGGATTTCCAGATGAACCGAACGCTGGTGAAATACCTGTGACATAATCTGTTTCTTCATAAATAATGTCCATATCCGCAACTGTTGTACCGACGTCCTCTGCTGTAATGTAGCGACCGTTTAATCCTTGAATAAAGCGACCAAACGCACGGAACATCGCTTCATTTTTATCTTTTCGTGGATCCCCAATGATGACCGCTTTTCCACCGCCAAGATTTAATCCGGCTGCAGCGTTTTTATATGTCAT
Organism: Anoxybacillus suryakundensis; assembly: GCF_001418025.1. Lineage (NCBI taxonomy): Bacteria > Bacillati > Bacillota > Bacilli > Caryophanales > Anoxybacillaceae > Anoxybacillus > Anoxybacillus suryakundensis. The sequence goes on from NZ_LIOK01000006.1 coordinate 27,974, forward strand.
GCCACGCGCTAAACGAAGCGCATCTTCAATGGCTGCATCTTCTGATTCATACATCCACATACGCGTGCCACCTAACGCTGGTCCAAGCGTTGTATCATGAATAGCAATGATTGCTTTTAACCCAGATTCTTTATCTTGGCAAAATACTAATTGCTCATAATCGTATTGCTCCATATATTTGAAAATCTCCATCTTTCGTTCCCCCTTGTTATTTGTTCGTTGCACAAATGGCTAGTGCTAGTGAGTATAATTTGCTTTCTGCAGAATCTGCGCGAGATGTTAATACAATTGGTGCTCTCGCTCCGGCAATCATCGCCCCTACTTGCGCACGGGCAAAGTATACGAGCGATTTATATAACACATTTCCCGTTTCAATGTTCGGTACAACTAAGATGTCAGCATGTCCTGCTACCGGGCTTTGAATGCCTTTATGTTGGGCAGATTCAACAGAAATGGCGTTATCTAAAGCGAGTGGACCGTCGACGATGCAATCTTTCAACTGACCGCGTTGATTCATAAGCGACAACGCTGCTGCATCAATCGTTGCCGGCATCGCTGGATTGACAGCTTCAACGGCGGCGAGTGGTGCGACTTTTGGCATATGAATACCAATTGCTTTCGCCACTTGTACGGCGTTCATAATAATTTCTGTTTTTTGTTGCAAATCAGGTGCAATGTTCATCGCTGCGTCAGTGACGAGAATTGGCCGTTCATAGTGTGGTACATCAAATACAGCAACATGCGATAAAACACGACCCGTGCGCAGCCCGTATTCTTTATTTAACACCGCTTTTAAAATAGTTGCTGTCGGCACATTCCCCTTCATTAAGACGCTGGCTTCTTTTTCGTGCACCGCTTTCACAGCCATGTGGGCTGCTTCTTCGTTTGTCGCAGCATGAACGATACGAATCACATCGTCACTTGCTTGCTGAACATATTCAGCAACGAGGTTTGATAAAACAGATTCATCGCCGTATAAAATAAATCGCCCGAATCCCGCTTGTAGTGCTTGTGCGACCGCTTTTAATACTTCTTCATCTTCGGCCGCTGCAACAGCTACAGTTGCCTCAAGAAATTGGGTTGCTTTGGTGATCAACGATTGTAGCTTCATCTCATCTGCTCAACCCCTTTATTTTTTCGTCACTTTTTATCCTTGCAAAAAGTGTGCCAACTTCTTTTATGATGAAAACGCTTTACTTCTATTTGTTTTCATTGCAACTTTTTGCACACTATGAACATTATTGCATGCTTTTTTTATCAAGTCCATACTTTTCAAGCTTGTAATATAAATTTCGAATAGAAATGCCAAGCTTTTTGGCAGCTGCTGTTTTATTCCCTTGACACGATTGTAAAACGCTCGCAATCACTTTGGCTTCATATTGTTCTACGAGCACCGCCAACGGTTGATGAACACGGGATGATTCAGGAGATGAAAGATGTTCTTGTTCTTTCGGTTTGTGTAATAGCGAAATATGTTTACGCTCAATGATCACTTCAGTATATTTCATAAAAATCATTGCTCTTCCTAACACATTTTCTAGCTCCCGTACGTTCCCAGGCCAATCATACGAGAGTAAATAAGCTAGCGCATCATCTGTAATACCTTCCACATTGCGCCCATAGTCTTGATTTAGTTTTTGTATCAGTCGTTCACATAGAGCTGGAATATCTTGTTTTCGAGCACGTAACGGCGGAATGTAAATCGGCATGCGATTTAACCGATAATATAAGTCTTCACGAAATGTCCCTTCGGCAATCGCTTTTTCGAGGTGAACGTTTGTTGCAGCAATGACACGTACATTAATCGGAATCGACTTTGTGCCACCGACGCGCACAATTTCTTTTTCTTGCAACACTCGCAAAAGTTTTGCTTGCATATTGGCTGATAACTCCCCAATCTCATCGAGAAAAATACTTCCGTTATTTGCTTCTTCAAATAATCCTTTTTTCCCTCCGCGTCTTGCACCAGAAAACGCCCCTTCTTCATAACCAAATAATTCACTTTCAAGTAGCGACTCGGAAATGGCAGCGCAATTGACGCGAACAAATTTATGGTATTTTCGATCACTCGCATTATGAATAGCGTGGGCAAACAATTCTTTCCCTGTTCCTGATTCACCACGAAGCAAAATAGTTGCTGGGGTTTTAGCTGCCAATTTCGCCTGTTCAATCGCTAACATCATCTCTTCTGACGTACCGACAATGTCGTCAAAGGAATATTTCGCCTCTAACGTGCGAATAATTTGACGAGCACGTTGCAACTCAGAAGTTAATTGTTCAATTTCGGAAACATCATGAATGACACCAACACTTCCTTTTAACACCCCATCAACGATAATCGGGGCAACATTCACGACAACATCCCGTTTTTTCGGACCAACTTTCATGCGCACACCTCTGACTGGTCGGCGTGTTTTTAACACTTTCATATGCATGCTTTCCCCTTCCGAAATATCCGCTGTTGCCGGTTTTCCGATCACTTCTTCTTCAGATAAGCCTGTTAGCTTTGTATACGCTGGGTTAATTAAAATGCCATTGCCATATTCATCAACAACAGAAATCGCTTCTTCGGAAGAATGAATAATAGCTTCTAACATCGTGCGAATTTCTTTCAAATTTGTTACTTCTTCCGCCAAATGAACAACTTCTGTAATATCTTTGAATACCGCAAAAGCACCAAACAATTTTCCGTTTTCGTCTATCAACGGAATACGTGTCGTAATCATTTTTTTCCCGTTTTCTAATAACAATTCTTGGTTTAATTCAACTTCTCTTGTATGTAATACACGCGGTAATCCGCTGGTTGGAATAACATGTAAAATGTATGATCCTATTACTTCCTTTCTTTTTTTCCCAATCATCTTCTCTGCACTCGGATTCATATGTGTCACGAGACCACGTTCATCAATAACAATCATTCCGTCATGCGTAGAGTTGAAAATTAAATCGTGTTTCGTTGTCGCTGTTTTTAACGTAGCAATGAGTTGTTCTTTTTCTTCAACAAGTTGTGCCATAATATAAGCGATATCACCAGGAATGACAACCGTATGCACAGCACTTGCTTTACGCAACGTGGCAAACACTTCGTCGTCTCCCGTTACTTCAACAATGACGTCAATATCGTTCGTTAACACATCTTTCCAATGGTTACTCGTTTGAATACCCATGTCACGTGCTGCCTTTATCCCTGGTGCATCGTCGTTTCGATCCACGATCGCTACAACATCCATTAGTTTTGTTTCATGGAACATTTTTAATAGCGCACTTCCACCTTTGCCTGCCCCAACAATTAATACTTTTTTCATTTCCCATCACCTATTCGTTTGCAATTTTTTGCAGACGCTTTCATCATACCGTTTTTTTCTCTTCTTGACAAACAAACAAAAACATTTATGATGAAAACAGAACAAATGGAAAGGGTTTTGTTTTATGCAACGAATGATCGCCCTACTCATCTTACTTATTCCCGGATTTATTGCAGCGTTAGGAATTAAATGGATGAGAGATACCGTATTTGGCATTTTACATGCGCCAATTCCTTCACTTGCCATTCAGTTTTTACTCGGTTTATTTTGTTTTCTCATCGGTCTCAGCTTTATCGCAGGATTTATTTTTCATCGCGATCGAAAACGAAATAAAGTACAACCTCGCTTTCAAAAAAAACGCTTCGATTCAAAATGATCGAAGCGTTTTTTCACGTATGTTTTTTGCTTTTTCAGGGAAATCCGTAAAAATCCCATCCACTTCATATCCAAACATTGTTCTCATCTGTTCTTCTTTATTGATTGTAAAAGGGCGGACGAGCAAGTGATGAGCATGAGCCGCTTCGACAAACGATTGATCGATCGTCGGATGATACGGATGAAGCGCTAATGCCTGTAAAGTGTGGGCATAGCTCCACGGTCGGTGTAACTTTTCCATGTATAGTAGCGCTGTCTCAATATCGGGAGCCAATTTGTGACATGTTGCCATACTTTCGTGGTTAAACGATGAAAAAATGACACGCGATGCTAAACCGTATCGTTCAACAAGCTCAATCGTTTTTGCTTCTAGTCGTTCATAAGGTACAAGATTGTTTTTTAATTCAATATTGATGAGTAGCGACGTATTTTGCGCCCACTCCAATACTTCTTGTAGCGATGGAATAGGACAAAAACCGTATTGTTTAAATTTATAACTGGCGTTTAATTTCCGTAATTGCCGATACGTCATTTGTCCTACCCATCCTGTTCCATCTGTCGTTCGATTTACGGTTTCATCATGAATCACGACGACAACCCCATCTTTCGAAAGCTGTACGTCAAGTTCAATTCCGTCTGCTTGCACACGTGCCGCTTCTATAAACGAAGCCATTGTATTTTCTGGATGTGTTCCTGCTGAACCACGATGAGCAAAAATATGTGTCATCCTTTTCCCACCTTCAAAAACATTTTATACTTAACATATGAAAGGAGTTGAATGTATGCGACCACTAAACATTTCGTTAGAAACAGCCCAAAAGCTAGCAAAAGCATTGAACATGCCACTAGAACAAATTATGCACATGCCTCAGCACATATTAATCCAAAAGTTGCTTGAGATTGAGAAAAATGAACAACAAAAAAGGTAGTCGTACGGACTACCTTTTTTATTAGCTTGCTTTATGCTCAAGTCTTAGCCGATCAGCAACCATCGCGATAAATTCTGAGTTTGTCGGCTTTGCTTTTGACATACTGACCGTATGGCCAAATAAAGATGAGATGGATTCTAAATTACCACGACTCCATGCCACTTCAATCGCATGACGAATCGCTCGCTCCACGCGACTAGCTGTCGTATTATACTTTTTGGCGATATCTGGGTATAGCACCTTCGTAATGGATCCGAGCAGCTCGACGTCGTTGTATACCATCGCAATGGCCTCACGCAAATATAAATATCCTTTAATGTGTGCGGGAACACCGATTTCGTGAATAATGTTCGTAATGCTTGCATCTAAATTTTTTGGTTTTCCATCACGAATTGGAGCAAGAAGCGGCCGCTTTAATACGGCTGGCTTTTTGCCACATACTTGACGAATTTGATTCACTAAATGGTCAATGTCAAACGGTTTTAAAATGAAGTACGAAGCTCCGAGTTCAACTGCTTTTTTCGTCACATCTTCTTGTCCAAATGCTGTTAACATAATGACGTTTGGCAACGGTTGTTTGAACATACGCAACTTTTCTAATACAGCCAAGCCGTCTAAATGTGGCATAATAATGTCAAGAATGAGAACATCAGGATCGCGATCGCGCAATAATTGCAAGCAATCTTGCCCATTATATGCAACGCCAATGACTTCCATATCTTCTTGGCTTGTAATGTATTCTTCAAGCAAATGCACTAGTTCTCGATTATCATCTACAATACACACTTTTATTGTACTCACGAAATCCTTCCTCCCTAAAGCAATGATCTTTTGTCACATACGTGCTTAATTCGCCACAACGGACAAAAATCCTTTTTCTTTCACAAAATTAGTCAAATAATTTATATTTTTCATAAAACATTCGTACACGCTGTTTCTTTCATTTTACACTACATTTTTATATCATGTCATGATAAAATATGACAAATTGTGTGAGAAAACAAAAAGCAAGCTAATATTAGCTCGCTTTTTGTGCGCTTCGGTCATAAATGTTAATTCCCGCTTCATGCAGCATCCATTCAATGTGTACACCGTAACCAGATGTCGGATCGTTAACAAATACGTGTGTGACAGCTCCGACAAGTTTTCCATCTTGAATAATTGGGCTTCCGCTCATTCCTTGTACAATTCCACCTGTTTTTTCTAACAATCGTGGATCGGTGACTTTAATTACCATCCCTTTGGTAGCTGGAAATTTTTGTGGTGTGACACTAACAATCTCAACATCAAACGCTTCTACCCGATCTTGTTCGACAACCGTCAATATTTTTGCCTTTCCTTTTTTTACATCTGTCGATAGAGCAATTGGCATCGGCTTGTCGAAAATGCCATTTTGAATCGGTTGTGAAAGCTTACCAAAAATACCGAACGGACTATTCGTTTTAATGTTGCCAATAATTTGTTTATCGCTCGAAAATCTTGCTAGTTTTTCACCTGGACTACCGTTTCTTCCTTTATCGATTGCCGTCACCGTTGATTTAACAATCGTCCCATCACGAACAACAATCGGCTTTCTCGTATCCATATCAGAGATGACATGTCCAAGTGCCCCATATATGTTTGATTTCGGGTCAAAAAACGTCATTGTTCCAATTCCTGCTGCTGAATCACGAATGTATAATCCGATACGATACGCCTGATCGTGTTTATCTTTCAACGGAGTAAGTGTCGTCTCAAATGTATGATGATCACGGGCAACGGTTAATCGTAAAGGTTTACCCGTTTTTCCCGCCTCTTCAATGAATGGGGAAACATCTGTCATTTTTTCGATTTTTTGTCCATTAATGTGAGTAATCGCATCCCCCACTTGAATGCCGGCCGTTTCCCCTGGAGATTGTTTTCCTTGTTCCGTCTCCACTAAATGGTGACCGACAACAAGAACTCCAACCGTATTTAACTTGACTCCAATCGATTGGCCGCCAGGAACAACTTTAAAATCTGGTAATACTTTTACATTTACTTGTTTCATCGGAAATCCCGCCATTTGTAAAATGACATCACTTTCCCCGATATGTTCTCCGGTAATTGCTAACTTTTCCTTTTGATGAACAGAAACGGCGTTCGTCGTTATCGCGTGAGCAGAACCAAATACAGGTATATGAGCCGTTTGTCCTTGAAATAACACAATTTGTTTCGGAATATTTACATATTTTTGAAATGGTGTTGCCATACTTAGAACGATAAAAGAAACAAGGAGAAATGCACCTATTCCTTTTCTTAATTTGTCAAAATCCAAAGTCTTCACTCTCCTCGTTCCTACGTACACACCGAATCCTACACTATTTAATGTTGCCTGAAACGAGTGAAATATAACAGAATAAAATGAAAAAACAATGCCAATGTTGGTATTTATGCTGGTTCATTTTTGATCTTTTTCGCCAATTGTAATAATTCACGCGCATGCTGTTTCGTCAAATCTGTGATTTCCACACCAGAAATCATACGGCCAATTTCGTTAATTTTTTCTTGTTCATTTAACGCTTCCACCGTTGTTTTTGTCCGTCCATCCTTCGTTTCTTTTGCAATAAATAAATGCGTATCCGCCATCGCCGCCACTTGTGGTAAATGCGAAATGCATAATACTTGCGAGTGACGAGCGACACGATAAATTTTTTCTGCAATCGCTTGAGCGACGCGACCACTTACACCGGTATCGACTTCATCAAAAATAATGGACGTGACACCTTGATGTTTAGAGAAAATGCTTTTTAAAGCAAGCATCATGCGCGACAATTCTCCACCTGATGCAACTTTTGCCAGCGGTTTTAACGGCTCCCCTGGGTTTGTCGAAATGAAAAATTCGACTTCATCCATTCCGTTTGCTTGCAACTTGACGGGCGCTCCATCAAGCAGCGGGTCATCATACGTTCCTTTCCGTTTTCGAAAGACGACATCAAACGTCGTTTTTTCCATGTATAAATCTTTTAGTTCTTGATGAATGTCATCGATCAACTGTTTCGCATATTGCATACGTAATTCGCTTATATGTTTCGCTTCAACTAACAAATCGGCAGTAATGGACTGAAGCTCCGTCTGCAATTTATGAATATGATCATCGCGGTGTTGAATCGTTTCAATTTCTTCTTCCACTTTCGCTGCATATTCTAAAATGTCGCGCACCGTTTGACCGTATTTCCGTTTTAAATGATTAATTTCATTTAAGCGACTTTCAATTTCATCAAGCCGAAGCGGATCATATTCTAACTGATCTAACTGTTCGCGTAGCTGGTGAGCAACTTCTTCTAACAAGTAGTAACAGTTCGATACAACCTCTTGAGCTTGTTTAACGGATGAATCAATCTCGCTAACATGATCTAAATGATTCATTGCTAGTCCAATCCAATCAAGTCCACGTTGCTCTCCGTACAGCGCCTCATAGCTGCTTTGTAACGCCTCATATATTTTTTGGAAGTTGACGATTTTTCGGCGTTCTTCCATCAGTCGTTCATCTTCATCTATTTGCAAATCCGCTTTTTGAATTTCATCTAACTGAAATGTTAACAAATCTAAACGATGCGCCATTTGTTGCTCGTTTTCATTTAATTTTTGCAGTTGGCGCTTCACTCGTTCATATGTGGCATATAACGCACCGTATTCTTCTAAAGCGCCACGAATATGCTCGCCACCATATTCGTCTAATAAATGTAAATGTTTACTTTCATCAAGCAACTCTTGATGCTCATGTTGCCCGTGAATATCAACGAGCGTAGAACCAATTTCACGCAATGCTGCAATCGTGACTAATTTTCCGTTCACACGACAGACGCTTTTGCCGTTTATCGTTAGTTCTCGACGAAGCACAATCATACCATCGCTTATATCGATGCCGAGTTCGGCACATTTGCTGTAACATGGGTGATCGTCTCGTTCAAGCAAAAAAAGGCCTTCAATTTCTGCTTTTGCTTCCCCGTATCGAACAAATTCTGCCGAACCGCGTCCGCCAATTAATAAATGAATGGCATCAATAATAATGGATTTTCCCGCTCCCGTTTCTCCCGTTAAAACGGTTAATCCTTTTTCGAACGAAAGCGAAAGGGATTCAATAATGGCGAAATTTTTAATGGATAACTCTGCTAACATTTTCCGTTCACACCTTTATTACAGCATGTCCAACAATCGTTTTGAAATAACTTCTGTATCTTCTGGCGTGCGGCAAATAATTAAACACGTATCATCCCCGCAAATCGTTCCGACAATTTCGTCCCATTCTAAATGGTCAAGTAGCACCCCGATAGCATGCGCATTGCCAGGCAACGTCTTCATGACAAGCAAATGACCTGCCCCGTCAATTTTTACAAACGCATCCATGAGTGCCCGCTTCAGTTTTTGTAGCGGGTTAAATCGTTGATCTGCCGGCAAACTATATTTATATCGCCCATCGATCATTGGCACTTTCACTAAATGTAGTTCTTTAATGTCGCGAGACACCGTTGCTTGTGTGACGTTAAAACCTTCTTTGCGCAACATATCAACAAGTTCATCTTGTGTTTCAATATCATGGTTTGAAATAATTTCACGAATTTTAATATGACGTTGTCCTTTATTCAACGAAAACACCTCTTTCGTGTGTATAACATATGCATATTTATACTTCTATGTTACCGAACGATAGACAGGCAAACAAGAGGGAATAACCGATCGTTATTCCCCCACATGTTCCTTATTTTCCTTCAATTCGTCATGTGCCCTAGCAACTACTTCTATCGGGGAAATGGTCAAACGATTTTCCCCGATTTCTTTCCCTTCCCAACGTAAATGAAGTAAAAATTCAATATTTCCATCACCGCCTGTAATCGGCGAGTGAGTTAGCCCAATAATATCGTACCCTTCTTGTTGAGCAAATGCTGTAATCGTTTCAAGCACATGTACGTGAACGCGTGCATCACGAACGATTCCTTTTTTTCCAACAAGCTCTTTTCCCGCTTCAAATTGTGGTTTGACTAAAGCAACGACATCGCTATGCGGAACTAAAATCATCTTTAAGACGGGGAAAATTAACTTTAATGAAATAAACGACACGTCGATCGTTGCAAAATTCGGCAAACCGTGCTGAAAATCACTCGGTGTCACATAACGAAAGTTTGTCCGCTCCATGACTACAACACGCTCATCTTGGCGCAGTTTCCATGCTAATTGGTTATAGCCCACATCAAGAGCGTATGACAACTTCACCCCGTTTTGCAACGCACAGTCTGTAAATCCGCCCGTTGATGCACCAATATCAACCATAATCTTATCTTTTACTTCAAGCGAGAATACTTGCAACGCTTTTTCAAGTTTGAGCCCCCCGCGGCTCACATACGGTAGTGCATTTCCTTTGACCGTAAGCGGAATGTCAACTGGCACTTTTTCTCCCGGCTTGTCAAGCCGCATTTCGTTCGAATAAACAAGGCCAGCCATAATCGTTCGCTTTGCCTTTTCCCGCGTTTCCGCCAATCCACGTTCGACAAGCAATACATCTAAACGTTCTTTCTTCCCTTTCATCTCTCATGCCCTTTTTCTTTTTTTCGGAGTTAATAAATAAATCCGTTCCATCACATGTTCTGTTGTCAAACCAATTTCTTCAAGAAGTTGCGACACACCACCATGTTCGATAAAGCGATCCGGTATACCCATTCGGTCGATCACCGCTCCATAGTATCCATGATCATGAGCAAACTCAAGTACTGCGCTGCCAAATCCACCTTGAAGCACCGCTTCTTCAATCGTAAGTAACGGCATGTTTTGTTGTAATAACGTATGCAACATCGCTTCATCAAGTGGCTTAATAAAACGAGCGTTGACAACTTGTACAGAAATCCCTTCATTTGCAAGACGTTCAGCTGCTTGAAGCGCCATCGGAATCGTCGTACCGAACGTTAAAATTGCAACATCTGTTCCTTCACGTAATACTTCCCACGTACCGATCGGGATTCTTTTCAATTGCTTATCCATCGCCACACCGAGACCGTTGCCGCGCGGAAAACGCATCGCAATCGGGCCGTCATCGTATTGAATAGCTGTATATACCATATGTTGCCCTTCATTTTCATCTTTTGGCATCATTAATACGATGTTTGGAATATGGCGTAAGAAGGCGATATCAAACACCCCTTGATGTGTTTCACCGTCCGCACCAACGAGACCTGCGCGGTCAATGCCAAAAAACACGTTTAAATTTTGGCGACAAATATCATGAACCACTTGGTCGTACGCCCGTTGTAAAAAGGTTGAATAAATTGCTAAAAACGGTTTCATCCCCTGCGTTGCCAAACCAGCTGCCATCGTTGCAGCATGTTGTTCAGCGATACCAACATCATACATACGCTCAGGAAATTCGTTTGCAAATCCCTCCAATTTCGATCCAACAGGCATCGCTGGCGTAATAGCAACAATACGGCGATCTTCCCGTGCTAATTTACGTACCGTTTCACTCACAAGCGCACTCCAAGAAGGAGCAGATTGCTTCGTTTGAATGAAATCACCCGTTTCAATTTTATATGGTCCTGTTCCGTGCCACGTTCCGACTTTGTCGCTTTCCGCAGGATGGTATCCTTTTCCTTTTTTCGTTATGACGTGAACAAGGACAGGTCCTTTCGTCTTTTTTGCATAATGTAAGTTTTCAAATAAATCTTCAAAGTTATGGCCATCTACCGGACCAAAATACGTAAAGCCCAACTCTTCAAAAAATACGCCTGAAACGAGTAAATATTTGATGCTATCTTTGACACGTTCCGCTGTTGTAGCAAGCTTTCCACCGACAGCTGGAATTTTCTTCAACAACATTTCTAATTCATCTTTGACCCAATGATATTTTCCTGCTGTCCGTAGTCGCCCGAGCACATTGTGCAACGCTCCAACGTTTGGAGCAATCGACATTTCGTTATCGTTTAAAATGACGATGATATCTTTTTTCTCATGTCCGATATGATTTAATGCTTCTAGCGCCATTCCGCCGGTGAGTGCGCCGTCTCCAATAATCGGAACAATATATTCGTCCGTTCCTTTTAAGTCGCGCGCAATCGCCATGCCCATTGCGGCAGATAACGACGTCGAACTGTGCCCTGTTTCCCATACGTCATGTTCACTTTCACTCCGTTTGGGAAAACCGCACAATCCTTTATATTGTCGCAACGTATCAAACTGACTGGCACGACCGGTTAAAATTTTATGCACGTACGACTGATGACCAACATCCCAAATGAGTTTATCTTTTGGACTGTCAAATACTTTATGAAGGGCGATTGTCAATTCAACGACTCCAAGATTCGGACCAATATGTCCACCTGTTTTCGATAGTTTTTCAATTAAAAATTGTCGAATTTGCTCGCTCAATTGAACGAGCTGTTCATTTGACATTTGTTTTAAAAATTTCGGGTTTTGAATCGCTGCAACATCCAACGCGATCACTCTCTTTCATGTAAGCTAAAACAATCGATATCATACAGTTTTATGTATTTTCAATTATACAGATAAACATGCTTGTACGCAAAAAAGAGCCGCTTACACGAACGTGTGAACGGCTAACATTTCTTTTCCACTATACCACATGTTGCTTCTTTCCTCAATGCTATTAATGATCGCGCGTTTCGACGATATCACAAATATAATGTAGTAGCGATGCGTCCACCCCGACTTCATGAAGAAGTGTACGCGCCTCTTTCATATGATTGCGAAGTTTCCTTTTTGCCCCATCAAGCGTCAAAAGAGCAGGATAAGTCGATTTATGATTTTCGATGTCGCTTCCTACTTTTTTTCCGATTTTTTGTTCGTCTCCTTCAATATCTAAAATGTCATCGCGAATTTGAAACGCTAAGCCGAGATGGTCGGCAAATGCTGTTAACAGCGTTAATTGTTTTTCTGTTGCTTCACCTAGTATGGCACCCGCTCGAACGCTGTATTGTAACAACTTTCCTGTTTTATGACGGTGAATGTATTCTAATTGTTGTAAATGAATCGTTTTTCCTTCTCCTTCAAGGTCGGCTACTTGTCCGCCAACCATTCCTTCAGGTCCAGCTGCTTTCGCTAATTCAGAAATGAGACGGACTTTTACGTCAGGTGAAATAGCTTCAGCATCGGCAACGACTTGAAAAGCGTATGTCAGTAACGCGTCACCTGCTAAAATAGCATTGGCTTCACCAAATACTTTATGATTTGTCGGTTTACCACGCCGTAAATCATCGTTATCCATACTTGGCAAATCATCATGAATAAGTGAATACGTATGAATCATTTCAAGCGCACAGGCAACAGACATGCCGATGTCAATGTGTTTACGAAACGCATGTAACGTTGCAAGCAATAAAAGAGGACGAATGCGTTTGCCACCTGCTTGCAACGAATATAACATCGCTTCTTTAATCGTCTCAGGTGCCCGCAACGATTCAATATATACGGGGAGCTGCTGTTCAATTTGCTCTTTATATTGTCGCAATACTAATTCCGTGTTCAACGTCTATTCCTCCTGCACCGTAAACGGCTCAAGCTGCCCATCTTCTCGTAAAATAAATTCCATTTGTTTTTCAACTTGCTGTAATTTGTCGTGACAAAACTTCGATAATTTCATGCCCTCTTGGAAAAAGTGGATCGCTTCCTCAAGCGGAACGTCCCCCTCTTCTAATTTTTGCACAATGTCTTCAAGTTTGCTCATCGCTTCTTCAAACGTCATACGTTCTCCTCCTCAATGTCAGAAACAATACAATGCGCGCGCCCATCTTGAAAACGGATATGAACTCGAGCTCCTGTTTCCAGTTGTGTCACTGTCTTAATGAGTTTGTTTTGTTCATCGTATGCAAGACTATATCCTCGTTCCATAATTTTCAATGGGCTAAGCGCGTCGAGCTTCGCCATCGTTGTTGCAAGCGACCACTTCTTTTGTTTGATCACATCGCTCATGTTGCGAACGATTGTTTGTTCTAACGTACGAACACGGTCAGTCGCTTTTTCGATTCGTGATTGCGGATGATGGGGCAATAACGTCAGCTGTAGTTGCTGAAGTTTGTTTTTTTGTTGTTTTAACATATCGTTCATTTGCCGTTGCAATCGATCAACAAGCATATCTAGTTGCTGCTCTTTTTGTTCATAAAGTCGCTTTGGATAGCGGAAAGCATATGATGAACGTAACGATTGAAGCCGTTTTTGTTCCATATTCATTCGTTCTTTCATTGCTCGAATGAGACGCGCCTGCTGATCAGACACACGGGAAAGCAAATCTGCAACATGTGGCACTGCAAGCTCCGCTGCTCCAGTTGGCGTCGGTGCACGCAAGTCCGCAACAAAGTCAGCAATCGTGTAATCCGTTTCATGCCCGACAGCAGAAATAATCGGAACGCGCGAGGCAAAAATCGCCCGCGCCACAATTTCTTCATTAAACGCCCAAAGTTCTTCAATCGAGCCACCACCGCGTCCCACGATGAGCACATCAATATATCCTATGTCATTCGCTTTTTGAATCGATTGAACGATAGATAACGGAGCTTGTTCCCCTTGAACGAGCGTCGGAAATAAAATGACTTTCGCTAGCGGATAACGGCGACGAATCGTCGTTAAAATATCGCGAATCGCTGCCCCGGTCGGCGATGTCACAACCCCGATATGTTGTGGAAATTTTGGGATTGGCTTTTTATGCTCTTTTGCAAATAGTCCTTCTTGTTCCAGTTTCTTTTTTAATTGCTCATACGCTAAGTAAAGAGCACCGATCCCATCCGGCTGCATCTCTTTGACATATACTTGATACGTCCCACTCGGCTCGTATACGGAAATTTCGCCACGTACAAGTACAGTCATTCCATTTTCAGGCTTAAATGTAAGCTGACGATTATATCCTGCAAACATAACCGCTTGAATGCGGGCTTGTTCATCTTTTAAAGTAAAGTACATATGTCCACGAGAATGATATGTAAAGTTTGAAATTTCCCCTTTAATCCATAAATCTTGTAAATGGGGATCGACTTCAAATTTTCGCTTAATGTACTTTGTTAACGCCGCAACAGTTACATACCTCATGTCTGTCACAAAAATAACCTCGCTTATTTATGTTGTTCACGTGCTGCTTGTACAGTATTGTGCAACAACATCGTAATCGTCATGGGTCCGACACCTTTTGGCACAGGGGTAATGTAGCTTGCTATTTGTTTTACATCATCAAAATCGACATCCCCACACAACTTTCCATCTTCTAATCGATTAACGCCGACGTCGATCACAATTGCTCCTTCTTTCACATATGAAGACGTGATCAGCTTCGGTTTGCCGACCGCAACAATTAAAATATCTGCTTGGCGTGTGATCGCTTCTAAATCGCTTGTGCGTGAATGACAATACGTTACCGTCGCATGTTCTCGTAAAAACAGTTGACCAACTGGCTTACCGACAATGTTACTACGTCCAACGACAACGACATGTTTTCCTGCAATATCAACTTGCAAAGATTGCACCATATATAAAATACCATACGGTGTACAAGGTAAAAATGTTTGTTGTCCCGTCATCATTCGTCCAATATTGAGCGGATGGAAACCATCGACATCTTTTTCTGGTGCGATCGCTTCAATCACATGTAATTCATTAATTTGTGGCGGTAGCGGCAATTGAACTAAAATGCCATGTACTGAGCCGTCTTCATTTAGACGAGCAATTTGCTCTAACAAAAACGACTCGGATATGTCGCTTGGAAAAGTCAGTAAAACTGAACGAACCCCAATTTCTTCACATGCTTTTTGCTTCGCTTTCACGTACGATTGTGAAGCAGGATGATCTCCAACGAGAATAACCGCTAGTGATGGAACAATACCTTCTCGTTTTAACTGCTCGACTTCTTTCGCTAATTGTGCTCGTTTTTCTTTTGCTAATTCAAAACCGTTAATGATTTGCGCTGTCATAAACCCTTCTCCCCCTTATTCTTTTAAGACAATATTTCTTTTATTTTTGCAAGTACGCCGTTAATAAAGCGACTTGATTTTTCGTCACCGAATACTTTGGCTAATTCAATAGCTTCGTCCATACTTACACTCAACGGAATATCATCCATATATTTCATTTCGAATACAGCCATGCGCAAAATGGAACGATCGACATTTGCGACACGCTCTAACGTCCATTTTTCTAAATGTTGGCGCAATAAATCATCGATTTCTTTCTGGTGCTTAACTACGCCAAAAACAAGCATCTCCATAAACGGATCTGTTTCTTCTTCAATAACGTTCGCAACCGCTTCGTGTGGTTCAATGCCTCCTACGTCAATCTGAAACAACGCTTGTAACGCCTTTTCCCTTGCTGTATGCCGTTTCATGACCAAAACCCTTTCTATCATATTGTCGAAAATTATATCATGATCATACCATATTTCGACGAAAGAAAACACTCACACATTGAAAAAGGGCGATCTCATAAACGAGATGGCCCTTTTTCTTTACTCCACTTCCGTCTCTACTTTCGGTGTTTCAAATTGAACGCCAACAATATGGACGTTCACTTCAGCTGTTTCTAATCCTGTCATCGTCAACAATGCTTGCCGAACATTTTCTTGAATTTTTTGCGAAACAGTTGGAATAGATACACCAAAGTTCATCACACAATAAATATCAATGACAATGCCACGATCTGTTAAATCGACTTTTACGCCTTTACCGTGATTTTTTTTACCTAATCGCTCAACGACACCAGCCGCAAAATTACCGCGCATTTGCGCTACTCCTTCAATTTCAGAAGCCGCAATGCCTGCGATCACTTCAATGACTTCCGGCGCAATTTCTACTTTACCTAAACTGTTATGGCCATTTTCCATTTCTAATACGTGTTCAGACATAACAAATCCCCTCCTTTATCATTAAGAGTTCATTACATCGTATGTTTCTAAAAACTTTGTATTAAAGTTTCCTTCGACAAATTTTTCGTGCTCAAGTAATTTTAAATGAAACGGAATCGTCGTATGAACGCCTTCAATGACAAATTCACTTAAGGCGCGTTTCATACGCGCAATCGCTTCTTCACGCGTCGGTGCATGAACGATCAGTTTAGCAATCATCGAATCGTAATACGGCGGAATCGTATAGCCTGAGTAAGCGGCAGAGTCCACTCGCACACCAAATCCTCCTGGCGGCAAATACATTTGTATTTTCCCAGCCGATGGCATAAAGTTTTTCGCAGGATTTTCCGCATTAATTCGGCATTCAATAGACCAGCCGTTGAACGTCACATCTTCTTGTTTCAACGTTAATTTCTCACCAGATGCTACGCGAATTTGCTCTTTAATTAAATCGACACCTGTTACCATTTCCGTCACCGGATGTTCAACTTGAATGCGCGTGTTCATCTCCATAAAATAAAACTGACGGTTGCGGTAGTCGTAAATAAATTCTACCGTTCCTGCCCCCGTATATTGAACTGCTTGCGCTGCTTTGACAGCTGCTTCTCCCATTTTTTTACGCATTTCTTCATCAAGTACAGGAGATGGCGTTTCTTCTAATAGTTTTTGCAAACGACGTTGAATCGTACAATCGCGCTCTCCAAGGTGAATGACGTTTCCATATGAGTCTGCTAGCACTTGAATTTCTACATGCCGGAAATCTTCGATGTATTTTTCAATATATACCCCTGGATTTCCGAACGCTGTTGCAGCTTCTTGTTGCGTGATCGTAAGTCCTTTAATGAGCTCTTGCTCATTTCGAGCGACACGAATGCCTTTTCCACCGCCACCTGCAGTTGCCTTAATAATAACAGGATACCCGATTTCGTTCGCTAGCGCAATTGCTTCATCGATGCTTTCAATAATTCCTTGTGAACCAGGAACAATCGGAACCCCAGCTTGTCTCATCGTCTCACGCGCAACATCTTTTGTACCCATTTTTGTAATCGCTTCCGGACTTGGTCCGACAAACGTAACGTTACATTCCCGGCATAGTTCGGCAAAATCAGCGTTTTCAGCTAAAAACCCGTAGCCCGGATGAATCGCATCACATTGAGTTAACGTCGCTACGCCCATAATATTTGTAAAGTTTAAGTAGCTGTCTTTAGACGTTTTTGGACCGATACAATATGCTTCGTCTGCTAATTGAACATGAAGCGCTTCGCGATCTGCCTCAGAAAATACAGCAACCGTCTCGATACCAAGCTCTTTGCACGCCCGAATAATCCGAACAGCAATTTCCCCACGATTGGCAATTAACAATTTTTTTATCATCACGATCGCTCCTTTATTCAGGCTTCACAAGGAATAAAGGTTGTCCATATTCAACGAGCTGACCGTTTTTCACGAGCACTTCTACGATTTCTCCATCAACTTCCGCTTCAATTTCGTTAAATAATTTCATTGCTTCAACAATACATACAATCGTATCTTTTTTCACTTTATCGCCAACCTTTACGTACGGTGCAGCATCTGGTGATGGCGCTGCATAAAACGTACCGACCATCGGCGATGTAATCGTATGTAAGTTTTCTGCTTCCATAGCTTTTTTTTCCAGCTTCGCTTCTTCTTTCACTTCCACCTTCTCCACAACTGGTGCCACCGGTGTTTGTTGTTGAGCGACAGCTATTTGCGGCACGTCCACTTTTGGTGAAGCAACAACAACCTGTTCAGCTGCTCCAGCTTTTTTCATTTTAATTTTTGATCCGTCGTGTTCATACACAAACTCGACAATGTTTGATTCGTTCACTAATCGGATTAATTCGCGAATTTCTTGGATTTTCAACATTGACTTACACCCCTCGCCCCATCATTTGTAGAAAAAGATTATACAATACCATGATACGACACACCTTTTCCATTATTCAATAAAATGATAAGAAAATGTTAGAAAATTTATATCTGGTCATAAAAACAATTATTATTATATAGTATTATAAAATTTATTTTCAACCGAAAAAAAATAACCGGTAATCCGGTTATTTTTGGAAACGAACAGCTACATCTTGCACGCGGCCAAGTTCACTTTGAACGAGTTGGATAATTTCATTCGCTGCTTTTTTCGAATGTTCTTTTGCTTTCACTGTAATATGCACTTGATTTTCGTGAACGCGAACAAGGGCATCGTCATATCCTTTCGATTTAATTAACGTTTCTAACACCGCTTCTTTTTCTGCAATATTGGAAAGCTGTTGCAACTGGTCAATCGCTTTGCTTTTCTCTTCGGCAGATACGTTATTGGAAGCGACAATGGCATTCAACTCTTGACGCAATTTGCTTCGCTCATCTTCAATTTCGAGTCGAAGCGCTGTAAATAAATCGTCACTTCCTGTATTCGTTTGTTCGACAGTCACATCTTGCTCATTTACGACTTCTTCTTTCATCGCTTCATCTGTCGGTTTTAAGCCTTTTTCATTGTTTGCCTCTTCCTTTTGGTCAAACGCTACTTGCTCTGTAAGCTGAGGACTTGTTACATAATACACCGATAAGACGACAACTAAACTAAACATTGTTAACAACCAAACTGTTTGCTTTTTCAACATATGTTCTCCCCCTTACTTTTTTGGTAAAACAGCAACGCGATGACTCGGAACGTTCAACGTTCGCGTCACAGCTTCGACAATCCATTTTTTCACTTGCACTTGATCAGCCCCTTTAGCAACAACAAGCACACCGCGAATTTCTGGTTTTTTCGTTTGCAAAACGAGAGGTGTTTCTTCGTCTCCTTTGCGGACGATGACAATTTTTTCGTCTGTTGACTCATCTTCAATTTGACGTTTTCCACCTTCTTTATCTTCTTCCATCGTTCGTTTTTTTTGAACGATTTCATTTTTTTCAAGTACGTTTTGTTCTGTGGCATCGACATTTACGATTACTTTTACTTCACCAACGCCAACAATCGCCTCAAGCGCTTCTTTTAGTTGTTGTTCGTATCGTTTTTCATAGTCGGAAATTTGTTTTAATTTTTTCTCTTCATCTGTTTGACGAAATACAGCTTGAGTTGTTTCTTGCTGAACTTGTTTTGAAGAAGAGGAGTTAAATACATTGCTAAAGATCATAAATGACAAACCGAAAGCCAAAAGGATTGCGATTAGTCCGTTTTTTTCAATCCATTGTTTCACCCCTCCCTACTCCCTCCTTTCTAGGTGAATCGTGATCGTTTGTGGGTCGACTCCCCACATGTTTGCTAAAAAGCGAGCGAGGTCATCATGTTCATTTGTTATTTGTGGCGATGACTCAATGCGAATCGGTTTGACAACAGAACTTGTTTCTTCTGCTAATTCAACCGTAATCGCCTCAATCGGAGGGGGGGTTTTTTCCGTCTCCCCGATCGTTAATGAAATATCCGTCACCGTTAACCCATACGTGCGCATCAACTCCTCAGCCGCTGTGTTCTTTAGCTGGACAGCCATTTGTTCTAAAATATATGCACGTTGTGAGGCTTGTATTTCTTTTTTCTTTCTTTCAATGTCATTTTCAAGTGTTTCATTTTGTTGGTGTTGAATCGAAGCGAACCACGTATCTACATTTCCATGAAATAAACGAAGAAGCGGTGAAAATAAAATGAAAATAAACAGTAAACCGACAACTATCTTTACATATTTTTGGAATGATCCGTTTGGCAAAATGAGATCAATGATAACGGCTAGCAAGATGAACGTAATGAGATGGGAAATCCATTCGGTCAATAGTCCCACAGCCTCTATTCTCCTTTCAGCGAACCATCATCGTTAAATTTCCTGCTGCGATGATGACAGTCATACTTAAAAAAAACATAAGCGATACGATCATCAGAGCAACGAGCACATACATGATACTTTTGCTCATTATACTCAAACAGGAAATGACGATGCCTCCTCCCATCGGTTGTAACATTGCGGCTGCTAGTTGATAAATAAGGGCGATGACTAAAATTTTGATCGCTGGAAACGCTGCAATAAGAAGCAACAGAGCCACTCCGAACAACCCAACTGTATTTTTTAATAAGACAGACGCGGTGACAACGGTATCTGCCGCATCCGTAAACATCCTCCCGATAATCGGGATAAAATTTCCTGCCACAAATTTAGCTGCTCGTATCGCCACTCCATCCGCAATTGCGGTTGTCGCTCCCTTGACCGACAATACACCGAAAAAAATCGTCAGCATTACACCAAGTGAACCGACACTAATGTTGCGCAACAAATCCGCCAATTTGGTTACTTTATAATGTTCGCTTAATAAACTAACGATGCTTAAAATTGTCGCTAAAAACAAAAGTGGTAATGAAAAATGTTCAACGATCGTTCCTGTTATATTCATAAAAAACAACACAATTGGGTGAAAAAATGCTACGGATACAACACCACCAGACGACGCCATCAGCGCAAGTAAAATGGGTAAAAGGGCAATCATAAAACTCGTCATCGTTTGAATGGCTTCTTTCGCATACGTCACCGCAACATGAAAACTATTTAGCGCAATAATCATTAACACCATATAAACAACTGCATGTGCGACTTTACTGACAGCATGATGTGAAAAAGCGTTTTGTAACGATTGTAAAAATAAGCTAAATATCGTTAATAAAATAAGTGTCCCAAGCAATTTTCCATTCGCCATCAGCTCGTACAATAAAAATTTTATAAACGCCCGCAACCATTCACTAAGCGATAGTTCTTTTTCTCCATGAATAAACTGCCAAAAGGAACCTTTTTGACTTTCTGGCAATAGACCACCATACTGTTGAACAATATGATCCCAATATTGTTTCATCGACTCAACTCCAACTTGTTCCGCCTGTTGTTTCACTAGTTCATTCGTTGTTGGTGAAGCTTGTACAATAGAAGGCAAGAAAAAAAGAAGAAAGAAAAATAAGATGGGAGCGCGCTTCATGTCATCACCCCTTCATCGGAAGAAAGCTTAAAATCGTTTCAATTAAAGCTGTTAAAATCGGAATCGCCATTGCTAAAATTAAAATTTTTCCACCTAGTTCAATTTTTCCAGCGATCGCTCCTTGGCCAGCATCTTTTGAAATTTGTGCACCAAACTCCGCAATATAAGCAATGCCGATAATTTTCAAAATCGTTTCGACATACACCGTTTGAACGTGTGCTTCGTTCGCTAGCGTTTGAACCATGCGAAAAATGTCTTGAATGCGATCAATTAAAAATAAAAAAATAACTGTTCCAACAAAAACGGTTAACAAAAGTGAAATATTCGACTTATGTTCGTTTAAAATCGTCACTAAAAACGTTGCAACAAGTCCGAGTCCAACAATTTGCAAAATATCAATGAGTATTCCCTCCTAACTTTGAAACAAAAAAACAGATTTAATTTTTTGGAATAAGTCTTGAACGATCGAAATGACTAAAAATAAAATGTAAATAAACCCTAATAATGTAACCCATTGTGCATATTCTTTTTTTCCAATCCCTTCTAATACAGCGTGCAAAAAAGCAACGACAATGCCTACACCAGCAATACGAAAAATTAAATCTACGTCAACGCCCATTTGAAATGTCCTCCTCTATATGAGTAAAAGCACGATGAGAATGCCCGTTAATACACCTAAACTTTTCATCATTTTTTCATAACGTTGTTGTTTTTCGATGGCATCCCCTTCTTCTCTCTCTAAATGCACCATCGTTAAACGAATATAATTTTGTTGAATTTCATGATCGTATTGTCCAAGCGTCTCGCCAAACTGTTTCATAATCTCCAATTCACCTTCTTTGAAGGCAGTCATTTTCCACACTTCATGCAAACTTTCTTCCCACGCTTGACAAGCATTCATCGTTCCTTTTTGCAACTTTTGCGCAAACGATTCAAACAACCATGATAACGGTTTTGATAGCTGTTGAGATAATCGAGACGCAGCGTCCATTAACGGCGTATGCCCGTACATAATTTCTGCTTCAAGTGACTGCAATGCCATTTTTAACTGGCGCAATTGTCTTGTGCGCTCGCGTAAAAGTCGCGACGCTTCAAAACCTGACCATGTTGTCGCCAATATAATGCATATTGCTCCAATCCATTTCATTTACATCACGCTCATCTTTCGATATATATCGCGACCGTTTGCATCTCGAACAGCTTGAATCGTTCCAGGACGTCCGATATTCGTCAATTCAACAAATCGTTCAAATACAGCTTGTTCTATAATCGGGCGCAGCGATGGGCGCTTGATTATATCGTCGAAATGGTGGCCATGCGCTGTCATAAATAAGCCCACTCCCGCATGAACCGCTTCTAAAATCGCAGTGCAATCTGCCTCACTTCCGATTTCATCAACGATCAATACATTTGGGCTCATCGAACGAATCATCATCATCATTCCTTCTGCTTTCGGGCATGCATCGAGCACATCGACACGATGGCCGAATGTAAATTGCGGAATGCCTTTCACACAACCAGCAATTTCTGAACGTTCATCGACGATTCCCACTTTTTGAGGTGCAATTTGCCTCTCTTTCACTCCGATGCTTACGATGCGTGCAATATCGCGAAGAATCGTTGTTTTTCCTGTTTGAGGCGCTCCGATAATCATCGTATTAAGCCATCGTTTGTCGTATAAGTAAGGAAGAAGTGGCTCAGCCATGCCGATTTGTTGCCGAGCCATCCGAATGTTAAATGATGTAATATGTCGGATCGCTTTTACTTTTCCGTCTTCTGTAATTACTTTTCCGGCTAAACCGACTCGATGCCCACCTTGAATGGTAATGTAGCCTTTTTTCAACTCTTCTTCGATCGTATAAAGAGAATATTGACTTAATTTATTTAATAGTTCGATGCCTTCTTCTATTTGTACAACATGTGGATATATGTACGA
Organism: Anoxybacillus suryakundensis; assembly: GCF_001418025.1. Lineage (NCBI taxonomy): Bacteria > Bacillati > Bacillota > Bacilli > Caryophanales > Anoxybacillaceae > Anoxybacillus > Anoxybacillus suryakundensis. The sequence continues at coordinate 51,338 of NZ_LIOK01000006.1, forward strand.
CCTCCCCCCAGCAATGACTTCCAACGGGCGATGAATGCGAATGCGAATTTCTTCGATCGTAGAATGGGAACGAGTAGAAAACGATTGAATGGCATGCACGAGCGTTTTAGGTAACATATCAAACACCGCTTGCATCTTCTTCCCTCCTTCATTTCACGACATAAATACCGATCAATATACATATGACTCCCGCACCGATCCATACGAGCTTAAACAATGATAGTTCATTCGCCACCGCAACAAGCCCAATCATCATAACAACGAAAAAAATCGTCGGACCGACAACAGCAAGCAATGTATTGATCGCAATCGCCTTTTTTACATCATTCAGCGACAACATAACAATTGCTGCGCTTAACTCAATCGCCGCAGATAAAAACCGTAAACCCGCCATCGTCCAAACAGTTGCATCAATTTTCATCGCATCCTCCTTGTACAACGGTGCTAGTACAACGTATGCAGAAATGGGACAATTCAGAAGTACAGAAGGAGGGAATTTATAAAAAATGAAACCTATCCCGAAAAATTAATTTTCTAAAAATATTTACAAAAAAAAAAAAAAAAAAAGTAAAATGTTAATTGAAATTTAAAATTTAAGGATCCTGGAGGTGCTTATATGTCTTTAAACCAAATTTCATACAAACTAGGTATCACTGAAAAGGCAAATAGCCTTTATCATGAAATTGACAGACGAATAACAACTCCTATTTCTAATGCTATTAAAGACTTTTTTGGAATTCCTACAGCTACTGGTGCAGGTGGAAGTTATGTTTACAGTAAATATATTCAAAAAGCATCTACAAAAGTCGCAGTAAAATCTACAGTTGGTGGAGGAGTAATATCAGCATTAATGGAGATAGGGGTAAGAAGTTTTAACAACTTATATAATGCCAACAAAGATATTATCCGAGGTTACAAGTAGGTGTAGCAATTGAGATGGACATATTTACTTATAATAATATCATGTGTTATCTTATCAATTCCAATTATCCGTCTTATTTTAGAAAAGGTGAGTAATTCGAATATACGTTCAAAAACTATAGATATATGGCTTTTTCTCAACTTGCCTATCGCCCTGTATGTGTATTTTCTTTACATTAAGTACACAAATAAGCTTCCTTTAACACATCTTTTAATAATTGAAGTTTATTTTCTACTTTTGATTACTCTGTTCATCGCTAGTGCTATAAAAGGAGGCATTGCCAAAAAAATGATCCAAATCTGGAGAGATATATGGAAATAAAAACTGTTGTATATGATCCAAAGGATTTACCGATTTACAACGTTGGTGCATATTCCATAATTACTGGAAAGACATACCCCTTGATACCGGAAGGGGATATATGGATATTAGAGTTGACAGGCTCCTTGAAAACAGAGCTAAAACTCTATCAAATACTAATTAACGATCAATTTTTTATCCCAGATCCCACAAAAAAATGTGTTATATGGGATAAAACTATTGTATCGGTTCTAAGTGAGACCCAGGATATGAGTATGTCACCTAAAATTGATCAATTTTCTTTATCAAAAAGTATCTCTATAAATAAAGAGGAAAAAACAATATATCCATTAAAACAGTCTTTAAAATTCAACTCTTTAGATCAGCGTTTACACTGTGTTTGTAGGCTAAAAAATGTAAAAATCGATTTTCCTATCGTGGTAAAAATATATAATAAAAATCAGTTCTTATATATTTTTGATGAATGGATAGAAAAATCGGACTCACACAACAAATTTGAAAGGACATTTTATTTTAGTGTAAATACCACACAATTCTCAAGTGGACTCTGGAACATTGAATTAGAAACTCCTTTTGAAAGATATATTTCGCAATTCGAGTTCTGCTGTTTTGGTTACACTTGGTCATCATCTAGCCTTTTTGACACAATTATTTAAGGACATCAAAAACATATAAAAGAAAAAGATGCCCCATTTGCTTTAGGGGCGCCTTTTTCCATTACGCGCGTGATACGTATGTGCCGTCTGTTGTGTTAATAATTAATACATCGCCTTCGTTGACGAAGAACGGTACTTGAACGACAAGACCTGTTTCCAATGTTGCTGGCTTCGAGCCACCCGATGCCGTATCACCTTTAATGCCTGGCTCTGTTTCAACAACTTTTAACTCAACTGTGTTTGGCAATTCGACACCAATTGTTTCACCTTGGTACATCATAATAAATACTTCCATGTTTTCTTTTAAAAACTTTAATTCATGTTCAATTTGTTTCGCAGGCAACTCAATTTGCTCATATGATTCCATATCCATGAACACATGTTGATCGCCGTTTGCGTATAAATATTGCATTTTGCGGTTGTCGATTTGTGCTTTGCTTACTTTTTCACCTGCGCGGAACGTTTTTTCTTGAATCGCACCTGTGCGCAAGTTGCGAAGTTTTGAGCGAACGAATGCTGCACCTTTTCCTGGTTTCACATGTTGGAATTCGATGACGCGCCAAATATCGCCGTCAACTTCAATCGTTAAGCCTGTACGAAAATCGTTTACTGAGATCATGTTCATTTCCTCCTACGTCTATAAAGTAATGAGATCTTTTGGTGAAAGTGTGAGCCGCTCATTGCCGTTTTCTGTAATGACGATGTCGTCTTCAATGCGAACACCGCCTAATCCTGCTATGTAAATGCCTGGTTCAACCGTCACAACCATTCCCGGCTGTAGCACTGTATCCGAGCGCATCGAAAGCGCCGGCATTTCATGCACTTCCATGCCGAGCCCATGACCTGTGGAATGTCCAAAATATTCACCAAATCCGCAAGCAGAAATATAATCGCGTGTGAGCGCATCTGCCTCTCGTCCTGTCATCCCGGGACGAATGTGTTCAACACCGCGAAGTTGGGCTTGCAATACAACATCGTATATGCGCTTTAATTCGTCGCTTACCTCTCCAACGGCAATCGTTCTCGTCATATCGGAGCAATATCCTTTATAATACGCACCAAAATCAAGCGTGACGAGCTCTCCTTTTTCAATGACTTTCTCTGTCGCCACTCCATGAGGTAATGCTGAGCGCACACCAGATGCAACGATAATATCAAACGATGAACTTGTCGCCCCATGTTTGCGCATAAAAAATTCTAACTCATTCGCCACATCAATTTCACGCACACCAGGGCGAATAAAATCAAGAATATGGCGAAAGGCGGCATCGGCAATCTCGGCTGCTTCCTTTAATATCTTAATCTCTGCTTCCGACTTAATCAAGCGTAACTTTTCAACTACGCCTGAAATTGGAACAAGCGTTGCTTTGATCGCTTTTTCATATGCTGAAAACGTTGCATACGAAAGATCGTCTTGCTCAAATCCAAGCTTTTTAATACCTAATCGCTCGACTTGTTTGGCTACTTCTTCAATGAGCGTCTGTGTATGTTGAACAATTTCATACCCTTCAATTTGTCTTGTCGCTTGTTCGACGTAGCGAAAATCGGTAATAAATACGGCACCCGTTTCGCTAATCAAAGCAACACCCGCCGTTCCTGTAAAATTTGTCATATAGCGACGATTATAATCATTTGTAATGAGAAATCCGTCAATGCCATGTTCAGCGAATTGTTCACGAAGTTTTTGTACTTTATCCAATGTTATTTCCCCTTCCCTTCAACCATATCAAGCAACGCTAAAATCGCCAATCGATATCCGTTTACACCAAGTCCAACAATTTGTCCAGCCGTCACAGGAGCAAGAACAGATTGATGACGAAACGGCTCTCTTGCGTGAATATTTGAAATATGTACTTCAATAACTGGTGTTTGTATGCTTGCAATCGCATCACGCAACGCATAACTATAATGCGTAAACGCTCCAGGATTAAAAATGATTCCATCGTACAACGATTCCGCCCGATGAATTTGGTCAATTAACGCCCCTTCATAATTACTTTGATAACATGTTAATTCCGCCCCATATTCACCAGCAAATTCTGTTAACTGTTTTTCTAATTGAGCAAGTGTCGTATGTCCATAAATATGCGGCTCTCTCATACCGAGACGATTTAAGTTTGGACCGTTTAAAAGGAGGAATCGAACCATTCCCCCTCTCCCCCCTTTACTGATGAAAATACATATGGTTATTTTACCACATCGACCTGTTTTTGTCGCCTCATCTCTGCAACTTCAAATGAAATGGAATAACCGATAAACATTCCATATAAAATGTAAAAGCATACCATCGTGACAACCGTATTTCTCTCAAGTTGTGAAACAGCTTTTAACTGCGGAAAAATGGGATTTAATACGTAAAAAACAAGTACCCATAACCCGATGCCGAAAGCGACGCCTGGCCAAATGCCTTGACGATTTTTTAAAAAAGCATAGTACAGAAACGAAGCAATAACTGAAGCGAGCCCAATGAACAAAATCGCAATCGTCTGACCAAGGGTGCCGTCTTTCCAATCACCGATCGCCCACGGTTGCAAAATGAAATTTGGCGCTACTTCTGTAAAATGAAAAAAATAAGCACAGTATGCGAGGAAGCTCCAAAATACACCCCCAATAAAACCAATCAATGCAACCTTTGCTAAAACGGGCATTGGTTTTTCTCTCTTATTTTGTTCAAGTTGTGCGTCTTGTTTCGTTTTTGTTTGCACAGCAATCACCTCCGTTTTTATCTTGTCCAAAATGTTGGATCTCATGTGTATCAGCTCTCATTTTTGGTAACAATACAAATACAAACGATACATCGACCTAGAGGTTTTTAGCGTTTTCTTGTAGAATATAAGAAAAAAGAAAATAGGTTGGTGTCTTCTTATGAGTAAAAACGTATATGGCGGGCAGGCGGTCATTGAAGGGGTCATGTTCGCTGGACGTAATCATTCTGTCACAGCCATTCGGCGAAAAGACGGTTCGATTGAGTATTTCCATGTTCCACGCGAAACAAATAAAACGCTTGCTTTATTCAAAAAAATTCCGTTTCTTCGCGGCATTTTTGCAATTATTCAAGCAAGCGCGAACGGCTCGAAACATTTACAGTTTTCAAGTGAACGATATGATCTTGATCCAAATGAAGACGAAGCGTTGGACAATGAGGCTCCATCCAAATGGACAATGATTTTAGGTGTTGCGCTCATCGGGGTGTTATCGTTTTTATTTGGGAAGTTTATTTTTACGCTTATTCCTGTATTTTTAGCCGAATTAACGAGACCGATGTTCCCATCGAACACAGCACAAATACTCGTTGAAGGGTTTTTTAAACTTCTTTTACTTTTAGGGTATATTTACTTTATTTCGCTCACACCACTCGTTAAACGACTGTTTCAATATCATGGAGCAGAACATAAAGTAATTAATGCCTATGAAAATGGGTTACCGTTGACGGTTGAACATGTACAACGACAATCTCGTCTTCATTATCGTTGTGGTAGTAGCTTCATTTTATTTACTGTCATCATTGGCGTATTCGTTTACATGTTCGTCCCAACTGAACCACTTTGGGTGCGCGTATTAAATCGATTAGCGCTCATTCCCGTTGTATTAGGATTATCTTTTGAAGTATTACAAGTCACAAACGCGTTGCGACATGTTCCTGTGTTGCGCTCACTTGGCTACCCCGGCTTATGGTTACAACTATTAACGACGAAAGAACCGACTAATGATCAAGTGGAAGTAGCGATCGCATCATTTCAACGTTTGCTTGAGTTAGAGGGAGAAGCGACGAAACAGCAAGAAGAAGTGGTGTAATGATAAAGGAGGTGGATCGATTGCGTCGGCGCCCATTCCCGCTTATTACTTTGCTTATTGTATTCGCTATTTTTGGGTTTTCTTATCGTTTATGGAACGATCCGATTCAGTTGTTGAAACAAATATTTTTTATCATATGTATTGTGGCTGTCTTTTACGGTATATATAAATGGATACAAAGGCAGCGCTTTGGTCACTCGTATCAAAAAGCGGTGAAACAATCGAAAAAACTCCACCACCAAAAAACGAAGCCGACGTCGAAAAAGCAAACGCGCCCAACCGCTTTAAAGAAAAAACATGCCACTCATTTAACAGTCATTGAAGGTAAAAAAGGAAAGAAAAAAAATCGGGCTTCTTTTTAACCCGATTTTCTTCTTTTAATATGTCCATGTTTTTAAAAATTGCTCTGTCCGTTCTTTTCCAAACGAAATAAGCTTCTTTTTTTCTTCATCGGTCATTGAAAAATCTGTGGCAACAATATGTTTGACCGGAAGAAAAATAATGTTTTTCTCATGACGGCGTGAAATGTATCGTTCATCATGCGCCTCGCGCATCGTTTGAAATAACGCTTCATATAAGTCAATTGCATTATGAATGTTCTTTTTGGCTTTTTGTGCCTGTCTCGCGCTTAGTTTTATGCCGAGAACAGGCCTTTTTTTTCGCTCTTCATCAAATAAGAAAATCGGAAAATTGCTTAACAGCCCACCATCAACAACGATATGCTTCCCTTCGTCTGTCTTTAACCGTACAGGCTCAAAAAAATAAGGGATGCCGATGCTCATTCGGACTGCTTTTGCGACCGGAAAACGAAGAGGATCAATGCCGTATTTCGGTAAATCGTCTGGCAAAATAAGCATCGTTCCATTTGTTAAGTCAGAAGCAATAACGCGCAATCGTTCATGGGGTAAATCGGCAAATGTACGCACTCCTTTTGTACTGAGCTGTTCAGCTATCCATTGTTCAAGCTTTTCTCCTTTATACAGCCCCATTTTCCAATAAAGTAAAAGCCATTTTAACCACGCATACGGAATGATCGTACGTCGTTCATCGAGAAAATCCATTAAATTCATATCTTCCATCATGTCTATAATTTCCTTGCTTGTAAATCCCGACGCAATAAACGAAGCAATAAGCGCCCCTGCGCTCGTACCGGCAAGCCGTTTAAAACGAAAACCTTTTTCCTCGATGGCCTCGTATGCGCCAACCAATGCGAAACCTTTCACACCTCCACCGGAAAAGACACCATCAATCTCCATGCTCTTCCCTCCCTCGCCATATATGTATGAAAAACGGGAGAAATTGAGCATAAAAAAGCAAAAAAGAACAAGCGTTTATGCCTGTTCTTGCTCGTTTTGCCTTTGAATGTTGCGAAGCGCTTCAAGACGTGACCGATCTTCTTCAAAGTACTGTACTAAGTCACCAATACGATCAATCGCATTCCAGCTTAAATGATGTTCGATTCCCTCAACATCGCGATAAATGTTTTCTTCATCGACGCCAATCAGGCGCATAAATTGTTCCAGTAGCTCGTGGCGATACACAAGCCGCTTACCGATTTTTTTTCCTTTCGGAGTCAGTACGAGCCCTCGGTATTTTTCATATACTAAATATTCGTCTTTATCAAGCTTTTGAACCATTTTTGTCACAGAGGAGGGATGAACAGATAACGCTTCAGCAATATCCGATACGCGAGCGTATCCTTTTTCTTCGATCAATATATAAATTTGCTCAATATAATCTTCCATGCTTGGTGTTGGCATATATGTCCCTCCTAAACAAACATCCGCGATCATTATGATTATAACATGTTTACCAAGCATGACAACTATTTACGTAAAATATTCAATTGTGGCTTCGGGAAAAAATTGTGCAATATAGGAACAAATCGTGTCATTTAGCCGATTGGCTTCTTCATCTCGGTACACATATTTTCCGATCCCGTATCGTCCCCATTTATATTTTCGTTTTGTTTCATCAAGATCTAGTTTCGTCTTCGGATACCGTTTTTGAATGACTGTTTTCGCTGGTTTTGTGAAGCGATGTTGAATTAATTCAAACGTTACGCCAGTTAAATCGATATCTTGTAAATTCGCATGTAATCGTTCAAATAGTTCAAAATATCCTTCTTCCCAGCCGTCATGCATGTAAATGGGTGCAACGATAAAGCCGAACGGATAGCCAGCGCGTGCCACTTTCCGTGCCGCTTCCAACCGTCCATCAAACGAAGATGTCCCCGGTTCAAAATTTTGAATGACATAACGTGAATTGATGCTAAAACGAAAACGTGTTTTTCCGTTATGTTTCGCATCAAGCAGATGATCAACATGTTCATACTTTGTGACAAAGCGAAGGCGTCCATATTCGGTTGCACCAATAAATTCAATCGCTTTTTTTAACGCATGCGTCAAATGGTCGATGCCGACAATATCCGACGTACAAGCGGCCTCAAAACGCGTAATTTCCGGAGCACGTTCATCAATATATTTTTTCGCTTGGGCAAAAATATCCTCGAGATTGACGTACACACGAATGTAAGGTTTGCTTCCGAGCGTTGTTTGTAAATAACAATAATGACAATGACCCATGCATCCTGTCGCAAGTGGAATCGCATATTCTGCTGACGGTTTAGACGTATCAAACTTTAATGTACGGCGAACACCGACAACAAGTGTTGATTTTGCATTGCGGTATTGTTGCAGTTCGTTATCCCCCGGAATACCACGAACTTGGTTGTGGGATGTCGTTTCGCGAATGTCAATATGCATATGTTTAAATTTCTCATACAACTCTTGGCCAAGTGGATAACGGAGCGCTTCTGGCTCAAAATAAACGAGTTGCGGAATAAACGGCTTCATACAATCACCTCAATGTTAGTATGTTTGATTGTCACGAGGTGATGAAATACAATTTTTGTTATCATTCATAATGAAAAGGAACGGAGATTTCCCGTTCCTTTTTCCATCACAAACCACATTTTAATTGCGCACCGCAACTTGTACATGTGTTGCAGCCACCGATTTCTTCGACCGTTCCTTCGCGACATACCGGGCAAATGTTGCCGACTTCCGAACCGATCGTAACGTCTGTCGCCCGTAAATCTGGAATCGTTTCGACGATTGCAACTGCTCGTTTTTTCGGTTCTTCTGGAAGAAGCTCCAGTTGCTCTTCGATCGCACGTTCTTCCGCTTTTAATGTCAATACTTGCGCATCGCGGCTACCATCGACATATACTGTGCCACCTTTTGCGCCACCTCTCCATAATCGTTCGTACACTTTTTGCACTTGTTCGACCGTATAGCCACGAGGTGCGTTCACCGTTTTCGAAAGGCTAGAGTCAACCCAACGTTGAATAATGCATTGTACATCCGCATGCGCTTCTGGCGATAAATCCATCGCAGTTACAAACCAATGCGGTAAATTATTCGGATCCGCTTCTGGATGTTTGTCCAAATATTCTTGGACGATATCCGCCTTTACTTCAATAAATTTACCAAGACGTCCGCTTCGGTAGTAAGAGAAGGAAAAATATGGTTCAAGTCCTGTGGACACGCCGATCATGGTCCCTGTCGATCCAGTCGGAGCAACCGTTAACAAATGTGAGTTGCGAATACCATATTTTAAAATATGTTGTCGAATATCGTCTGGCATGTTTTTCATATAACCGGTATGAATAAACGCTTCGCGCAATTTCATCGTTTCTTCTTCTGTTTCACCAACTAAAAACGGAAAGCTCCCTTTTTCTTTTGCGAGTTCAATCGACGCACGATACGCTGTTGTCGCGATCGTTTGAAACAGCTCGTCCACTAACTGATTTCCTTCTTCCGAACCGTACTCTTTTTCACAATAAATAAGCAAATCCGCTAGTCCCATGACGCCAAGACCGACGCGGCGCTCCCCAAGCGCTTGCTTTTTATTTTCCTCAAGGAAGTATGGGGTTGCATCAATAACGTTATCTTGCATGCGGACACCGACTTCAACCGTCCGCTTTAATTTTTCATAATCGACAACTTTTTTTTCTTTATCGACCATATTCGCCAAATTAATCGCAGCTAAATTGCACACAGAATAAGGTGCGAGTGGTTGTTCTCCACACGGATTTGTTGCGACTACTTTTTGTCCGTACGCTCTTGCATTCGTCATGTCGTTGGCGTTGTCGATAAAGAAAATGCCCGGTTCGGCGGAATACGTTGCGCAAATGTTAATGAGCTTCCATAGCTCGCGCGCACGAATTTTACGATAGACGCGAACGCGATAGCCCATTTTCTCCCATTCGCGCACATCGCCGACTTCATGCCATTTTTCGTTATAAATGCGCATTTCTTCTTCCGAATACGTTTCAACATCTGGAAAACGCAACTCATACTCTTCATCTTTTTCTACCGCTTCCATAAACTCTTTCGTTAAACAAACAGAAATGTTCGCCCCTGTTAAAAAGTCCGGATTGTGCACGCTATACGTTCCGCCTGTCCGCAACTTTTCTTCCGCATCTTTAATTATTTTTTCCGTGAAACCACCGTAACCTGGGATGTTTTTGTAATTGACAATCCCTTGATACATCGCGCGTTCTTGTTCAGTAAGTGGCGTAAACTTTAATTTTTCTCTCGCTGCTTTTTGAATGCCTTCATCTTCTGTGTTTTCAAGCAAATAGCGAAAAATGCGCGGATTTTGCATTTTCGAAATAATGAATTCAATAATGTCCGGGTGCCAATCGGCTAGCATAATCATTTGAGCGCCACGGCGCGAGCCACCTTGTTCTACAAGATGGGTAAGTTTCGCAATGTCGTCTAGCCATGATACCGACCCGGACGATTTTCCGTTTACTCCACGCGCAAGTGTATTGCGTGGACGAAGAGTCGAACCGTTCGTTCCTACACCGCCACCGCGGCTCATAATTTCCATCACTTGCTTTCGATGTTCAGAAATGCCTTCGCGCGAATCTTTCACAAACGGCATAACGTAGCAGTTGAAGTACGTCACTTCCGTCCCAGAACCTGCGCCATACAATACGCGTCCAGCTGGAACAAAATTCAGGCTGACAAGCTGTTCATAAAATTTTTCAAACCACTCTCGTCGTTTTTCTTCTGTCTGCTCAACAGCGGCTAGCCCGGTTGCGTTCCGCTTCGCAATTTGTTCATAAAAAATTTCGAGTGGTTTTTCAATGACATCGAGGGAACGAACAACAATGCCTGTTTTCGCTTCCTCTCCTTCCAACACATGACGATATTCTTCTTCAACAAGCACGTGTGCTTTTTTATTTTCCCAGTCCAGTTCAACGACAAATCCAAGTCCACGCGCTGGAAACTTCGGATCTTCCTTCACGGTTAAAACGACAAAATCTCCGACGCTTAACGTCAACTTTTCCGTATCTTTAAACGAATAGCGATCGATCATCACTAAACGCGATACACCCTTATATGTAATGTGCATATCAGAAGTAATCGGGTGCACTTGTGGAAACAGGCGAATGTCTTCATTTAGTTTGTCCACATTCACCGTCATTTTTTCAGAAAACGCAACCGTCATTTTTACCTCTCCTCTACCAACATAATCTTACTACATTAAACTACCATATATCGACAACAAGAATCAATAAAAAAATCAATATGTAGTATGATTTTTTTAAAAACACATACTACATATTGATAATTAAGTCAAGCACTTTTTACTTGTCAAGAAAAAAATTTACCGTTTAAAATTCCATTCATCTGTTTCGTATTTGTTTTTCGCTAACTGCTGAACGTAAGCAAGCTCATCGTCTGTTAATTCATATCGTTCAAGCTGAATGTTTAAACCTTTTTCAAACCCTTTGAAAAACGCTTCTTTCGCCTCATCGATCGTAATTTTTCGATCAGTTAATTCATTCATTGCGACCGCTTTGTTTTTAAAGTTTTGTCGCAACCGCTCTTTTACTCGTTCATTCGGATACTTAAATAAGCGAAAAAGCATCTCTTCATCTAAGTCTAATAAAATCGAGCCATGTTGTAAAATGACACCTTTTTGCCGCGTTTGTGCACTACCGGCTACTTTTCTCCCTTCAACAACGAGCTCATACCAAGACGGTGCATCAAAACAAACAGCCGAGCGCGGATTTTTTAAATCCGCTTTTTCTTCTTCTGTTTTCGGCACTGCAAAATACGCATCAAGTCCGAGAAAGCGAAATCCTTCTAAAATGCCTTGCGAAATGACGCGATACGCCTCTGTCACCGTTTGTGGCATGTTTGGATGCGATTCAGACACGATGACGCTATACGTTAACTCTTGATCATGAAGCACACCGCGTCCACCTGTTGGACGTCTCACAAAACCAAGACCATATTTTTTGACCGCTTCCATATCAATTTCTTTTTCTACTTTTTGAAAATAGCCGATTGAAAGCGTCGGTGGATTCCAACCGTAAAAACGAATCGTTGGTGGAATTTTTCCTTCACTATGCCATTCTAACAACGCTTCATCAAGCGCCATATTAAACGCTGGGGAACAATTGCCTGAATCAATAAAACGCCATACTTCTTTTTCCATCTACCCCACCCTTTCCTCTATCATTTTATAGTGTAGCAAACACAATAAGTCAATGGAAAATGCTTTGCTTCTTGTCTAAAACATTTATATAATAGACATGGCAACGATGAAAAAAGGAGGGACACCATGACAATAGCTCTTATTATTCTCGGGGCAATTATTGTGTACGCGGTCATTACATACTTTTATCAGAAACGCATCGTTCAAACGCTGACAGAAGAAGAGTTTCGTGCAGGCTATCGCAAAGCACAGCTCATCGATGTTCGCGAACCCGATGAATACGCTGCCGGTCACATTTTAGGAGCACGTAATATTCCGCTTTCACAATTACGCTTGCGCATGAAAGAATTACGTAAAGATCAACCAATTTACTTATATTGCCAAAGCGGAATGCGCAGCAGTCGCGCTGCACAAATGTTGTATCGTAACGGCTACCGCGACTTATACCACTTAAAAGGCGGATTTAAAATGTGGACAGGAAAAGTGAAGAAAAAATAAGGTGCCAAGCAAAAACGCCTGGCACTTTATTTTTGATAACGCAAAATTGGTTTGCGAGCGGCCGTTGTTTCATCTAAGCGTCTCACAACCGTTGTATGTGGCGCTTCTTGAACGATTTCTGGCGTTTCCTCGGCTTCTTTCGCAATTTGAATCATCGCGTCAATAAACGCATCGAGCGTTTCTTTTGACTCGGTTTCCGTCGGCTCGATCATCATGCATTCTTCAACGATTAAAGGGAAGTAGATCGTTGGCGGATGGTAGCCGAAATCAAGCAAACGCTTTGCAATATCGAGCGTACGTACCCCTAATTTCTTTTGCCGCTTTCCTGATAACACAAATTCGTGTTTGCAATGGCGGTTGTATGGTAAGTCGTAATGTTCCGCTAAGCGACGCATCATGTAGTTAGCATTTAGTACCGCGTATTCTGTCACCGCTTTTAAGCCATCTGGACCCATCGAGCGAATATACGTATACGCGCGAACGTTAATGCCGAAGTTGCCATAAAACGGCTTCACACGCCCAATCGCTTGCGGTCTATCGTAGTCGAAATAGTAGCCGTTTTCCCCTTTTTCCACCGTCGGTTTCGGTAAATACGGAATGAGATCCGCCTTCACCCCAACAGGCCCCGAACCTGGACCACCGCCACCGTGTGGACCGGTAAACGTCTTATGAAGATTTAAATGAACGACGTCAAAGCCCATATCGCCAGGGCGAGCTTTACTTAACACCGCATTTAAGTTCGCGCCGTCATAGTACAGCTTTCCGCCTGCATGATGTACGATTTCTGCCATTTCTAGAATGTTTTCTTCAAAAAGACCGAGCGTATTTGGATTTGTAAGCATCAGCGCTGCCGTATCTGGGCCAACGACGCGACGTAAATCGTCTAAATCGACAAGCCCTTCTTCCGTCGATTTCACCGTCACCGTTTCAAAACCTGCCACCGTTGCCGACGCTGGATTTGTTCCATGCGCTGTATCTGGAACGATCACTTTCGTTCGATTGTAGTCGCCATTCGCTTCATGATAGGCGCGAATCATCATGAGCCCTGTCCATTCCCCATGCGCACCAGCGGCTGGCTGCAATGTCACCGCATCCATGCCGGTAATTTCTTTTAAATGCTCCTGTAAGTCATACATTAATTCAAGCGCCCCTTGCACTGTCTCTTCCGACTGAAGTGGATGAATGTGGGCAAATCCAGAAAAACGAGCAACGTTTTCGTTTATTTTTGGATTGTATTTCATTGTGCAAGATCCAAGCGGATAGAAGCCCGAATCGACCCCGTGATTGCGCTTTGATAACGCTGTATAATGACGCATAATGTCAAGCTCCGACACTTCTGGGAGTTCTGGTGCTTCTTTTCGAATGTAGTCAGTTGGGATGACTTGTGCAACATCGATAGCTGGCACGTCTAATTCCGGCAAGCTATATCCGATTCGCCCTGGCTTGCTTAATTCAAAAATAAGTGGTTGATCTTTATGCATGGCAATCCCCCAATTCTTTCACAAGCGTGTCGATTTCTTCTTTCGTGCGTAATTCCGTCACAGCAATTAACATACAGTTTTGTAGTTCTGGATCATCACGCCCGAGATCGTAGCCACCGATGATTCCTTTTTCTAACAGCTTTTTATTTACTTCCGCTACCGGCTTGTTCATGCGGACGACAAGTTCATTAAAAAACGGTCCCGTAAATACGACATGAAAACCATTGTTGACAAATGCCTCTTTTGCATAGTGTGCTTTTTGAATATTCATCGTCGCCATTTCTTTCACGCCATTTTTGCCGAGCGCTGTCATCGCCACAGATGCAGCAAGGGCGTTTAACGCTTGGTTGGAGCAAATATTCGATGTTGCTTTGTCGCGGCGAATGTGCTGTTCGCGCGCTTGTAATGTCAAGACGAAACCACGGCGACCTTCTTCGTCCGTCGTTTGTCCGACAAGACGTCCTGGAATTTTACGCATCAGTGCCGATTTCACCGCAAAATAACCGCAATGCGGACCGCCAAATTGCGTTGGAATACCAAATGGTTGAGCGTCACCAACAACGATATCTGCACCAAACTGTCCTGGTGGCGTTAATACCCCTAACGCGAGCGGATTGCTTGCGACAACGAACATTCCTTTATGCGCATGGGCAATTGGCTCCATCTCTTTTAGCGGTTCAATTTGTCCGAAAAAGTTTGGATATTGCACAATGACGCATGCGACATCTTCATCCATCTCTTTTTGCAGTGCATCCACATCCGTCACACCGTTTTTATACGGAATTTCTACGATTTCAAGCCCCGGACCTTTCGCGTACGTTTTCACGACGTCCCGATATTCAGGATGCACCGCATTTGATAATAACACCTTTTTCTTTTTCGTATGCGCCGCGCTTAATAACGCTGCTTCTGCTAGCGCTGTTCCACCGTCATACATCGATGAGTTCGCTACATCCATGCCTGTTAATTCACAAATCATCGTTTGGAATTCGAAAATCGCTTGAAGTTCCCCTTGCGAAATTTCTGGCTGATACGGTGTATATGCGGTGTAAAACTCCGAACGTGAAATGACGTGATCAACAATCGTCGGAATGTAATGGTCGTACACCCCCGCTCCTAAAAACGACGTGTACGTCTTCATATCCGCATTTTTCGCCGCTAGTGCCATCAACTCTTTCATTAACTCCGGTTCAGATTTTGCTGGTTTAATGTTGTACTCACCTTGAAAACGAACGCTTTCTGGAATATCAGCAAATAGTTCGTCAATCGATTGTACCCCGATCGTTTGTAACATTTGTTGCTTATCTTCTTCCGTCATTGGCAAATAACGATGAAGCATAACTCTCTCTCCTCACATTATTTTGTGCGCTTATAAAACGGTGTCGCCACCACTTTCGCCTTTAATCGCTTTCCACGAACATCTACTTCTACTTCTGTATCAAGTACCGAAAACGCAGGAGGAATAAGCGCCAATCCAATATTCTTTTTGAGCGTCGGTGATTGTGTCCCGGTCGTGACAACGCCAATTTGCTCATCGTTTCCATATACAGCATATCCGTGACGTGGGATACCTTTATCGATCATTTCGATTCCGACAAGTTTCCGCGGCGCTCCTTCTTCTTTTTGTTTTCTTAACACTTCTTTTCCGAAAAAGTCGACGTCTTTATTCGTTTTGACCGCAAAACCAAGCCCTGCTTCAATTGGCGTAATGTCTTTTGATAACTCTTGTCCATATAGTGGCAAGCACGCTTCAAAACGAAGTGTATCGCGTGCACCAAGTCCACACGGAAGTACCCCTTCTTCTTTTCCTGCCTCTAAAATGGCTCGCCAAAGCGTTTGGGCATCTTCTGCTCTACAATATAGCTCAAATCCATCTTCTCCTGTATATCCTGTCCGCGACACGAGCGTTTGAACCCCTGCCACATCGACGTGATCGGCAAAAGTGAAAAATTTCATTGCGGATAAATCGATCGTTGTTAATGGCTGTAATACTTTTTCCGCAAGTGGCCCTTGTAACGCCAGTTGTGCAATATCGTTTGATATATTGACAAGCTCGACATCACCAACGACATGCTCACATAGCCAAGCAAAATCTTTTTCAATATTTGCAGCATTTACGACAAGCAAATAATGGTCGTCTGCTTTTTTATAAATTAACAAATCATCAACCGTTCCGCCGTCTTCGTAACACATGAGCGTATATTGGGCGCGACCGTCTGTTAATTTCGAAACATCATTTGTCATCATTTTTTGTAAAAAAGCAAGACTATCTTTTCCTTTGACTTCAAACTCACCCATATGCGACACATCAAATAATCCTGCGCGCGTCCGTACCGCTTCATGTTCTTCTTTAATACTAGAAAATTGCACAGGCAACTCCCAACCGCCAAAATCAATCGTTTTTGCGCCATACTCTGCATACAGAGGAAATAGTGGCGTTCTTTGTAACATATGCTCCCCTCCTCGTTCATAAAAAAAGACAGACGACTCCCATATTGTCATATGGTAGTCTCTGTCCTTTCACCTGAAAGTTTCCCTACATTGCATAGGTGTCCTCGTGGGTGGTTCACGTCTGTGAACGCTCTCCAGAGCCGCGTCAAACAAGAGTTCTTTTGCCTGAGAGATTCGTGTTGCCACTTGCTCCTTCGGCGCTACATCTCGTAGTCTCTCCCCTTGTTCTCATCCGCCCGTATACAATTATCATTCTTGTGCCACACTACATGTAAACACGTAATGAAACAATTTTACAAACTTTCTTACGTTTTTTATTATCTTATAACTTCTCGTTTGTCGCAACACCTTTTTATAAATAAAATACGTAAATTTATTTCGTTTTAAATAAAAATGTTCGGAAAATGAGGGATACGTTATGAACGTCACAATGCATTGGGAGAGAAGTTGGAAGAATGAATTTGCCACACGTATCGAACGTGACGGTCCGTGGTCAAACTGGGAGTTGTATGAACTAGCGCTTGAAGCAACGAAAGCGTTAACCATCCCTCAGTTTGATGGGCTACAAGCTCCAAAACATTTGCCGCATATGACTATTTTACCCCATCAATATGACGTTGCTCGTCAAGTGGTTGAACAAATGAACGGAAAAGCCATTTTAGCTGATGAAGTCGGGCTAGGAAAGACGATTGAAGCAGGATTAATTTTAAAAGAATATATGATTCGTGGACTTGTGAAAAAGGCGCTTATTCTCGTTCCAGCTTCTCTCGTTTCACAATGGGTACAAGAATTAAATGAAAAATTTTTCATTCCCGCCGTTGCCCAAAAGAAAAGTTACGTATGGGAGCAGTGCGATGTGGTTGTTTCATCGATAGATACCGCGAAAAAACAACCACATCGGGACATCATTTATAGCCAATCATACGATATCGTTATTATTGATGAAGCACACAAGTTAAAAAACAATAAAACGAAAAATTATGAATTTGTTCAAGGGCTGAAAAAAAAGTTTTGTTTACTATTAACAGCAACGCCCATTCAAAATCGTGTCGAAGAAATTTTTCATCTCGTTTCCCTACTGAAACCAGGACATTTAGGGAATGCCGAACAATTTCAAAAAAGATACGGGAAATTGCGTACATTACACGATGACGTCCATTTAAAAGAGCTCATTCGCAAAGTAATGATTCGTCATCGTCGCCACGATACAGGAATTGAATGGACAAAGCGACACGTTGAAACGATTTTCATTGATTTTTCGGAAGCTGAGCGAAATGTATATGAAAAAATTCGACAGTTCAAATCTCCTTTGTTAGATACATCGCTGTCACATATGACGTTATTGCGTGAAATATGTAGCAGTAAAGAAGCGCTTTTCTGCACGCTAAAAAATATGCTTGAACGTCAACCTCATATTGAAGCAACAATTGGTACATTGTTACAAACAATGAATGACATTGCCGAACATACAAAAGCGAAAAAAGCGTTAGAGCTCATTCAAACCATAAACGATAAAGTCATTGTCTTTACAGAATATCGCGCCACACAGTTGTATTTGCAATGGTTTTTTAAACAGCATGGTGTCTCTTCCGTACCGTTTCGCGGTGGATTTAAACGAAGTAAAAAAGATTGGATGAAAGAACTATTTCAACATCGTGCTCAAGTGTTGATCGCTACAGAAGCAGGGGGGGAAGGAATTAACTTACAATTTTGCAATCATGTTATCAACTATGATTTGCCTTGGAACCCTATGCGTCTAGAACAGCGAATCGGACGCGTTCATCGTCTCGGCCAAACGAAAGATGTCCACATTTATAATTTTGTCGTGCGCAATACGGTCGAAGAACATATATTTACGTTACTGTACGAAAAAATTCGTCTATTTGAACGGGTGGTTGGTGAACTGGATGATATTTTAATGAAGCTACAATCTCCTGCATTTTCAAGCCATTTAGAACGCATGATTGCTCAGTCCAAAAGCGAAGGGGAATTAAAAATTAAAATGCAAAATTTTGTAGAAATTTTTATGAACATGGAGGATAGTGCGCATGCAGCAACATGATATTCAATCTTTTCTCGAACGTTTTTTTACAGCTACCCATTGCCATATTTTAGAACGTAGCGATGGACATATACGCGTTCAACTCACCGCCGAAATGGATAAACAATTAATGAATCGTCCATTTTATTGGCATTACATGGAACGCATCGGCGCTATAGGTGAACCATTGCAATTGTCGCTTATTACGAAACCATCAGCTACAAAAGAAGGAGAATATATTCATTTCGGTTCACCACGTCTTCACCAAATTTTTTCGATTGCTAAAATGAACGGTCGATTCATTCGCCTGTATGAGCAAGTATCCGAACGATCCGTCGCTCTTCATCCATGGCTTCATACGAACATATTGCTTTCATATGAGTGCGATCGAAAACAAGATCGCCTATTATCATTAGGCATCCATCTGATTAGTGGAACGATTGTTGAATCATTTTACAACGTGTTAAAAGAAAAACAATGGACAGCAACAGTACCTGATTATTGCTTTACCATTTCTCCACTGATTAAACCGCTCAGCGGATTGGGGCGAATCGAAGCTTTTGTTGAACGTCTAATCGCATCTGAAACGCATCATTGGGCGGATGAAGCACGAGCGCGTTGGAAAGAAGAATTAGCATTACTGAAACATTTTTACGAGGGCATCGAAGAAAAACAAGAAGAATATGAAAAAGAAAAAGAAGCATTGCGCCAAAGATATGAACCGAGAATTCATATGTCAGTCATCAATGGTGGATTGTTTTATTTACAAGCGAAATAAGGCTAACACAAGCCTTATTTTCGCTTAAATAAAAGGATAATAGCATACGGAATGACGCCGAACCAACGGTATAAAAACGGTTGCTTTTGTTGTTTTTTAAACTCCTTCTTTTGTTGCCTTTGTTTTTTCCGTTCGTCTTTCGGTTGATCTAAATATTTTACGACTTGTTCGGTCATAAATTTCACATAGTCGTTTCCTGCCATCGTTCATCACCTCGATACTAGTATCGTCAAATACGAGACGATTTAAGCATGAGGACAATGTTTTCTACAATGTCATCTACCGTGCGATTTGTTGTGTCAATTGTTATATGCGCTTCATGATACCACGGAAGCCTTTGTTCAAATAGCTGTTTCATTTTCTTTTGTTTATTTTCCATCAATAGCGGTCTGGTCGCATCATCACCTAACCGCTGAAGCAATTCATGTAACTCGCAATGCAAGTAAATGACGATCCCATGCTTGCGCATAAATTGACGATTTTCTTCTTGAATCACAATTCCGCCGCCTGTTGTGATGACGACATGTTCCGTTGGAAGCTTCTTTAATACTTCCCGCTCATACGCACGAAACGCCTCTTCCCCCTCTTCTGCAAAAATCGCCGCAATCGTTTTTCCGACTTGTTGTTCAATGTATGCATCTGTATCTATCACAGGTAGCTGCAACACTTCTCCTAACCGTTTTCCAACCGTCGTCTTTCCTGCTCCCATAAACCCTGTTAAGTAAATCGCTTTCATGTTCTCTCTCCTCTCTAGTACAGTTCTTTCCATGCCGATATGCTGTTCGTTAAGGAATGATACTGAAATTGAACGTCATAACGAAATTGTCTACTCGTTACACATGATACGGTTACAGACCACATCGTAGATCCGATTCGTGTTGCGTGATACGCTGCTTGTCCATGAACAAATAAAATTGTTTGGCTTAATGATGACACGTTTTCTGGTGCGTTGACAAGCGCTTGTTTCACATAAATGAGCGTATGTTTCATTAAATAATCCGCTTCATACCATTTCTTTTCTTCTTCAAAAAACTGTATTTCTGCATCGTACAATGTAACAGAATGAAGAAAAAGAGCACTAATCAATAATGCACACATAATGGTGAACGGAAAAATAACACCCTGTTCATTTTTTATGTTAACGAAAAAATGGGATAAACGCTTCATATAATTCTCCTTTATCCGTTAATACACGAATACGAATGCCTGTTTGTTCTTGTTCATACGATACTCGTTGAATAGATTGAAGCATGATTTCATGACCGGTAGCATTCACACGCCGCCGAATGATCGTTCCATATTTTTCGTACGTCACACGCTCACCTGTCCATTTATCGAATTGAATCGTCGTTCCGTATATACGAACGTCCTTCGATTCCCTTAGCTCAATTTTTGCTTGTTGAATAAAAACAAGCCATTCAAAATAGTGAAAGTTTCCATGCTTTACAGTATAATTCGAAGCTAAATGGAACGATGTGGTCAATAAAAATAAAATGATAAAGAAAACAGTAAGCGACATGAGTACTTCAACTAACGTAAATCCTTTTTCTTTTTGCATCATTGCAACAATGTCTCACATCTTTCTTTTGTTCGTTTCAACCTATCTTCCCAGCGAACACATCGCTTATTTGAACGTATAAATAATGAAAATGTATGTGCACCTCGTACAATGACCGTTTCGTTTTCAACGCGCTCGTTCATCATTGCCTCATATAAAATTTGATTGGCGATCGTTTCTACTTTTTTGTTTTCTCTTTCTATTAAAATCACCGTCCAATGAGCAACGATGACGGCGATTAAACCACTCCATAAACTAAGTGAAAAGAGCAGTTCAAAAAATGTAAAACCATTACAATTTTTGGACATACAATCTCCCTTTCCCTAATTGAAAAACTATTTTATATTTTTTCCCACCGTATGCGATAAGCAACGTTCCGGCCTTGTTGATATTACCATTTGGATAATAAAACAACGGTGGAGATAGTGTAGCCATTTGAAACTGGAAAGGAGATGGAAAGGAACGAGCGATCAGTTCCTTTCCAAACGTTCCTCCTTCTCTTACTTGATAGCGACACGTATCAAAATAAAACATAATAGCTACCGTCTTTTTCCGACTGATGGCGTATTGTTGCGCATATAACATATCGTTACTAAACTGTTCTAAAAAATATTGTAGTTGTCGTTCAGCTAACACTTGTTGAAGTGGTGGAACGGTAAAAATCGTAATGGTTGTCACAATAAAAAGAACGATTAACATTTCTACGAGCGTAAATCCTCGTTCATTCACTCTCTAAAACGTTC
The DNA here is from genome assembly GCF_001418025.1 of Anoxybacillus suryakundensis. Classification (NCBI taxonomy): domain Bacteria; kingdom Bacillati; phylum Bacillota; class Bacilli; order Caryophanales; family Anoxybacillaceae; genus Anoxybacillus; species Anoxybacillus suryakundensis. The sequence goes on from NZ_LIOK01000006.1 coordinate 73,101, forward strand.
CCTTCATTCGTAATGACAATCGTTTTTCCGTTCGGACAACGATTGCTTTCAATATATTTTCCATCTACTAACTGTTGTACAGTCGGGATCGTTCCATGCTCCATTTCATATGCTTTCACCTGAGACTGAACCATTTTGATAAATGCTGAACATCCTTTATTGTTAATCATGCTGTTATGTTTTGTCACATTTGGGATTGTAATTAAAATTAAAATCGTGATCACCATTAACACAATTAACATCTCGATTAATGTAAATCCTTTCTCATTTCGCATATGCATCCCCCATCATATGTGATTTAACAATTGAAAAATAGGCCACAGCATAGCCATATACATAAGAACAACGAAAATGCCAATAAAACTAAGCAACAGTGGTTGAATGATATATACAATTTTTTTTAGACGGTTTTCAAGTTTTTGCAATGAAAACTGGCTGTAATGAAATAATTCTTGAACTAATTCTCCATTAGACTGACCGTGACGAATGACGAAAGGTAGTTCTTGTTCGTAATACTTCCGTTGCTGAACGATTTCATCCAACTTTTCGCCTGCACATAACTGCTGTTTCATGATTTTCGCTTCCTCTTTCAGTAGCGGAAGGTGGGATTGGTGTTCAAAAATTTGCAGCGCCTCATAAATAGATAACCCTCCTTTTAACAAATGACTTAATTGCAACGAAAATACTTGTGTATGGAAGGAAACGATCCATGAGCGCACGATTGGAATTTTCATGAACATATTCATTTTTTTATAAATAGGCCATGAACGAATGAAAAAAAAGTAAAACAATCCGAACAAAATGAGCATCGTGAACACAATAGAAAATATACGAGGAAGCCATACAGCAACAGAAAAAATGAAGGTAGAAAAAGCAGAGCGAGCATGAAACGAAGAAAGGAGATGGGAAAACTGCGGAGCTAACACTTGCTGAAATATGAAAAACATTGCCATACAAAAACTAAAAAGAAACAACGGGTAGCGTAACATACGCTTCACTTGCTCGACGTAACGTGCTCTCATTTGTCCGATCTCCCCGGCCTCAATAAATCCGTGAGCAAGTTGACCGTGTTGTTCAGCAAAAAACACATATCCTAAAAGATGAGAATGAAATTGCATGCGTGAAAAAACTTCATGAATGGGCACACCAGCTCGCAATGCATGCATACAATCATCTAAATCTTTTTGTTTTGCTGCAGATTGTTGAATTTGTAAAAACTCAATGGCTTGGGCAAGCGAATACCCTTTACTAAGCAATTTCCCTAATTGAATGAAAAACAAACTTTGCTCTTGTAACGACCAATTACAACGTCGCTTCATCTAACAACCAACTTTCGATGACACTCTCATGTAAAAAACCGAGCGCAATCCCTTTTTTAATAACATCTTTTAGCCGAGTGTACACGTATGTCGCTTGCTCTCCTTTTGCTGCTCGTATCGCTTGCGCCAGTTCACTTCCGTATAGTAATTCATAAACACCAGCTCGCCGAACAGGTCGGTACTGTCGGCAAAAAGATGAGCATTCTCCCGCACAGAACGGACATTTCAGTTGCACAAGACGTTGGGCTGTGACAGCAACTAACGTTTGCGCCATTTCTTGAAATGGTACACCAAACTCAAGAAGACGATAAATGGCTCCAACAGCATCTTTCGTATGCATCGTTGTCAGTACAAGATGTCCCGTAAGCGCTGCACGTACAGCTATTCGTGCAGTTTCGGCATCTCGAATTTCCCCTACCATAATCACATCTGGATCGTGGCGCAAAATTGCTTTTAACCCTGCAGCATACGTAATCCCAGCTTTTTCATTAACTTGTACTTGCAACACATCTTCCGCTCGCTTTTCAACCGGATCTTCTAATGTAATGACATTTCGTTGAAAATGATGGCGACATACGTTTAACAAACTGTATAGCGTCGTCGTTTTCCCAGATCCTGTTGGTCCCGTGAAAATAATAAGCCCATGGGAATAATTTAATAACGCGAGCAACTTTTTTACTGTTGAAGGAAATAGCGCGAGTTGTTTGAGCGGAAGAAATGAATGTAACGGAAGCAAGCGAATGACTAAACTTTCGTCATAAATGGTAGGCAATGTTGACAAACGAAGATGGACAGTTGCGTGGGCAATGTTCATTTCCATCGCTCCACTTTGTGGGCGGCGACGTTCACCAATGTCCATATCAGCCAGAAACTTAAAGTGTGCAAGCAAACGTTCGCACGTTTGTTTTGATAACACATTTTTTGTAACGAGCATCCCTCCTAATCGAAATTGAACAAGCGCATCTTGCTTACGCGGAACGATATGAATGTCAGAAGCTTGAAGAATGTAAGCATCTTCAATTAGTCGATCCGCCAACTGCTCGATTGTTTGCAATGCTATCCTCCTTTCTTTATTTTTCGCCTTCATTATTCAACATTTTTCGGCAAACTCCTTCTTCTTTCGTAAAAAAATTCAAAAAAAATATTCACCCATAGGGTGAACGTTACGAGACACAAACACGACGATATTTTTTTGCCATGTTTTTTAACGCTGACGGATTATAGCCGACAACGAGCCGTTTGCCGTCAGTGACGATTGGACGGCGAAGGAGACGAGGTTCTTTCACAAGCAGCTCAACAACTTTTGATAAAGGCCAGTCCTCCACATTTTCACCAAGTTGCTTAAATGACTGACTGCGTGTCGCTAAAATTTCATCGATCCCTTCCGTCGTTAACGATAATAAGTGCAATAATTCTTCATATGTCGGTGTTTCACGAAATAAATGACGCTCATGAAATTCAATATTGTTTGTACATAACCACTTTTTTGTTTTTCGACACGATGTACAACTTGGATACATGTATACAGTAAGCATAACAACACACTCCTTTCTCCATCCTTGTTACACATATTGTATAACTTTTGTTTAACATTTGTACAGTAATTTGTTTTAAAACTTTGTGAACGTTGCAAAAAGATAGGAATAAAGTTGTATATATGCATTTCCATTGTGAAAATACATGTATTATAATGTAAATGAATGAATCTATAGGAGTGAGACATAATGGATCAAGTATTAAAAATTACAAGCGTCCTTGCCGATCCGACTCGTTACGACATTTATCAGTATATCGCTCGAAAACATCAAGAAGTAACCGTTCAAGAAATCGCTGATGCTTTTCATATTCATCCGAACGTTGCTCGTCTTCATTTAACGAAGTTAGAAGATGTAAATATGCTTGTATCCGAAACAAAAAAAACAGGAAAAGGTGGAAGACCGAGCCGACTATACCGCCTGTCCGATGATGTCATCCAACTTCATTTTCCATTTCGCGATTACCAACTGTTATCAAAAATCGCTATCCAAGCGATGATGAAACTTGGAGACGCAGGGAAACAAGCGTTGTATGAAACAGGAAAGCTATTCGGACAAGAACTTGTACAACAGCACGTGCAATCGATGCAAGCACTTGAGCAGTTAAGCGTGGAAGAAAAAATGAACATTTTACAAAAAGCAGCCGAAGCCGCTGGATTTTATCCGACATTCCATTACAGTGAAAATCAAGGGAAAATTTATTTTGAAATTTTCAACTGCCCGTTTAAAGAACTTGCTTTTACGCATCCAGACTCGGTTTGCTATATGCATAACGCCTTTTTAAAAGGAATGCTAGAAGTGTTATTTACAAACGCTGAACTTGTGACAGAAGAAATTATGCCATCAGGATGTAATTCGTGCACGTATCAAGCCATTCTTAAAAAATAGAACGTTTACACAACCATTTCGATTACATTATAATAAGTAAGGGAAACGGTCAGAAAAGGAGGGATACGTATGGATCGTATGTTCCGCGTCTTGTCATTTTGGACAGGGATTTTTGCTGTCATGTTCTATCTTGGCCATATGCATACAACGTCATTATTGTTCCTCGGCCAAACAGGATTCTTTCTTTTGTTAAGCTACTTAAAATTAACAGAAAGAATGTACATTTACATTTTCGGTGCGTACTTAACGGTCTTTTTTGCCGGATTTACGTACTGGACAACATTTATGATGGTTCCTGGCATGGGCGAATAAGAAAAGCGATGAGCATACCTCATCGCTTTTTTATGTAAAAATAGGAATATTCATATTCTTTTGTTGCACCATCACTTGAAACGCTCTGCCGATATCACTCATCACTAGCGAACGAATGGCACGATTGTGTCGATGTTGCTCGGAAAACGGATTCGGATCATGATGAGCGATCAAATGATTCAAGATGCCCGCTTGCAATAAAAATTCATCTTGGCGCCATAAATGAGTAAATGTCCACCCTGCTTGTTCTCCGTAAAACCGTAACGCATCCCATTGAATATGGGTAGTGATATCCATCTCCCCTGGATAACGAAGCGGATTATCAATAAACTGATGACGATAATAACCACGCAAGCTGCCTTGTTTTCGTTCCGGATGTTTCCATTCTTCATCTGTATATCCATAGTCGACCGTAAAAATAATCGCCTGCTCAAGCGCTTGATCAAGCTGAAAGATAAATTTTTTCATCGCTAACGGAATTTCAAATCGTTGACCATCAACGAGCTGAATGTCTCGCTCTTCTAAATAGTGAACGATCTCCTCGTTTTCAAGTACATGACGTTGTTCAACAAGCTGATCGTCTTCTACTACAACGAAACATTCATATATTTGACCGTTTCTTTTCTCAATGACATGAACAGGAAACGCATCAAATAATTCGTTACTACATACAATACCAGAAAAAGGAGAAGAAAGTTCAGTAAAACTAGAGATGATACGTACGTGATCCATAAACGGAGCGAGTATTTCCGCTTGTTTTTCTCGATGATATGGACTTGTTTCAACAATTATATATTGTCCTTGTGAAAACGTTTGTGGCGATTGACGTTTCCATTGTTCTAAAACAGCATAAGCAAATCGACCTGTCCCTCCGCCGATTTCACATATAAGCGGCGGAACATCATATGTTTCTATGAAACGAATAAACACATCCGCGAATACATGCCCAACGATATGTCCTACGTTGCTCGTTGTAATAAAATCTCCTTCTCGTCCAATTTTTTCTTTTCGTCTCATATAATAGCCATACTGTTCATCATACAATGCCAATTCTATATATTGTGCATACGATAAACGTCTATTTCTCATTTTTTCTAACATTTTTTTATTCGCACCCTTTTTCACTATTGACATAGTGTTAAATTTGTTATATTGTTAATTTAGTAGCTTAACTATATCCCCTCCCATTATAGGAAATAAAACATCCCCCAAACCCCCTTCTCTGTATAGAGAAGGGAATTTTTTTGCTTAAAACCCGTTTAAAAATGGATTCGTGTCCATCTCTGCTCCTATCGTTGTTTCAAAACCATGCCCACATAAAACAACTGTTTCTTCAGGAAGAACGAGAAGTTTGCGATGTATACTTTGTAGCAATTGTTCGTAACTTCCCCCAGGTAAATCCGTACGACCTATACTTCCTGAAAATAGCACATCCCCTGATACGATTACTTGGGCGTCTTCGATATAGTATGACACACTGCCCGGCGAATGCCCTGGTGTTTCAAGCACTTGAATAGAAAAAGGACCAATCGTCAACATGTCCTCTCCTTCAAACAACACGTCAGCATCGTTTGTAGTAATCGCTTCCCCCATGAATAATAAAGATCCGTTTTTCATTGGATCAGTTAGCCAATGTTGTTCTTTTTTATGCACATACAGAGGAATAGACCAACGATTTCTTACGTCATCAACTGCCCCAATATGGTCAAAATGAGCATGTGTAAGCAAAACAGCTAGTGGCGTCCAACTGTTTGCTTCAATATGCTGAATAAGCTTTTCCCCTTCACTACCCGGATCAAAAATTAAACATGTCCCATTTTCATCGACAAGCACATACGCGTTTGTTTGCAACGGTCCTAAAGGAATTCGTTCCCACCTCATCACATTTCCTCGCTTTCCACATATATTCTATCTTTATTGTACACGAACAACATACGTTTTGCACCTCGACAAACGTAACAAAAACGATTACAATGGAAAAGGAAGAATCGGTATACATAAGGAGGGGAAGTTATGCCAACAGGGATTATTTTAGTTGTGATCTTTACGTTAGTCACGTTGCTTGCAGCTTACGGCGTAGTCCGTTCGTTGCGCGAAAAAAATTTCCTCGGCGTATTGTTCGGCATAGGAACAATTGCTGTATTCGGTTGGTTTACAATTATGACTGTTATTCATCACGGATATCCAGTTGCCCATTAAAAAGACGCCAACGTATTGGCGTCTTTTTACGTACGAGCAAGGGCAGTAACAAAAATGCCGATACTTTCGTTATAAATAGAAGGAAATTGCGAAAAAGGGAGCGGATTTACCCCTTCACCAAGTTCAATCGTATACCCACATCGCTTCCAATTGAAAATAAACCAATCACGATATCCAGCGTGACTGTCAATATATCGAACAGGTACATAACCACTCCATGTTGCAAACTCATTTACTTCTTCTTCCGCTTCAGGTGGTTCACATTGTTCATATCCCCAATAAATTTCTTTTCCTTGCGTATGAAATGCGAGCACTTTAAAAAAATTCCGTTCTTTTGTCAATGCTACCATCGCTTGCACTTCTGGTTCAGTTAGCGAAAAAAAACCAGGAAAATCACGCGGTGCAGGTGCTTTCGGAATTTTCCTTTCTTTCTCTACTTCCCACTTTACAGGAAATTGATTGTTTAAATCAACCCCTCGAATATTCGCTTTCCATTGTGAAAAATCTTCACTTCCCCCATTTATGCGCACCACTTCATCTTCATAATGTTGTGCCGCTTTTTTTCCATGTAACACAAGATCCACTCCATCTGGATTTACCATCGGAACAACGGATAAAGTTGTTTTTTCATATAATCGTTGTACATCATAGCCAAGAAGATGCTGCTTGTTCTGTAACGCTTGCACATAGTCACGAACAAGCGCCATCACAACTGCGGAAGTAATCCATTCGTTCGCGTGGAAAGATGCATTCATATGCACATATGTTTCACCTTCACCAATTTGTAATTCCACAATCGGTTTGTTTAATACACTTCTTCCGATTTCATGTATGCGAACAAGCGAATGATGTTGCAATTGATCAATATCATGCATCAATGTCGAAAAGTCGTACATTTCTCTCTCCTCCCTTACTTCATTGTATGAATGATGAATTTGTCCGTATGTATATTCTCCGTCAGGGGCTTTCACGAGCCCTTTGCATAAAAAAAGCTAGCCCTGTCGTCAGAGCTAGCTATTGTTTATTTTCCTGTTGTTTATTGTAGAAGCGCAACAAGTCTCCATATACAATTTTGTCAGAGTAATCAAGCTCTTGGCGCGCCTTTTCCATATATGGCTCACAGTAAGATCCATCGACTTCTGTTCCTGTTTTCTTATCGTAACATGCGTTTTTTGTGTATACGTAGTCTTTTGTTACGAAGCTACCGTCACGAAGAACGACAAAGTCAAGTTTATCTTTTGAGAATAAATCTTCACCAAAATGAATTTGATTGCGTGTATCAATACCAAGCAAGTGGAGCAATGTTGGTTTCACATCAATTTGTCCAGACACTTTTGAAATCACTTTCGGATGTTTATCGGTCACACCCGGAATATGGATGATCAATGGAACACGTTGTAATTGAACGTGGTCAAATGGTGTAATTTCATCCTTACCTAAATATTGAGCCATCGCTTTATTATGGTTTTCAGAAATACCGTAATGGTCTCCATACAGAATGATGATAGAGTTGTCATACAATCCTTCTTTTTTCAACTGCTCAATAAATACTTTCAACGCCTCATCCATATATCGAACCGTCGGGAAATAACGATTTAACGTCCGACTATTTGACGTATACTCCGGAACCATTTTATCTTCTTCGCCTAATTCAAATGGAAAGTGGTTCGTCAATGTAATAAATTTTGTATAAAATGGCTGTGGCAACGTTTTTAAATGTTGCACAGATTGCTCAAAAAACGGAATGTCTTTTAAACCCCAGCCAACTGAGTTTTCCTCTGTAATGGTATAGTCCGTCATCGAGAAGAAACGATCGTATTTCATTGATTGGTACATCACATCACGATTCCAAAAACTTTTATTATTTGCATGAAATACGGCTGAATAGTATCCATAGCTTTTCAATATTTCTGGCGTGGCGTTATACTCGTTTGTCGCATGCGTGAAAAAGACTGCACCACGGCCAAGCGGATATAACGAGTTTTCAATGATGAACTCCGCATCTGATGTTTTTCCTTGTCCTGTTTGATGGTAAAAGTTATCAAAGTAATAGCTTTGTTTAATAAAGTCGTTTAAAAACGGCGTAATTTCTTGCCCGTTCACCGTATTATTAATGACAAAGCTTTGTAAAGACTCCATCGAAACGACAATAACGTTACGCCCTTTTGCGATGCCAAACAATTGTTTGTTCGGTGCTTTTTCGTTCGCGTTAATGTAGTTTTGAATATCTGCTAATTCACTACTATCCGCTAATGCGCGTTGTGCTTTCGAACGTGACTGCAAAATAATATCATACACATGATAGTTGTATATCCCTAAGTTTTTAATTAACATTTCACGGTCAAACGTGCGCGTTAACAGCTCTGGCCGCTCTGTTTCCGCTAACCCTAGGTTAAATAAAGCAATGGCCACTGTCATAAGAAAATACGTGCGACGAAAACGTTTTGTCGCCGGCACATATTGAGCCATAGATACTTTTTTATACGCCATCCAAGCAATCAACACAACATCAAGGAAAAAGAAAATATCAGAAACGTTCATCAACTCAAATACGCTATTTCCTAAATCACCCATGTTGTTCGTTTGAAACAACACAGGAATGGTAATGAAGTCACTAAAAAAACGATAAAACATCACGTTCGCATACAAAACAAAAGAAACAATAAAACTTGTAATGACAATATAGCGATTACGTCTTTTCTCGCTCATAAATAAAGCGAGCCCAAAAATAAATAACAGGAAGCTTAATGGACTAATGAACAAAATAAACTCCTGCTTCCATGACTCAATTTTTATATCAAAACTATTTTTATACACTAAATATGTCTTCATCCATAAAAGTAATACCGTGAAAAAAACGAAACGGTAATTTTTCATATGTCTCCCTCCTTTAATCCATCCACATCCGATGCTTATTCTATGCTGTACGAGGTACATCCGTTTTTTTACATTTTTTTATCTTAACCAATGACAATATTAATACTTTCTTAACAAAAAAGCAACTGTTATCTTAAACTATAAACGATATAATAGACAAGTCGCGCATCCACATATGACTGTTTTACACCTTTTCTTACAAAAAGGCAAGACGTTTTTTACCGACAAATTTTCGACAAAAAAGACAGACGATCTCCTCGTCTGTCTTTATACGATATTTTCTTTCACTAACCATGCTCCACCGATTACACCAGCGTCATTTCCCAAGGTAGCGATGACAATGTCAGCAGCTTCAGCGACACGCGGGAACGCAAAACGTTTAAAATGACGAGCAACCGCTTGCGCTAACATGTCCCCTGCTTTTGATACCCCGCCACCGATGACGATTTTCTCTGGATTTAAACCGTTTGCTAAATTAGCGAGCGCTAAACCAAGATGAAAAGTCACTTCATCAACAATTTGTAGCGCTAACGTATCATTTTCTTTCGCGGCATCAAATACATCTTTCGCGGTGACGGTTCCGGACTTTTTCAAAACATCTTGTAAACAACTCGGTTCGTTCATTTGTTGTAAACGTTCTGCTGCAATACGAGCGATACCTGTCGCTGAAGCAATCGTCTCTAAACACCCTGTTTTGCCACAGTTACAAGATGCCCCTCCTTCTGGAATGGACGTGATATGACCAATTTCGCCACCGGCACCGTTCGTTCCATGAACGATTTGACCATTTACGATCACACCGCCACCAACACCTGTACCAAGCGTAACAAGAATTAAATTTTTCGCACCATCGCCTGCTCCTTTCCACATTTCTCCGATCGCTGCAATGTTCGCGTCGTTATCAACAACAACAGGAAGCCTTGTTTCCATTTCTAATCGATCTTTTAAAGGGTAGTTTTTCCACCCTAAATTTACCGCTTCATAAATGTCCCCTGTCGCCATATTAACAGGTCCAGGGGCACCAATTCCAATACCGATAAGTCGTTCTTTTGATTCATCTAATTCGCGCAACTTCTCATCAATGGCTTTGGCAATATGTGTTGTAATATGTTTCCCTTGTTCCGATTTGTCTGTTGGAATTTCCCATTTACAAATGATTTCCCCATACATATTTACAAACGCTAATTTGACTGTCGTTCCACCTAAATCTACACCAACTAACCATTGTTCCATTGTTCCTTCATCCCTTTTCTCTTTTTTCTCGTTCGATTTGTGCTTCATGACGTAAAATAAGAAGCGCCATTTGATAATCTTTTACGTCGACAAGCTGCGCTTGAAATAATTCTTTCAGTTCGTCTTCCATTAATTCTAAATCTGCAAGGCGATCACCGACATAAATAATCGTTCCGTATTTTTTTAATAATTGTTGTACATCATATACAGATTTCATTTTCTTCACCTGTCGTGTATAAGCGTTTTCAATTTACATATTTTAAATGTATAAGGAAAACAAAAGGTCGTCAAGAACTGAACAATGTCTTTGCGATATTTTTCACATTTTTACCGATCTGGATCTTTTGGATGTAAGACAGTTGGACGACGATTTTTCAATGGAATTGGGGAACGAATAAGTACATCGCGCATCCCACGATATGAAAATGGAATAAACGGCCATAAATACGGAACGCCAAACGATTGCATGCGTGCAAGCATGACTAACCATGCGGTAATGCCTACAACATAGCCAACAACACCAAATAACGCTGTTACAATCAGCAAAGCAAGGCGAACGAGCCGATTGGCCAATCCAAGCTCATAACTTGGTGTGGCAAACGTCCCAATAGTCGCCATCGCAAAATATAAAATGACTTCATTAGAAAATAGCCCCACTTCAACGGCGATCCCACCGATCATTAGTGCAGCAACAAGCCCAAGCGCTGTTGCTAAAGCAGATGGAGTGTGAATGGCTGCCATCCGTAACATATCTAGCCCAAACTCGATAAGTAAAATTTGTCCAAATAATGGAATATTACCTTCTGTTGATTTTGAGACAAATGATAAAGCGTGCGGCACGAGTTCGGGTTTTTTCATCCACATATACCAAAGCGGCAATAAAAAAATAGAAAGCCATACAGCAAGAAAGCGAACGAAGCGTAAATATGCACCAACAATCGGCTTATTTCGATATTCTTCTGCGTGTTGTAAATGATGCCAAAATGTTGCTGGTGTAATTAACACACTCGGAGATCCATCAACAAAAATAAGAACATGTCCTTCATATAAATGCGCTGCAGCCGTATCTGGCCTTTCTGTATAACGAACGACAGGATAAGGATTAAAATGCCTACCAGAAATGAATTCCTCTACTGTTTTTTCTCCCATTGGTAAACCGTCGGTATCAATTTTCGCCAATGATTGTTTCACTTCTTCGACAATCTCTGCATTGGCAATATCCTCAATATAACAAACACATACATCCGTTTTTGAACGACGACCAATTTGCATATATTCCATTCGTAATGAACGATCACGTACGCGCCGTCTTGTTAGCGCCGTATTAAATACAATTGTTTCTACATACCCATCACGTGCACCTCGAACAACTCGCTCCATGTCCGGCTCTTGAGGTCCACGCACAGGATATGTACGTGCATCAATTAAAATCGCTTTTGCCATTCCATCAACAAATAAAGCTGTCGGTCCTGCCAACACTCCATCAATGATACGTTCAAAATCGTCTGTTTGATCGAGTTCAACATACGGAAGATGCGTCCGTAACAATTTATCTAACGGTTGTTCATCTAACACATCGTCCGGCAATTCGGACAACAATTTCATTAAGTAATGGAGAATATCATCTTTGACAAATCCGTCAATCATAAATAAAGCCATATCTTTTCCTGCATAATGAACATCTAAATAAATAACGTCAAAACTTTTCCCTACTCCAAGCTTTGTTTTCATATATGAAACGTTTTCTGAAAGACGCGAAGATACGCGCTTCATTCCGATCACCTACCTTACATGGACTACCATCCATCTTTGACATATCGATATTCATTCATACATATTTCGGTTTGTATACACATACATTTTTTATAAATGTATGCTTGACCGGAGGAATGAGATGAAACGTTTCATATCGCTATTTATACTGCTATTCGTATTTATCGTCATCGTCCAAGTGTTTGAGCGGCCTGCTCGCGAGACGATTATGTTTTTTCCGATCGATCCGACCGTTCGCTTTACAACTGCCGAAACAAAATTATCACTACAATCCCAGAAAAAAGAAAACAATTATGTCGTCGATTGGATCGTCACTTCATCGCTCGATCGAACCGCTTACTTACGGCAAGATATTTCGTTATTGTTTGCTAATGGGAGGCTCATTTCCACGCAATCAAAATGGAAAGAGAATGGGAAAAACCTTATTCAACAAAAACGTCTCGAACAAAAAGGGAGCCGATTATTTCAAGCCATTTCATATCATCAAGGAGAGTTGCATAACGGTAACGATATTCGAAGCAGTCAGAAAATGAGTGGAGACACATTATATGTCATCGACTCATCTTTCGCCCCTCTTCAATCGTTTCGTAAACCAACGACAAATGAACAAAAAACATGGGCAAATACATTAAATAAACAAACGCAAACGATTGTAAACAAAGCTGCCAATGAAATGGACAAAATATTAAAAAAAGATGATTATTATCATTTGTATTTACCTGAGCTTGTTCAATATAATGAGCAACCATTTATGGATTTAACGACAAATGAGACGGAAGTGATGGTCGGAAACTTATGGGAAGGTTTGTACAAAAATTATTTTCTAGGCATAAAAAAACAGAACGGTTCGATTGAATCACCAATCGGTAGTACCGTTCCCCTCATTTTAATTAAAAAAGATTACAGTAAACTGTTTGTCGTGACAGAAACAGCAGATGGAGAGATCGTCATATTAAAACAACTGCTCGAGTTCACGAAATAATCGTTTATATTGTTCATCATTTGGATGAAGCTGCAGCGCACGTTCTGCAGCTTGTTTTGCTTGTTCATAATTTTTTTCTTCTGCATACAGTAAAGCTAAATAGTAAAATGCTTCATGAAAGCGGTCATTTTTCTGGAGCGCAGCATATAAATATTGTTTTGCACCGTCGTAATCTTTTTGTTGTATACGAATATAGGCACGTAAAAAATCTGCTTTATATGCTTCAGCATCTTGTTCATGAATGAGTGTTAACATGTGTTCTGCTTGGCCGTATTCTTGTTCATCAATATACTGCTTGGACAGCGCAAGAATGAGTGGTGCTTGATCTGCTGGTGGTCGTTGAAAACCGATATATAGGCAAATGAGCGTAACGACCGCTGTAAATAGAACAGCTAACCATTGTCCGAGACGAACACGTTCTTTTGGAAAATGGACGATGCTTGCAGCTAAAAATCCACCAATTAATCCACCAATATGGCCTGCGTTATCAATATTTGGAACAATGAGACCAAATGCTAAGTTAATCCCAATCACTGTTAATACATTCATTCCAATCGTTCGAAAAAACACATGCGGATACGCTTTTCCAAAGTAAAGCAAAGCGCCAAAACATCCAAAAATGGCACCGGACGCTCCCGCAGATACGGATGGTGAAAATAAAAAACTAGCGAGCGAGCCTGCAAAACCAGCAAAAAGATAAATAAATAAAAATCGAAACGAACCGTACAATTTTTCAACGAGCGGACCTAAATAATATAGCGCAAACGTGTTCATGAACAAGTGTAAAAAGCCAATATGCAAAACGATAGGAGTAAAAAAGCGCCACCATTCCCCTTGCAAAATAAGCGGGTTAAATTTTGCACCGTATTGAATGAGCGTTAACGTATTTGTACTTCCACCGTTCCATTCTAAAATAAAAAACATTACCATTTGCAAAGCAATAAATACATATGTAAATCTTGCTTTTCCACGTTCAAATATGCGACGCTCATTTTCGTACATGCGCTCTGCAAACGATAAAACATGTTGTTTAAATACTTGTAACTCATTTTGCAACATCGGGGAATCATCGGGTACATATATTTTCAATGCGTGTTGAAACAACATATGTAGTTCATGTAATATCGCGTACATATTGTTTTTGTGCATAACAAATGTTTGCATATGTACTCGTTCAGTCGTAAACGGACGATGAACATACCATTCCCAATCGTCAACAGGAGGATCCATCATGACGTATATGTTGACGACTTGCAGTTGGCGGCGAAATTGGCTTTTTCGCCATTCATCAACGGCAATGAGCGCACGTTGCATATCGTTTTTTAACGATATGCTCCAATCTATATCCGTTCGAACAAGACGAATGAGTGGCGCTTTTCGTTCACGTGTAGATTGCAACCAAACTTCTTGTTCATCAGGCGACATATAGACGATAGTATAGTTTTCCTGCAAAAACTGAAATATCATTTGCCAATATACAAAATCGAAGCGAATGCTCAACCTTTCCTCTCCCTTCGCTATCATACCCTTCTTTTACCACACTCTTTTACAAAGTGCAACTATTTGTACTTTTGTAAAAATAATGTGGGCATCAGGCGATGGCGAATAAACGGAATGGACATCCCCCATTGTACAACTCGCTTTTGAATGGCTTCTCGTTTCAATATTTCATTCAATAACCGATAACGAAAGCGGTAGAGAACAAGTCCTACCATCAACGTAAAGATGAATGTTTTTCCATTCAATATGATCACCCTCCTCATTGTTACCGTTCCCTTTTCTCGTTGAATTTATAAAAAGGTTGCCTCATCATGAGACAACCTATTGTAACCCAACGCGTTTCATTACATCTTTTAACACATTGGCAGAGTGAGTAAATTTTTCTTTTTCTTCTTCGTTCAATTGCAATTCGACGACTTCACGAATGCCGTTACGATTTACGATCGCTGGTACGCCAATGTACATATCGTTTTGACCATATTGTCCTTCTAAGTAAGCTGAGACAGTAAGAACGCTGTTTTCATTTTGTAAAATGGCTTTTGTTAAACGAACAAGTCCCATAGCAATGCCATAATATGTTGCGCCTTTTCGTTCAATAATTTGATACGCTGCATCACGTACATTCACAAAAATGTGATCTAAATCTTCTTGCTTATATTGTGGCTTCTCTTTCATCATATCAGCAATTGGACGGCAACCGATAAATGCATGACTCCAAACCGGTAACTCTGTATCGCCATGTTCCCCAATAATATACGCATGTACGTTACGTGTATCGACGTCGAAATATTCACCTAATAAATATCGGAAGCGCGCTGTATCTAAAATCGTTCCTGAACCGATGACGCGCTCTTTCGGTAATCCCGAAAACTTCCATGTTGCATATGTTAAAATGTCAACTGGATTTGTTGCGACGAGAAAGATGCCATTAAATCCACTCGCCATGACTTGATCAATAATGTTTTTGAAAATTTTCGTATTTTTCTCCACTAAATCTAATCGTGTTTCCCCTGGCTTTTGATTTGCCCCTGCTGTTAACACAACAATGTCTGCATCTTTGCAGTCTTCATAATTGCCAAACCAAATTTTTGTTGGGGACGGTGCAAACGGCATGCCGTGGTTTAAGTCCATCGCATCCCCTTCTGATTTTTCTTTATTAATGTCAATAAGAACGAGCTCTTCTGTCACCCCTTGATTTAAAAGAGCAAACGCATAACTCGAGCCGACAAAACCTGTCCCAACTAAAACAACACGATTCACTTTATTTGACATATTTCTTCCACCTTTCGTTTATATCATTTTACAATATGTGCATTGTTTATCTGTTTCACACTTACATTGTACACTGTTTCACAAAGTTTATGGGGCATGAATTATTAACATTTTGTTAATTTTTTCTCCTGTATAATATGAAAACGCTTATGCTGTTTTATGATTCGCTTTCACAAACAATTATTCCTTTATTCGTAATCATCTTTTGAACAGGAATGTCATGTTGTTCAATCGGCAACGTAGAAACAATTTGACAATCATATGCAAGTGAAAGGGTGTCGTTCGGAAAATCGACTAAATAACGATCGTAATATCCTCCACCGTAGCCAAGACGATACCCTTGCCGAACGAAAGCAAGACCTGGAACGAATAGCAAATCGATTTCATGTTTTTGTACTTCTCTCGTTTCTTCTACAATCGGTTCATATAAATCAAAAAAAGTACGTTCTATTTGTTGAAAACAATCAATTTCTCGAAATGTCATTTGTTTCGTTGCTACCTCGCATTTCGGAATTGCAACCTTTTTTCCTTCTTTCCAAGCGCGTTCAATAATACGTATTGTGTCTACTTCTATTTGTCGCGAAATCGTAATGCCAATCATATGAGCCTTTTTCCAACAATGTTGCTGAAATAATATGTCGTGAATGATTCTCTCTTTTTGCTTACGCTCTTCTTTTGTCATATGTAAAATGCGCTGTTTCATTTGTTGTCGCAATAATTTCTTATCCATTATCCTTCCCCCTCTTTCATAAAAAAATAAGCAGCAGGAAAAAAATCCTACTGCTTACTTCGTTTCACGATGAACTGTTGCTTTTTTGTCTCGTGGGCAATACTTTTTCAATTCAAGGCGCTCTGGGTTATTGCGCTTATTTTTTGTTGAAATATAGTTGCGTTCGCCGCATTCTGTGCACGCTAACGTAATATTTACACGCATCGTTCTTTCCCTCCAAACAAAAGTATTTTAATCACACCTTTCCATGATATCATTTTTCTTAAACAATTTCCATATCAATTTTATACGTTTTGATATTGCCGAATTTTCTTTATATAGTATTTTGTATATTCTTTTGCTTTTTGGGCATTCGTTGCTTGAGAATAAATGGTCAATGTCGGCTCATCTACTTTTGGTAAAATGAGTGTCCATGCTCCGTCTTCATGATACACTTTCATACCATCTGTAAAATCTACATGCTTGTCATACGATTCTTCTAACAATTTACGCATAACAGCCGCCCGTTCATCCCATGGGCAATAAACATCACGGCACGATAAATGAATTGTTGGAATGGACGATACAATGGTACGAAGCGAACAACGTTCCATAGACAACAAATGCAACAGTTGTACACATGCATACAGTCCATCAAAATAAAAATGAAACGGTTCATGATGATGTGCAAGTAAAAACTCCCGTCTCGTATCTTTAACATACACAATATCGCCATATAGCCGTTCTGCTAACGTGTGTAACACAGACGGTGCCCAAGCAGGAACTGCTACTTTTTTCGTTTCACTACATAAAAGAGACACTAATACATGCAATGAGATCATTTCTTCTTTCGTCAATGCGATCCCTTGCCCATCAAAAATACGAAAACGCTCCCCTGAATGGTCAAACACAATCGCAAACTGCGCTTGTTCATGATTTATTTGCTCCCGAATATGTTCATCATCGCAATTTTCTGTCCAAATGACTTCAATAGCAAACGACTGAAGTGTATGATGAATGATGTCCCGAAATAGAAGAGGGCTAGCGACGACAACTTTCCATTGCTCCGATGAAGAAAAAGCAATCCATTCACGCAATGCGCGAATATACATGTCATCATTTTCTTTTTCGTTCATTGCTCCACCCATTTCGATCGCCAACATGTAATGTTCATGTTCCATTTGTTGTGCGATAGCCCGTTCCATCGTTCGATCAATGGGAAATCCGTATTCATCATGTATGTCAATAATCACCTCACCATGTTCATTCATTGTGATAAATACTCCACCGTCATACCATTTGTGAGGAATGATATAACGAAAAGCAGGCAAATATCCTCCATCGTATATATTCGTGTACATACCATACATATGCAAACATTGAGCAAACAACGTCCCAAATGCTTTAGAAAACGGTTGATCGTCAAAGCCAATTAATATTCGACTTCCTTTTTCATGCAGACTACTATACGCCAAAGCCAGTTGTGTGATAAATAGCGGATGGGCATCGACATGTGCACGCATGCTTATCCCGTTTTGATGAAACAATACGTTCGGTCGTTTTCCCCCCCATACGACCGAATCTTTCACTTTTGTTTTTTCTGTAATTGTTTTATTCGGCCAAATTTTAACAGCGTGCTGTACTTTTACTTTATTTTCTAATTTACACTTTGCTCCAATGACCGCGTAATCAAATATTTCATTTTTTTTACCGATGTACACATCATTTGCCACAACAGCTCCTCGTAATTCACTATGTTCGTCAATATACACATCTGACCAAACAATCGATCGCTTTAACGATGCGTATTTGCTAACAACTGAACGTGGACCAACTACCGTGTATGATCCAATCGTTGCATGTGCATCGATACGCACATCATCTCCAAGAAGAAGCGGTCCTTCTAATTTTACCCCTTGTGCAACTTGAACTCGCTCGCCGACCCATACATCAGGAGCTATTTCTTTATAGTGAGAAGAAACGAAACGTTGCCGTAATAAATCGATATGTGTTTGATGATATTGTTCAATGACACCAATGTCAGACCAATATCCATCCGCTTGATAGCCATATATCGGGTACCCTTGTTGAATGAGATGTGGAAAAATATGTTGACTAAAGTCGTAAGGTGGATGTTCGGGCATGTAATTAAAAATTGCTGGATGGCAAATGTAAATACCTGTATTCACTAAATCGCTACATACTTCATTCCATTTTGGTTTTTCGACAAAATGAATGATTTTTCCGTTTCGATCTGTCACAATTCCACCGTATGAAAGAGGAGTCGCTTCGTGGTGCATAAGAACGGTAATCAATGCTTGTTTGGAGAAATGAAAATTTATCGCTTGTTGTAAATGAATGGTCGTCAACGTATCGGCACTAATGACAACAAACGTATCGTCTAAAAAAGACTGAGCATGTTTCACACTTCCTGCCGTTCCGAGTGGTGTCGCCTCTTCAAAATAATGAAGATGTACACCAAATCGTCGTCCATCCCCAAAATATTCAATAATTTCATCGCTTAAATATTGAACAGTTACAGCAATATCTGTAATTCCATATTGTTTTAACCATTCAATACTGTACTCCATTACAGGTTTATTCATCATTGGTACGATCGGCTTTGGAACATGACAAGTTAACGGGCGTAACCGTGTTCCTCTTCCCCCTGCCATAATGACCGCCTTCACAACGTATCCCCCCCAAGTGAAAGCACACTTTTTTCCATCATATCATGACAACTCTATGCGGACAATATACGAAAATTGTCGATTTTACATGAAAATGATGCATGATTGCTACATTCCTATGTATAATAAAGTGGGGTGACGAACATGATCGAATATACATTTATTGGGCTCGTTTCTTTTGCTATCATACTATTGTTGATTTCTTTTTTTCAAAAAGATCGTGTCAAAGAAGTAGAAGAACAAATCGAGCAGTTGACATTATCGACGATGCAACAATTATACGAAATAAAAAAGAGAGTCAAAGTGCTTGAAGAAGAATTGCTTGTCGGAATCGAGTCATTTTCAAATGAAGAGCAAATATGGTACTTATATAAACAAGGATGGACAAAAGAACAAATTGCTCGTAAGCTTAACATGTCGATAGATGAGGTGAATATCATGATCGCGAGGAATAATCAATGAAAAGAACAACACGTGCATTTGCGGCTGGGATGTTGTTCGCTACAACAACACTGGCTATCGTTCATTATATAACTGATGAACAGCGACAAAACGATGCCATCAGCCAGAAACAATATGAACAGCTCATTACGGAACGAAATGAACTAGCTGAAAAACTAGAAAAATTAAAAAATGAAATGAGAAAAGCAACTCCATCTCAAAAAGAAACGTACATTTATACGTTGACAATCGCTAAAGGTGAAGCAAGTCGAGACATTGCTAGACGGCTTGAGCAAGCCCATATTATTGATAATGCTCAATCATTTTTAACGTATCTTGATACACATCACTTAACGCGTGCACTGCGCCCAGGAACGTATGTTGTCACAAGCGACATGTCATATGAACAAATCGCACGAAACATAACAAAATAAGGATGTCCAACGTCGGACATCCTTTTGCTTTAATCGTTTAAATCATAATGTTTTCCCTTCACTAAATAAAACACGTTTTCAGCAATGTTTGTCGCATGGTCGGCAATACGCTCGATGTAACGTGCTGTGAACGACAGTTGCGTAATTTGCGACATCGCATCTGGATGTGCTTTAGTGCGCTCTAGCAACTCCCGAATCGTTTCACCGTACAAGCGATCGACTTCATCATCCATGTCGGCTACTTTTTTAGCCACGATGACATCTTCTTCGTAATACGCTTTTAACGTTAACGAAAGCATATTGACTGCCATTTCATGCATTTTTTCTAACTTATTTAATGACATAACAAACGGCTGTTCCCCAATTCGAATGGCTGATTTTGCGATATTAACAGCAAAGTCTGCCATCCGCTCAACGTCCGTTGCAATTTTAATGGCGACAATAATTCGGCGCAAATCGATTGCAACTGGTTGTTGTTTCGCAATTAGTAAAATGGCGAAGTCGTTAATTTCTTCATCAAGTAAATCAATTTTTGTATCGTTTTCAAGCACTTGCAATGCTAAATCGTTATTTTTTGTTTTTAACGCTTCAAACGACTGAGTTAAGGCAATTTCCGTCAAACTTCCCAGTTGTAATAATTGATCTCGCAACGTTTGTAAGTCGTAATCAAATTTTTCACGTACAGACATATTCACTCCCCCTTTTTATCATTTTGAAAAAATCGTGCGAGCGCACCCGCACGATTTTTTTATCCAAATCGACCTGTAATGTAGTCTTCTGTTCGTTTGTCATCTGGATTTGAGAATAGTTTATCTGTGTCGCTATATTCGATGACTTCACCATTTAAGAAAAATGCTGTTTTATCAGAAATACGCGCCGCCTGTTGCATGTTATGTGTAACGATAATAATACTGTAGTTTTTCTTTAACTCTTGCACAAGTTCTTCTACTTTTAATGTTGAAATGGGGTCAAGGGCAGATGTCGGTTCATCCATTAAAATAACATCTGGCTCAATTGCTAAACAGCGCGCAATACATAAGCGTTGTTGTTGTCCTCCAGACAGTCCATATGCATTCGTATGCAAGCGGTCTTTTACCTCATCCCAAATCGCAGCACCACGTAAGCTTCTTTCAACGATCTCGTCTAAAATTTTCTTATCACGAATACCATGAATACGCGGACCGTATGCCACGTTATCATAAATTGATTTCGGGAACGGATTTGGCTTTTGGAATACCATGCCAACTTGTGTACGCAATTCTTCGACACGGTACGATTTATCAAAAATATTGCGACCACGATACGTAATTTCCCCAGATGTACGTACGCTTGGCACAAGCTCAATCATTCGGTTCAACGTTTTAATATACGTTGATTTTCCGCAACCTGACGGACCGATAATAGCTGTGACTTCATTTTCGTAAATATCTAAGTCAATATTTTTTAACGCGTGATGTTCCCCGTACCATAAATTTAAGTTTTTCGTCCGATACACAACATTTTTTTCGCTTCGTTCTTCAACTTGTTTATTTTTACGTTCTTTCACAACTGTTAATTCCATTAGTAAGTTCCCCTTTCAACGCGCAATTAATAACGTTTTTGAAACTTGTTGCGAATGAAAATGGCAATCGAGTTCATAAAGATTAGCACAACGAGCAATACGACGATTCCTGCTGCCGCTACGTTTTGGAAATCCGCTTGTGGACGTGACGTCCAGTTGTAAATTTGCATCGGCATTACAGTAAATGTGTCCAAAATACCGCGTGGCAAATATGCTAAAAACGTTGGGATACCTAAAACAACAAGCGGTGCCGTTTCACCAATGGCACGAGATAAAGCTAAAATGCTACCTGTCAAAATACCAGGAATCGCTGCTGGAAGAACGATGCGATAAATCGTCTGCCATTTCGTTGCTCCCATACCATACGATGCTTCTCGCAATTGATTTGGCACGGCGCGAATGGCCTCTTGTGCTGCAACGACGATGACAGGTAAAACGAGCAAACTCATTGTTAAACCTGCTGCAAGAATGCTACGACCTAAATTCAGTTCACGAACGAAAATAGTCAAACCAAGCAACCCGAATACGATAGAAGGAACACCTGCTAAGTTGGAAATGTTCGTTTGAATAAAATCAGTAAAACGATTTTTTTTAGCATACTCCTCTAAATAAATTGCTGTTCCCACTCCAAGAATGAGAGAAACAGGCGCAACGATAACCATCAACCATAGTGACCCAACTAATCCCGCTTTAATTCCTGCGTTCTCTGGACGACGGGATGGAAAGTTGTTTAAAAAGTCGAGATTTAGCCAGCCAATTGCTTGAGTGAGTATCCGATATAGAAGCACAATGAGAACAATAAGCCCAAACAATGTTGCTAAGAAAAATAAAAACTTTAGCACGTTATTGCGTAATAGGCGGCCGTTCATATGTTGAACGACACGTTGCTTATCAATTAATTTTCCCATGATTAATACTCCTCCCTAAAGCGACGAGAAATGTATTGTGCGAGTAAGTTCATGGCTAATGTAAACAAAAACAGCGTCATACCGACCGCATAAATACTGTAATAAACCGTCGTGCCGTATCCAGCATCCCCTGTTGTTACTTGGACAATATATGCCGTTAACGTTTGAATCGACTTCGTTACATCAAACGTAAAGACAGGAGATGAACCACCCGCTACTGCTACAATCATCGTTTCGCCGACAGCACGAGAAATTGCCAGCATAAATGACGCCGCAATACCTGACGTCGCTGCAGGAAGGACGACTTTTAGAGCTACTTCTAACTTTGTTGAACCGAGACCAAGCGCTCCTTCACGAATGGAGTTTGGCACGGAACTCATCGCATCTTCAGATAAAGAAGCAACCATCGGAATAATCATGATACCCATAACAAGCCCTGGACTTAACGCGTTAAAAATCCCTAAATTTGGAATGAATTTTTGCAAAAGAGGTGTAACAAACGTTAATGCGAAAAATCCGTATACAATCGTCGGAATGCCTGCCAACACTTCTAATATCGGTTTTAATATTTTTCGTGCTTTCTCAGACGCATACTCACTCAAGTAAATCGCTGAAGCTAAACCGATTGGAATCGCAACAACCATCGCAATCGCTGTTGTTAACAGCGTTCCTGTCACAAGCGGTGCCACACCAAACGAGCCTGTTTTTTCATCCCACGGAAGCCATTCTTTGCTCGTTAAAAATTCAACAATAGATACTCGTTCAAAGAAAATAAACGTTTCAAATAACAATGTAAATAAAATACCGATTGTCGTTAAAACAGAAATGGTTGCTGTCAATAGTAACAATTTTGGCATTAACCATTCAACAAACTGCTGTCCGCTTTGCTTTTTTTTATTCTCTTTAATCATGTCACGGACAGAATATGAACGATTCCCGTCTGTCATCGCCATAATATGAAAACCCCTTTCCAATTTCATGGCAAGATGAGAAGCAACGATGCCATCGCTTCTCATCTCTTTATGTCTTGTTATTTCAATTCTTCAAGCTTTTTCAATTGCTCATCGTACTTTTCTTTTGGAAGCGCTACGTAACCAACTTCTTCAGCAAACTCTGCACCGTTCTCTAGCAAAAATTTCGCAAAATCATACACTTGCGCTTTTTCTTTTAACGCTTTTACGCTCGCATACGTAAATAACGGACGAGATAATGGTGCATATTCACCGCTTTGGATCGTTTCATGTGTTGGCTCAACCGGACCATTTCCGTTATCAATTGGTACAGCTTTTAATTTATCTTTATTTTCAATGTAGTATGCGAATCCAAAGTAACCAAGCGCATTTTTATCTCCGGCAATCCCTTGAACAAGGACGTTATCATCTTCAGATAATTGTGCTGTTTTGTTCAACGGTTGTCCATCTAAAATAACTTCATCAAAGTAGTCAAACGTACCTGAGTCATGTCCTGGTGAGAATAATTTAATTTCTTCATTTGGCCATTCTGGACGAATATCTGACCACTTGACTTTGTCATCTCCGTTCACTGCACCAGATGTAAAAATTTTCTTTAACTCATCGACTGTTAAATAATCAACCCAATCGTTATCTTTATGCACTAAAACGGAAAGACCATCGAATGCAATTTGAAACTCTTCAAATTGAATGCCGTTTTGCTCAGCTGCTTTCTTTTCTTCTTCTTTAATTGGACGAGAAGCGTTTGAAAAGTCTGTTTCGCCTTTCGTAAACTTTTCAAATCCGCCACCTGTTCCGGACAAACCAACAGACACTTTCACATCTGGTTGTTCACCCGCATATGCTTCAGCGGCAGCCTCAACAATTGGATAAACAGTAGAAGATCCATCAACAACAACGTTACCACTTAATGCTTCGCCACCATCTTCACCGCCTTGTTGAGCGCCGCCACCACATGCTGTTGTAAATGCTAATACAGCGCTTGTCATTCCTGCGAGTGCAAACCATTTGTTTTTCTTCATCTTTTGATTTCCCCCTACTTTTTTTCAGTAATTTTTGCTTCACGAATTATAGAATAATGGACACGTATTAAATTCGTTTTAAACAAATGTTAAGCTTTTGTAAATTCGCTTTCTTCTATCTTTCCATTGTTTCCTCACCATTATTCAACGATTCAGTAGAAGATGGTTGTCCTAATTGGCGCTGTTTTTTTAATTCAAAATATGCATCTAAAATTTTTCTTCCGATGTAGTTATTGATCGGATAATGGTTTTTTGCATTTTGGTATACCCAAGGCACAACGACGGCAAACGCCACTTCTGGGTTGTTGTAAGGGGCAAACCCAACTAACGTCAAATTGTACGTTGGCGTCATCCGTCTTGATTTGATCGGTCCATCGTAAAACGCCTGTGCGGTTCCTGTTTTTCCTGCTGGATCATAAGGAGCATTTGCAAAAAAGGCACGCGCTGTTCCGTTTGAACCATGCATGACACGATAAAATCCTTCACGTACACGTTCAATGTACTCAGTTTTCATATCTACTCGGTTTAATACTTTCGGTTCAAACGAATAAATGACGTTTCCCATTTGATTTTTCTCGCTAATTGGCTCACGAATTTCTTTCACAACGTGCGGTTGAATGCGATATCCACCGTTAGCAATCGTTGAAACGTATTGTGCCATTTGAATTGGTGTATATACGTCAAACTGTCCAATAGCTAAGTCAAGCAAGTGTCCTGGAAGCGTACTTTGTCCAGGCCATCCAATAATTTCTCCAGGTAAATCAATCCCTGTTTTCACTCCTAAACCGAACTGATTAAAGTATCGTCGCATAATCGAAAATGCTTCTTTTTTAATCGGTAGCGCTTGATGTGGACGATACGTAGAGCCAGCAATCGCAATTGCCGTCTTAAACATGTAAACGTTCGACGACATTTCAAGTGCTTTTAAATCGTTCATCGGTCCTGGGCGAATACCGCTATGCGACTTTTTCGTCGGTGTTCCTTTAATATATAACGGTTCATCAATGAGTACCGTACCGGGATGGATAACACCGGTTTGAAACCCTGTTAATACAGTAGCTCCCTTTACTGCTGAACCCATCGCATACGCTGATGTAATCGTTCCAAGAGCATAATCTTTTAATACTACTTTCCCATTTTCATCACGTGTGTACCGTTTTCCGGCTAACGATAAAATTTCTCCCGTATTCGGATCCATCATCACGACAAAAGCACGATCGAGCAATTCCGTTCCACCGCGACGTTTCATTGTCATTAATTCTTCTTCAATAATTTTCTCGACACGTTGTTGTAATTCCATATCGATCGTTAATACAATGTCTTTGCCTCGTTGTCCTTGTGACATTTCAATCGTTTCAATAATATTTCCTGCTTTATCGGTCACATTTTTAATTTTTGCCTTTTGCCCGCGCAACACATCTTCATATTGAGCTTCAATGTAACTTTTTCCTACACGATCATTTCGGTTATAATCGCGCGCCAAATAATAATCAAGCTTTTCACGTGGCAATCCTTCTTCTGACGATGTAATATTTCCGAGCACTGTACGAAATGTATCGCCAAATGCATAATGACGATTCCAATCTGTTGTGACATCTACACCAGGCAGTTCTTCTAAATGTTCGCTAACAACCGCATACTCTTCATCCGTTACGCCGTTATTTTTAATCATTTGTGGTGTCAAAGCGTATCCGCTATTCATTTCCCGAAAAATAGCAACAACTTCAAGTTCCTTTTCCTTAATCATTTTTACATCTTCTTCTGTAATACGTTCAAGTTGCAGCCGATAAATATCTTTATCTTTTAACTTTTTAGCGCGAAACTGTTTCCATTCTTTTTCTGTAATTTTTTCTTTTGCTTTTTCCTCATTCGTTAAAATCCAATAGTCTTTTATGTCCCGTTCTGTTACACGATCCGTCGGCTTTTCAATGTATATCGCTAACTTTTTCGCTACTTCAATCATTTCAGAAGGTTTTGTTGTCTGCGTACGCGTATACGTAATTGCATGAAGAGGTTCATTGTCAACAACAACTTGATAGTTTCGGTCATAAATTTTCCCACGTGGCGCCGGTGTATTGACAGTGACGTTTTCCGTACGCTCTACTTCCTTGCGATATTGCTCACCGTAAACGATTTGAATCACACCTAATCGTAAAATAAGTGCAGAAAATAGTAAAAAAACAGCAAAAAACAATACATTTAATCGAAATGGCAACTGCGTTCGTTTTTTCTTTTTCTTTGCCTTTTGAGCTTGTTGTATTTGCTTCAAAACGAGCGAGCACCTCCTTTACTTGCTCCTTCCTCATTGTAAAAGAAACGCTCGCAAATTTCTACATTGAAAGTTGAATACGTCGAACAAAAAAATAAATAATGAAATGACCTGTCCCAACAATTAACATTAATGATGGAATGGCTTCTTTTGCGTCAAATAGCGTAATGGTTAATAAAAACAATAACACAGACGTTGCACGTCCACCGTTCAAAAACAATTCCCGCATGACAATATATTCAATTCGCCACTCTTTCGCCTGATTGCTTTGTCCAATCACGTCAAACGTAAGCGACAAATATGGAACAAGTAAAATCGGATAGCCGATCGCAATAAGTGCCCCATATATCATCAGCTTTGTGTACGATAAATCAAAAACGAGTAAAAAGACAGAGGCATATAACAATAAGCCACCAAATAAAATAGCGCGCAACCGCCATTGTCGTTTTATATATTTAGACGCAAACGAGTACGTCATAAACGAAACAATCGCGTTAATCAATCCAAATACACCAAGCGCTTTTTCTGTTCCGGTCGCCATAAATAAAAAAATGGAAACAATAAACACAAACGTTCCTTCCCGAAACCCTTGAAAAAAATGGGCATTCGTAATCATTCTCCAGTTTTTATTTTTCTTTCTTTCATCATACACGGGGCGAAGCGCAAAGCGTCCTGACGAGCCTCGCCGATGTAAAAAAAAGCTAAGTATAACAGCAACAAGAAACAAACACAAGGAAGCTAAAAAAATCGCCATATATCCGGTAAACTTCTCACTTGAAGCAATAACCCAGCCTGCTAGCGGTGGGCCAATCATTCCAGCCACAGACGTCATCGCTCCAAGCAATCCATTAAATAAATCACGTGTGCTCGGTTCAGTAATTTCAAATGTTAATACGTTAAATGCGAGCCAATAAAAGCCGTAACCAACACCGAGCAACCCGCCAAGTAAAAACAAATGGTTCATCGCTTTATTTCCGCTAAATAATACAACTAAAAAAAAGAGAGCTAAAAACGTAACGCCCATGCGTAAAACGATGACGCGATCAATCTTTTTTGCAATTTGCCCAGCAACAATAAACGCCAATGGCTGCCATGTAACGATCGCTAAATTGTACACACCTAGAGCATGAAAACTGTTCACTTTTTTCCAAACATATACGTTCACAAACGTATTCGACAAAGCGATGCTTAAAGAATACAATCCACCAATCGCCAACAAAAGAAACAATTGTCGATGCGCGCGAATGTGCGCGATGATCCGTTTCCATCTGTTCATAAGCAAACTTCCTTTCTTGACAAGTAGTTTGCCTACTCTTTTATAGCGATATACAAAAAGAGCCCGACAAAATTTGTCGAGCTCTTCATCATTATTTTGCCGCCGCGTAACGTTTCGCTACTTCATCCCAGTTGACAACATTCCAAAATGCTGAAATATAATCTGGACGGCGGTTTTGATATTTTAAGTAATATGCATGCTCCCATACGTCTAATCCTAAAATTGGTGTTTTACCTTCCATTAATGGTGTATCTTGGTTCGGTGTGCTTGTTACTTCAAGTTGGCCGTTATGGACGACAAGCCATGCCCAACCCGAACCGAAGCGCGTAGCGGCAGCTTTTGAAAATTCTTCTTTAAACTTTTCGAAGCTACCGAATGTGTTGTTAATCGCTTCAGCTAATTCGCCTGTTGGTTCACCGCCACCATTTGGTGAAAGAATAGTCCAAAAGAGCGAATGGTTTGCATGCCCGCCTCCGTTGTTACGAACAGCTGTACGGATGTTTTCTGGTACTGCGTCTAAATGGGCCATTAACTCTTCAATTGTTTTGTTTTGCAATTCTGGATGCCCTTCAAGCGCTGCGTTTAAGTTTGTTACATACGCGTTATGATGTTTTGTGTGATGAATGTTCATTGTTTCCTTATCAATATGTGGTTCTAACGCGTCGTAAGCATAAGGCAATTGTGGTAATTCAAATGCCATACTTCATTCCTCCTCATTTATTATGTAATTGTTCACAAATGAAACCGATAAATTATATTTAGAAACAGAAAAGTTTCATAAGTGAACCTACTTTAAGAGTACCAAAATAAAACGAATGTTTCAAATTATTTGCAAAAAAACCTCGCTAATTTACTTAGCGAGGCAAATGGACCCTGCAGGACTCGAACCTGCGACCAGACGGTTATGAGCCGTCCGCTCTAACCAGCTGAGCTAAGGGTCCGCTATATCCGATGGTAATTTTATCAAAAAAGATACATATCGTCAATACATGTTACACTTGAAACAAAATGGTTGTGTAGCGAACATAAAAAGAAGTAGAATGAGAAATGATGATGCGTAAAGGATGTGAATGATGATGTGGAAACGATTATTACAAAGTCTTTATTCTCCTGTACATATTGCTCGCTTTCGCTTTCATCCGATCGGAAAGGCGATTAGTTACGTGTTCTTTTTATCGCTTATTGCGACGTTGCCGATTGCTATTTACTTTACGATAAGTATAAACAAAATGATTGGCTCAACGCATCAACTATTGACCGAAGAACTTCCTCCTTTTGAAGTCGTTGATGGCATATTGATAGCTAATGAAGAAGAACCAATTGAGATTATACGTCCTGACGTGACGATGTTATTGGATAGCACAGGTGCACTAACAACAGATGATGTAGCACGCTATACAAATGCAGTGGCGTTTTTAAAAGAAGAATTTGCACTTGTGGCAAATGGACACGTTCAATCATATCCGTATAGTGTCATGCAAGTGGAGCGTTTTACAAACAAAGATGTATATGAATTTACGAGCACGCTACAATCGTTACTCCCTATCGTCATTGCGCTATCGTTTTTTGTTTTATACTTTTTCACATGTACGAGCAAATTTCTTTACGTTACCGTCCTAGCATTTATCGGTCTTATTTTTCGCGGCACGTTAAATAAACGTGGCTCATATCGCCACATGTGGAGCCTTTCCGCTTACTCCATCACCCTAGCAACGATCTTTTTTACCGTTATGGAAGCATTACAAATTGTCGTTCCATACGCTGTCGCGTTAGATTGGTTCGTTTCTATCACCATTTTGTTTGTTTCCATTAAAGAACTTCCTTCTGTGAAAGAAGCAGGCTGATGAGCCTGCTTCTCACAATTTAAATGCTGTAGTTAGTGTAGATAGCGATTGAGATAATTCGTTTAATCGTTCACCAACACGATACAGGTCGTTCATTTGCTTTGTTTGATCATACGAGACCGACATCATTTCTTCCGCGCTTGCTAACGTTTGTTGAGCAACCGAAGCAAACGCCACTGTGACTGTTTCGATCATAGGCAATAATTGCTGAAACTGCTCTAATTCACTTTCCATTTGTGCCACGTTGCGATTGACACGCTGAATCTCTTTTAATAAATGGTCAAACGAACGCTTCGCTTCATTTGCAGAAGCCAACTGATGCTGTAAATGCGTCACCATCCCTTGAAACTGGTTAGTCGCATGAATCGATACTTCTTCCATCGCAAAAATGGATGACGTAATTTCTTCCGTTGCTTTTGAAGCATGTTCCGCAAGTTTTCTCACTTCTGTAGCGACAACTGCAAATCCTTTTCCTGCTTCACCAGCGCGAGCGGCTTCAATAGTTGCATTGAGCGCCAACAACTTCGTTTGCTCGGCAATTTGACGAATGACATCGACAACTTTTGTAATTGACATAGAATGATGTTTCACACTTTGAATCGTATCATTTACTTCTTTAAATTGCTCAGCAAATGAATGAATATCAGCAATTAAATGCGCCAGTCGCTTTTCTCCACCTTTCGATGATTCATTCATATCGGTCGCACTTGCTGAAATGTTTTGTACACTTGCTAACACATGTTGCATCCTCTTTTTCATCTCATCCACGTGATGAATGCTTTCATCTGAAGCATTTGCCGTTTCTTCTGCTCCTTGCCTTACAGTTGTAATAGCTGATATGAGTTGATCGTTTGATTCAATGACATGTTCAGAGACGTGCTCTAAGTCCCCTCCTGTGATAGCTAACTGTTTTGTTGTTTCGTTCATTTCACGAATGACCGTTTTCATGCTCGTCAACATCCGTTGAAAACTACGCGCAAGCGAATCGATCTCCGGCGTCGTCGAATACATATGTTCGTCAACCGTTAAATCTCCTCGCGATAATCGGCTCATTGCATGGCGAAGTTGAGCAATCGGCTTCGTTAATCCACTAACTAACCATCTAATCATAAGTGTTGCAACGATAACGCTAATTACAATGGCCATGAGTGTTAGATTGGCGAGTTGTTGAATAGGTTGCATAAACTGTTCATCAGGTACAGCTACAACGTATGTTCCTTTTAACTCTTGAATCGTTTTATACGCAAATGTATATGTACGTCTGTTCCACTCCAAATGCGACACACCATTTTTTTGCTTCGCAATCGTTTTTTGGATCGATGTCGGTACATGGAGTTTCTCATTCCGCTCAAATGTTTTGACTTTCTCATCTCGAATTAAAAATATATCTACACTTAGACCATCTTGCATAAGTTCTGCTTTTTGCTGTTTAATCGCAGAACGTAAACTTTTTTCAAATAGTTGTTCATTTCCTGCATGAATATACATAAGATTACGTGTCACTTCAAACATCATCGTCGCTTCTCTTTCCAGACGGTTTTCAATCGCTTTTACCGTCGCTTCTTTCGCTTGATGATAAGCAATCATCCCAACAATGCTCAACGAAGTAATTAAAACGCTAAAAAATAAAATGAATAAACGGTTTTGTAAACTAATTTTTAATAACCATTTTTTTACTTTCGGTGATAGCTGAGCATGAAATGTTCCTATATGCGTTTTTATATTTTTCAATGGCTGCTTCATTTGTGCACGCACGACACATCCCCCCTTCGACAAATACAGACAAAGAATACCAAAAAAATATAAATGTTACGTTAAGTGAATGTTAAGTGATGTAAAGGGAATGTAATTTTTACTCATATCTCATAGGGACAAGCCATATGAATAAAGAAAGAAGAAATATAGGTGGGAAATGGAATGAAAAACATGTTTATATTTCTTATCTTCATTGCTATATGTGCGATTGCTTACCATGATCTAACAGACGGAACGATTCATATGATTCGTTCGCAAACAACGGACAAACAAACGAACGATTTACCGTATCGTGAAGTAACCGTCCAACGCGGCGATACACTCCTGTCCATTATCGAGCGTGAAATAAATGGACAATTACCTGTGCCGATTGATAAACTCATCGCTGATTTTCAAGCATTAAATCCACATGTAAACGCCCATTCACTTCAAATTGGAAAAACATATCGCATTCCACAATATAAACGGAAATAGCAAAAACATTGTCAACAAATGAGAAACATTGCTACAATAAAAAATGATTTGATCAATACGTTAAAGGAGCGATTAGCGCGTGAGTGAAATCATTCATCGTTCAAAAACCCGTCCTGTTCGTGTAGGAAATATTACAATTGGCGGGAACAATGAAGTTGTCATTCAAAGTATGACGACAACAAAAACACATGATGTCGATGCAACTGTTGCCCAAATTCATCGACTTGAAGAAGCTGGATGCCAAATCGTTCGCGTTGCTTGCCCAGATGAAAGAGCAGCAGATGCGATTGCTGAAATAAAAAAGCGCATTAATATTCCACTCGTTGTTGATATTCATTTTGACTATCGCCTTGCTTTAAAAGCGATTGAAAACGGGGCCGATAAAATTCGCATTAACCCAGGAAACATCGGCAAGCGCGAAAAAGTCGAAGCTGTTGTCAAAGCCGCAAAAGAGCGTGGCGTACCGATTCGCATCGGGGTGAACGCCGGTTCGCTTGAAAAGCGCATTTTAGAAAAATACGGGTATCCTACTGCAGACGGAATGGTCGAAAGTGCTTTGCATCATATCCGTATTTTAGAAGACCTTGATTTTCAAGATATTATCGTGTCATTGAAAGCTTCCGATGTTCGTTTAGCGATTGAAGCATACGAAAAAGCGGCTCGCGCATTCGACTATCCGCTACACCTTGGCATTACAGAATCGGGTACGTTATTTGCGGGAACGGTAAAAAGTGCCGCCGGACTCGGCGCCATTTTAAGTAAAGGGATTGGTAACACGGTGCGTATATCCCTTAGCGCTGATCCTGTCGAAGAAGTAAAAGTGGCTCGCGAGTTGTTGAAAGCATTCGGTCTTGCTGCGAACGCTGCAACATTAATTTCTTGTCCAACATGCGGACGAATTGAAATTGACTTAATTAGCATTGCAAATGAAATTGAAGAGTATATTGCCCAAATTAAAGCACCAA
Organism: Anoxybacillus suryakundensis; assembly: GCF_001418025.1. Classification (NCBI taxonomy): domain Bacteria; kingdom Bacillati; phylum Bacillota; class Bacilli; order Caryophanales; family Anoxybacillaceae; genus Anoxybacillus; species Anoxybacillus suryakundensis. The sequence continues at coordinate 106,310 of NZ_LIOK01000006.1, forward strand.
TTAAAGTAGCGGTTCTCGGCTGCGCAGTAAACGGACCTGGAGAAGCGCGTGAAGCTGACATTGGTATTGCAGGGGCTCGCGGAGAAGGATTATTGTTCCGACACGGAAAAATTGTCCGCAAAGTACCTGAAGAAACGATGGTCGAAGAATTGAAAAAAGAAATTGATAAATTAGCGGAAGAATATGCATTGAAAGGAAAGCAAAAATAAGAGGGGGGTATTCCCCTCTTATTTACAAAAATCGGACGAAAAAGCTTAAAATAATGGAAACAGCACCAATTCCAATCGCCCAAGCACCTAACGTTTCTGCTCCTCGACGGCGGGCGATAAATCCGAAAATAATGCCAGCTGCTCCCATAATGACTGGCATAAGAAAAAGGGAAACAACCGATAAAGCAAGCGCAAGCCACCCTACGCCACGACCGTTTTCTTCATGCCTTACCTCTCGATCAGAAAATCGAATCGGCTCAGCAATTTCACCTGCTGTTTCTTCCATAAAATCTTGCTCAATATTTGGGACTGTATCTATTCGTGTATTGTCATACGTTTGACGTTGACGTTCATGGTCCATGACAATTCCCTCGCTTTCGTAAAATGAGGAGCACTATTATTATGCAATAAGCGATACGTCATTATAGATGTTACTTTATGTCAATGTTATAATGGGCAAGAAACACCCATCATAGAAAGGATGAACAAACATGAGCAAGCAACGATTCGGCATCGATATTGACGGAACTGTTACATGTCCAAGCACATTTATCCCATACTTAAACAAGTCGTTCCAAAAAAATTTAACACTCGATGATATTACCGATTACGATTTAGTCCCTTTTTTAGATACGACGGAAGAAAAATTAAATGAATGGATGGAACGATATGAACCAATCATTTATAGTGAGGCCCCTCTGGCGAATGGAGCGTTAGAGGTCATTAATAGCTGGAAAGATGAGTATGAGCTATATTACATTAGTGCACGAGGTCGCCACTTATATGAAGTCACAGAAAAATGGTTTCAACAATACGGTGTTCATTATCATCATATTGAGCTGATCGGTTCGCACAATAAAATTGAAGCCGTAAAAAAATATAAAATCGACATTTTTTTTGAAGATAAATACGATAACGCTTGCGACATTGCGGAACAATGCCTCATTCCCGTCATTTTATTTGATACCCCGTACAATCGTGGTTCACTACCAGAAGGCGTCATTCGTGTGTACAATTGGCATGAGGCGAAACACCAAGTAGAAAAATTACTTACAACAACAAGCTGACATTACACGTCAGCTTGTTGTTGGCACATCGGGCACGTTCCGTACACTTCAAATTTATGTCCTGATATAGTGTATCCTTGTAAATCTTCCATTAATTCGTTCATCGGACAAGTCACAAGCTCTTTCGTTTTACCACACGACATGCAAATAAAATGATGATGGTGATGGTGCATATTACATGTAAACCGAAAGTGCTTTTCCCCAGATAGCTCCGTCATTTCTAAAATTCCGAGTTCAACAAATAGTGCCAAGTTGCGATAAACCGTATCAAAACTTAGTCCCGGATACCTCTCTTTCATCACATCCAGCACATCTTTTGCAGTTAAATATTTATCTGTTTTTGCGAACAACTCAAGCATTTCTTCGCGCTTTCCTGTATACTTAAATCCCTTCTCTTTCATTAACCGTAGCGCTTCAGAAACGTTCACGCTTTGTCATCCTCTCTTCCATTTTTTCCACATGATCGCCCCAATTAATATACAAACTGCTAATAAAACGATCGTTCCACCAGGAGCTAAATTCAAATAATAAGAAAGAAACAATCCGACAATAACTGCAAGCTCCCCGAATATAACCGACAACCATAGCGCTTGTTTAAATCCTTTCGCTATTCGAATGCTTGCAGCAACAGGAAGCGTCATGAGTGACGAAACAAGCAAAATGCCGACAATGCGCATCGACGCAGCAATGACAAGAGCTACTAACACAATGAAAACAAAATGGAGCGATTTTACTTTCACTCCCGATGCTTGCGCATATTCTTCGTCAAATGATAAAATAAACCACTCTTTATAAAACAGAAAAATGACAGTAAGCACGATGAAAAAGATGATGCTAATCGTCCATACGTCCGTCGTGCTGACTGCACTGATGCTTCCAAATAAATATGAAAACAAATCGGTATTAAAGCCATCCGCAAGTGAAATAAAAATGACACTTAAACCGATGCCTCCTGATAAAATGATCGGAATCGCTAATTCTTGATAATGCTTATATACCGTACGCAACTTTTCAATAAATAACGAACCTACAACAGAAAATGCCATCCCAATATAAATCGGGTTTAATGTCGCAAACGTTAAAAATTTTTTTTGTACAAGTAAGCTGGCTGCAATTCCCGCAAGTGTTACGTGGCTTAATGCATCAGCAATAAGCGATAGCCTTCTGACGACAATGAACACACCTAAAAGAGGGGCGATAAATCCGATCAATATACCAACAATAAACGCGTTTTGTAAAAACTCATATTGAAACAATGCCTCTAGCATATCCCCTCTCCTTTCTATGCGTGATCGTGAGCAAGTAAATGAAGATGATGCCCGTAAAACGATGCTAAATCTTCTGTTTTCAGCTGAGCAAACTGTTGCACACTGCCATGGAAATGTAAATGTTTGTTTAAACATGCGACATGTGTCACTTTTTCTGTAATCGTTCCAATATCGTGTGTCACAAGGAGTAATGTCATGCGATGTTGCTTATTTAACCGCTCAAGCATGTCGTAAAAACTTTGTACATGATGCACATCGACCCCGACAGTCGGTTCATCTAAAATTAAAAACTCCGGTTGCGACACGATGGCACGAGCGATAAATACACGCTGTTGTTGACCGCCCGAAAGTTCCCCGATATTACGACGAATAAACGGACCCATGCCAACCGCATCGATCGCTTCATATACCGATCTTTCATCACGTTTGTCTAATCGTCGAAATAAACCTAACTTTCCTGTTAAACCGCTTGCGACAACTTCATACACGGTCGCAGGAAATCCAGTATTAAAACTATTTGCTTTTTGAGATACAAAACCGATTTTATGCCAATCTTTAAACTGCTCAATTGGTGTGCCAAATAAAAAAATTTGGCCTGTTTGTGGTTTTAGCAACCGTAAAATACATTTTAACAATGTCGATTTTCCTGAGCCATTTGGCCCAACTAAACCGACGAACGCACCTTTTGGAATGTGAAAATTGATATGTTGCAATACATCTTCATCATCATATCGAAATGATACGTTCTCAACACGTAAAATATCGTCCATTGTTTGACCACCTTAATTCAAAATGATTCCGATTCATAGTATAGCGCATTTATTGTCATTAATGAATAGCAGACTTGAATTTCGCTCCGCGTACTTCTTGCGTATTCATAATGGTAATAAAAGCATTGGGATCAATTTCGTATACAATCGACTTCAGCTTTGTCACTTCTAAGCGAGTAACGACAGCATAAATGACTTCTTTTTGCTCGTCCGTATATCCGCCTTTCCCCATCAACTTCGTTGTCCCACGTCCGAGTCGATTTAAAATCGCATCTGATACTTCTTCATAACGGTCCGATACGATCCATACTGCTTTTGTTTCATCTAACCCTTGAATGACTGTATCAATTGTCTTGAAAGCGATATAATAAGTTAGAACAGAGTACATCGCCTGTTTCGGTCCGAATACAAACGCAGCCCAAGTAAAAATAAAAACGTTTGTAAACATAACAAATTCACCAACGGAAAACGGTAATTTTTTCGTCATTAAAATTCCTAAAATTTCTGTCCCATCTAGTGAGCCACCATGGCGAATGACAAGTCCCACGCCTGCACCAAGAATAGCCCCGCCAAACACTGTCGCTAAAATGGAATCTGTTGTAAATGGAGATACATGGTGAAATAACCGTTCCATAACAGCTAACACAACGATGGAATACAAGGAGGAAAGCATAAACGTTTTTCCGATTTGTTTATAACCAAAATACATAAATGGTGTATTCAACAAAATAACAAGTGTAGCAAAGTTCAACCATGTGTAATTTGGAAGAATGCGATCAAGAATAAGGGAAATACCAATTACCCCACCATCAATAATTTCATTTGGCACTAAAAACAGCTCAATGGATAACGCTGCGAGCGTTGCACCAATTGTCATCATTACAACACGATACAACAAATGACCAACCGTCTCTTTTTTATGTTGTCTTTTCACTCCAATCTCCCCTTTCATCTATTTCATTATATCATTGCACATCTTCCTTTTCTTGTTCATATCGTAAACAAGGAGGGATGTGACGTGAACGTATATCATAAAATCGTTCAACATAAAATGAAATCCATCACCGCAAACGAGTTAATGACGTATGCAAAAGAATATAACGTTTCGCTTTCTCCAAAAGATGCGGAAACGATTATTCAAATGATGCGCGAAAAGACGATTGATGTGTTTAATGAACAAGCAAGAAAAAACTGGATTCGCGAACTCGCCCATCGCACATCACCACAACTCGCTAAACAAGCCAATGATTTCATTCGCCAATTTATACAGTAAGAAGGCTGCCTAGAGACAGCCTTCTACTTAACCATTTTTTCGCGAACGTCCGGATCAAACTGTTGTGCACGCAACATGGCAATTTCAAATTTATATGGTGGCCTCGCAGATGCTTTCTCACCGACATATGGCGTTTCTAAAATCTTCGGCACATGCATAAGCTGCGGATGATGCACAATGTAATTTAATGCGTCAAAACCGATATGACCGAAACCGATATTTTCATGACGGTCTTTGCGGCTTCCACACGGATTTTTACTATCATTAATATGCAATACTTTGAGACGGTCAAGCCCAATGATGCGATCAAATTGCTCTAATACGCCGTCAAAATCATTCACAATATCGTACCCTGCATCGTGCGTATGACACGTATCAAAGCAGACAGACAACTTATCGTTATGTGTCACACCGTCAATGATTTTCGCTAACTCTTCAAAACGACTGCCACATTCCGATCCTTTTCCTGCCATCGTTTCTAACGCAACTTGTACTTGTTGGTCAGTTGTCATCACTTCATTTAATCCTTCAATAATTTTTTCAATTCCTGCTTCAATGCCTGCCCCAACGTGCGCTCCCGGATGAAGGACAAGCTGCTTGGCACCAATCGCTTCCGTTCGTTCAATTTCCGAACGTAAAAAAGAAACGCCTAGAGAAAATGTATCGGCATTCATTGTATTACCGATATTAATGATATACGGAGCATGTACGACGATTTCATCAATCCCATGTTCTTTCATATGGGCACGTCCTTTATCAATGTTTAGTTCTTCGATTGGTTTCCGTCTCGTGTTTTGTGGTGCTCCCGTATAAATCATAAACGTATTTGCCCCATACGATACCGCTTCTTTACTCGCAGCTAGCAGCATCTCTTTTCCGCTCATCGATACGTGTGAACCAATTTTTAACACACTCTTCTCTCCCTTATTTCTTTTTCGCTCTTTGTTTTTGTAATTGTTCTCGCAATTTTTTCTTATATCCCGGCTTTACTTTCTTTTGTTTTTTCGCTATTTTTTCAACGAGTTGTTTTACTTCATCAACTTTTTTCTCTTTTTTCCGTCCGTTCCATGCATCAAGTTCGATCCATTCGCCGTGGCGCAAATCACGATGGAGAAAATGAATGCCTTTCTTTTCTAACTTGACTAGCGCATGTTGATCTGATGACTCATAAATCGTTGCAGCAATGCCGGCATAACCTGCACGTCCTGTTCGACCAGTGCGATGAACATAAAAATCTACGTCTGACGGCAATTCATAGTTAATGACGTGGCTGACTCCCTCAATATCAATTCCACGCGCCGCTAAATCCGTTGCAACAATATATTGAAATTGCAAATCACGAATCGCTTTCATCATTTTTTTCCGTTCACGTGGCGTTAAATCTCCATGTAGCACGCCTACTTTTAATCCTTTATCAATTAAACCGTTTGCTACTTCGTCAGCTGCTTTTCTCGTATTTACAAACACGATAGCTAAATATGGGTTGTAGGCAACCAATATATCATGTAACAGTTGCAAACGATCACGATGACGAAACGGAATTAAAATGTGTTCAATCGTTGATGCTGCGACTTGTTTTGGTGCGATATGAATATGAGTCGGATTCTCCATATACTTTTTCAAAAACGGCTTTAACTTTTCTGGAATTGTTGCAGAAAAAACTAACATTTGTAAATCTTTAGGCATACGGCCTGCGATGCGATCAACATCTGCAATAAACCCCATATCGAGCATAACATCTGCTTCGTCAACGACGAGCATGCGGGCTGTATGGACAAATAACGCTTGTTCGCGAACGAGATCATCAATGCGCCCCGGTGTACCAATGACAAGATGAGGCTGTGTTTTCAGTTTTTCAATCGACCGTAACTTATCCGTTCCGCCAACAAAACATCGGGCTGTAATGCGGTGATCATTCGGACAAAATTTTACAATTTTTAATACCTCATGATAAATTTGTGTTGCCAATTCACGCGTTGGTGCAGTAATTACCGCTTGTACTTCGTCTACACGCGGATCAATACGCTGAATGATCGGCAATAAATAAGCATGTGTCTTCCCTGTTCCTGTTTGCGACTGGCCAATGACACTTTCGCCACGCAACACAGCAGGAATGACACGCTCTTGAATAGGTGTCGGCTTATGAAACTTTAAATGTTGAATCGCCTCTATAATAAACGGATGAAACGGAAAACGTTCAAACATCGTTTCTCATCCCCTTTCTCATTCAATAAAAAATAGACCAGTTACATATTATATACGAACATAAACCGTTCATTCAACTATATGAGCTTTCTTGCATATCGTAATATAGATGTAATATAGATAAAATGAGCAAAAAGCTTTACCATGTAAAGAAAGGAGGAACTTCATTGCGACGTCCATTTATGTTTCCACCTTCACGTCCACCGATGCCAATGTGGCAACAACCAATGATGCGACAAGCACAAGGAGGCATGTTTTCGCGATTGTTCGGTAGCCAACTTCCTACACAAGCATTTGGTGCTGGTGGAGCATTGCCGAGTATTGATTCAATGTTAACAAATGTACAAAAAATGTTAAACATGGTTCAAACGATTACACCGATGGTACAACAATACGGCCCACTCATTAAAAGCGTGCCATCGATGATGCGGATTTTTCGTGAACTAAAACAAACTGACAATACAAACGAAACAACTAAAACGTCAAATGAAATAAGTGCGGCAACAACCGAAAAACAAACTGAACAGCAGTCATCGAAAAAACAACGTCCTGTTCCAACAGCAAAAGAACGAAAACAAGAAAAAACGTATGAAAAAGGGAAATCCATTCCAAAACTATATATTTAACTTTTGTATGTTCGCTCCTTCTTTTATATAATGAATACGACAAACACGCCAAGAAGGAGCGATCCATTATGAAAGTCATTAAAATTACGCCACGCGGATATTGTTACGGAGTCGTTGATGCGATGGTTATCGCCCGCAACGCCGCGCTCGATCCGACGTTACCAAGACCGATCTACATTTTAGGCATGATCGTTCATAATAAACATGTAACCGATGCATTCGCTGAAGAAGGAATTATTACGCTTGACGGCCCGAATCGACTTGAAATTTTAGAAAGTATCGATCGTGGCACAGTCATTTTTACTGCCCACGGTGTTTCACCTGAGGTGAAACAGCGCGCAAAAGAGAAAGGGCTTGTTACAATTGATGCCACATGCCCAGATGTCACGAAAACACATGATTTAATTCGCGAAAAAGTAGCGAACGGCTATGAAGTCATTTACATCGGAAAAAAAGGACATCCTGAACCTGAAGGAGCAATTGGCGTTGCACCACATGCTGTTCATTTAATTGAAAAACTTGAAGATGTAGAACAACTGAATATTCAATCGAAACACATTATTGTGACAAACCAAACGACGATGAGTCAATGGGACGTGGCACATATTATGGAAAAAGTAAGAGAAAAATATCCGCATGTCGAAATGCACCGCGAAATTTGCTTAGCAACACAAGTACGGCAAGAAGCGGTTGCTGAACAAGCAAAAGAAGCGGATGTAACGATCGTTGTTGGTGATCCAAGAAGCAATAATTCCAATCGACTTGCACAAGTATCTGAAGAAATTGCCGGAACGAAGGCATATCGTGTTGCAGACGTGACTGAAATCGACATCGAATGGATTAAAGACGCCAAAAAAGTCGCAGTGACTGCCGGAGCATCTACACCAACACCTATTACAAAAGAAGTCATCGACTTTTTAGAACAGTTTGATCCGAAGAATCCTAAAACATGGAAACGGGAACGAAAAGTACCATTAACCAAGATTTTACCAAAAGTGAAAAAAAGAGGCGAATAAGCCTCTTTTTTATGTTATATGAACGTAAATGGCTCTGTATGCGTTTTTGACACGTATATATCAACATCGAATTTTTGTTGTGCACACATCGTTTTTAATACGTTCGCCACTCCTTCTTTCATCACCTTTTCGACATGATGCCCCGGGTCAACGACATTTAAACCGAGCATTAACGCATCATGTGCGACATGATAATATAAGTCACCTGTTACGTACACATCAGCACCGCTCATTTTTGCTTCGTGAATATATTTATTTCCGTCACCACCGATGACTGCAACTTTACGAACACGACTCGCCAATTCACCAACGACACGAACAGCCGGTACATGCAATGATGTTTTCACATGTTCCGCAAATTGTTGCAACGTCATCTCTTCGCTTAATGTCCCGATTCGTCCGAGCCCATATGTCATCCCCTTATTGTCAAGCGGATATACATCATACGCTACTTCTTCATACGGATGAGCTTGTAACATCGCTCGAATGACCTTTCGTTGCAAACGTGAAGGGACAATCGTTTCGATGCGTACTTCTTCTACTGTTTCTAACTTCCCTTGTTGACCGATAAACGGATTTGCTCCTTCTTCTGGTAAAAACATACCTATGCCTTCGCTATTGAACGTACAATGGCTATAATTTCCGATATGTCCAGCACCGGCATCGCCCATTGCTTTGCGCACCGCATCCGCATGTGTGCGTGGCACGTATACGACAAGCTTTTTCAACGGCTCTTCGTACGTTGGTACGAGAACATCAACATTTTGTAATTGCAGTGCCTCAGCGAGCCAGTCGTTCACCCCGCCCTTAGCGATATCTAAATTCGTGTGCGCAGCGTAAATAGCAATATTATGTTTGATACACTTTTCAATCATGCGACCATACGGCTGATCGGTAACAATATGTTTAAGCGGACGAAAGATCGGTGGATGATGCGCAATAATTAAATCAATTCCATGCGCAATTGCTTCATCGACAACATGTTCTAATACGTCTAACGTAATCATGATGCGCCGAATTGGCTTGTTTAACGTACCGATTTGTAAACCGATTTTATCCCCTTCCATCGCTAAATGTTTTGGAGCAAACTGTTCAAACAGTTGGATGATTTCATATCCGTTTGGGGTTTTCATCTGTTTAAAGCCTCCTCTACGATATGCAATGTTTCAACAAATTGTTGTTTCTTTTTCATTGCTTCTTCTGTTTTTGCATGTTTCAGTTGCTCGATGACATCCCGCCAATGTTTTATTTCTAGCGCCCATTTTTTTTCAAACACGTCATTTCGCTCTTTCAATAAAAACGGACCGAGCAACAATTCGACATGGAGCTGCGTATATGGCCGATAAGGATTGCCACGCTCCGCAACGAGCACTTCATAAATTTGCCCATCTTCTTCTAAAATGCGTTCGTCAATAAGTTCCCACTCGTTATTTAATAGCCATTGTCGTACGATATGTGCGCCGACATTGGGCTGTAAAATAAGACGTTTCACGTTTTCCAATTTTTCTTTTCCATTTTCCAAAATATTCGAAATAAGCGTTCCTCCCATTCCGGCTATTGTTATACAATCTACTTGATTGGGCATTACAACTTGTAGGCCGTCTCCTTTACGAACGGAAATGACGTGAGAAAGCCCACATTTTTCCACCTGTTGCTTTGCTGAGCGAAATGGCCCATCCGCTACCTCACCCGCAATCGCTTTTGTTATGTATCCATGCAAATATGCATAGCATGGCAAATAAGCATGGTCTGAACCGATGTCTGCTAGTACGCTTCCTTTTGGAATGAATGAGACAACTGTTTGTAATCGTTTAGATAGCTGTAATTCGTTCAATGATAGTCACCACACTTTTTTCTTCAGTTTATCATGTTTTGCAAAAAACGAAAAATCCCTTCACCGAGGTAAAGGGACTTTTCTACTTCGTTTATTTCAATTCAGCAAGCCATTTTGCCATCTCTTCTGCTTGATCCGCAGGGACTAGTCCAGCTGGCATGCTTCCACGACCGTTTACTAATACATCTTTAATTTGATCAACAGATAGACGGTCACCTACACCTTTTAACGCTGGACCAACACCACCTTCATAGTTCGCACCATGACATGCTACACAGCTTTTTTTGTAAATGTCTTCTGGACCCGTAGCAGCTGTTTCTTCTGTCTTCGCGCCGCCTTCTTTCTCTTTCGCCACTTCTTTCATATCCCCGAGACCTTTTACAGACAGAAAGAAAATGAGGCCGATTCCCATTACCATAATGAGTGCAAATGGGATCAATGGATTACGATTCATACTTTACCCTCCCTTATGTAATAAAGCATGTTTTTCAAAATGAAAACGTTACAAACAATTTTATTGTACTTTAAATTCCCATAAAGGAAAAGCCCTGTATGTAAATTTTTTTAAATGAAAAATGAAGAAAAAAGAAGGATGATGCCGACAACACCCGAAATGACGAAATACATGAGCGAAAAACGCCAACCGATCAATAGCCAAACAAAGCAATTACATATTACTGTGATTGCTAATGCGGTCGTACTTCCCGAAAAATAAACATCGCATGCACGAATGGAAAGAAGAAGAAGCGACAAAGCGCCTACAATTAGGGCGATATGGGTAAGCATTTTATGTTGTGCAAAAAAAAGCACGGTCATTAAACAAATTATTACAAAAAGTGACAAAATGAGCGTTTGCAAAACGAACGACAATTCAGTAAAATAAATGACAAGAAGGGCAAAAGGCAAAAAGATGCCGATCAAAATCATCGTAAAACGAACGGCCCATGTCGGAACTTGCTTCGTTGGTTGATCAACATCGTTGTTATGATTCCCTTCTGTATACAATGCAAGCAAAAAATCGCAATATTGCTCCGGCAACAATCGCGTTTGTTTCCAATATTTAATTTCGTTAATAATAATTTCTTTTCGTTTTTGTTCCATTGAATACGCATTCCTTCCTAAATAAAGAAATAGCTTACTTCCATTGTAAGAAGTAAACTATTTCTTGTAAACGGTTATTCTAAAAAGTCTTTTAAACGCTTGCTACGGCTTGGATGACGCAGTTTCCGCAACGCTTTTGCTTCAATTTGGCGAATGCGTTCACGCGTCACACCGAACACTTTTCCGACTTCTTCAAGCGTTCGTGTACGGCCGTCGTCAAGACCGAAGCGAAGACGAAGGACATTTTCTTCTCGATCTGTTAGCGTATCTAACACGTCTTCAAGCTGTTCTTTCAACAGTTCATACGCCGCATGTTCGGCTGGAGATGTCGCATCTTGGTCTTCAATAAAATCACCTAAATGCGAATCATCTTCTTCACCGATCGGTGTTTCAAGTGACACAGGCTCTTGAGCAATTTTTAAAATTTCACGCACCTTTTCTGGCGTTAAATCCATCTCTTCTGCAATTTCTTCCGGAGATGGCTCGCGACCGAGGTCTTGTAAAAGTTGCCGTTGAACGCGAATAAGCTTGTTAATCGTTTCAACCATGTGAACAGGAATGCGAATCGTACGTGCTTGGTCAGCAATCGCACGCGTAATCGCTTGTCGAATCCACCATGTTGCATATGTGCTAAATTTATATCCTTTGCGGTAATCGAATTTTTCGACGGCTTTAATTAAGCCCATATTACCTTCTTGAATCAAGTCAAGAAAAAGCATGCCGCGACCAACGTAACGTTTGGCGATGCTCACAACAAGGCGAAGGTTCGCTTCAGCAAGACGGCGCTTTGCTTCTTCGTCACCTTGTTCGATCCGTTTCGCTAACTCAATTTCTTCTTCTGCTGACAACAATGGAACGCGCCCAATTTCTTTTAAATACATACGAACAGGGTCGTTAATTTTTACACCTGGCGGAACGCTTAAATCGTTTAAATCGAACTCTTCGTCTTTTAAATCGTCGAAGTCTGGATCATCTAAATCCGCATCATCTAAGTCGGATTCTGCAACGACTTCGATGCCTTGCTCATTTAAATATTCATAATATTCGTCCATTTGATCAGAATCAAGATCAAACGGAGATAATCGTTCAGCGATTTCTTCATAGGTAAGAACACCACGTTTTTTACCTAGTTCAACTAATTGCTCTTTCACTTGTTCTAACGTTAAATCGGAATGTGTTGACTTTTCAGCCATTTATTCCCCTCCTTCCAAAATGCAAAGACTTTCGCATCGCGATAATTTCGCTAGCAATGCGTTTGGCGCGTTCATAGTCTTTTTGTCGTTCCGCTTCGCGCAGCTGCGTTTCTTTTTGCTTAAGCAACTGTTCTTTCGGATAATTGAGCACGCATTGAATATAATCTTGTAACTCCGCTGATGAAATATCTTCGTTAATCAGCATCATCGACAGCTCTGTCACAATGCGTTTTAGTTGTGGATCATGAATGCGTTCAAGCAACGAGCTTACATCGGGTTCATGTCCTTCTTCGTAAAATGCATATAAATAAGCGACAATAGCGCGGTGTTCCTCGATGTTAAATGCGCCTTCGATCGCCTCTTGCACAGTTAATGCGATCTCTTTATCGCGCAACATATGAGCAATTAACATCCGTTCTGCTTTTTGAAAAGCAGGTAACAATTTCGCCTTCGCAGGTAGAATGACTGTCTCGCGACGCTCATGTTTCCGTTCCGTTTGTTGCTTTTTCCCATGAAGCGTCATTTGTTCACGTAACGCATCCATAGAAATCGAAAACTCATCCGCTAGTTGTCGCAAGTAATAGTCAGCTTCAATGGCATTAGATAAGCGACTAATTTCTTGGACTGCTTCTTCAATGTAACGAAGTCGCTCGCTTTCATTTTGTAAATGACGCCCGCGCTTCAAATATTCTAACTTAAATGCAGTAAGCGATAAGCTTGCATCAAGCACATGATGACGAAAGCGGTCGGCACCATATTTTCGCACATATTCATCAGGATCGAGTCCATCTGGTATCATCGCCACTTTGACATAACAGCCGGCCTCCATAAGCGTCTCTGAAGCTCTGAGCGCAGCGTCTATTCCAGCTCGGTCGCCATCGTAACAAACGATAACAGAGGATGCGTTTCGCCGTAGCATGCGCGCCTGTTCTTCTGATAAAGCCGTTCCCATCGTTGCTACCGCATGGGAAATGCCAGCTTGCACAGCGGCAATTACATCCGCAAAACCTTCAAACAACACTACTTGCTGTTTTTGGCGCATCGGCACGCGCGCCTCATGAAAATGATATAAAATGTTTCGTTTGTTGAAAATAGGTGTTTCAGGACTATTCAAGTACTTCGGATCTTCGTTTCCGAGCGCTCTCCCCGAGAACGCAACCGTTTCTCCGTGATGGTTATGGATTGGAAACATAATGCGATGACGAAAACGATCAAAATATGAGTCCTCTCCTGATTTTTTTACGATTAATCCTGCTTGCTCCATCAGAGAAAGCGAAAAACCTTTGTTTGTTAAAAATGTAACAGCCGCATTCCAAGATGGCAAAGCGTAGCCAATTTCAAACTGTTCGATGATTTCGCGCGTAAATCCCCGATGAAGTAAGTAGCTTAATGCTTCCTCTCCTTCATTTGTATGCATAAGCAAATGATGATAAAACTTTTTTAGCAGCTCATGCGCAGCAATCATCGTTGCTGTTTCTGTCCGCTCGGCTGTCGGATGATCATCAACGATGTGCGACAAATCTACATTTGCTCGCGGTGCCAATCGCTTCACTGCTTCTATGAATGTAATTCCTTCGATGTCCATCAAAAACGAAAACACATTTCCGCCTGCTCCACAGCCGAAGCAGTGGTAAATTTGTTTTTCTGGTGAAACAGAAAAAGAAGGTGTTTTCTCTCCGTGGAAAGGACATAAACCAAAATAGTTGCGTCCTTGTTTTTTAAGCGAGACATACTGTTGGATGATGTCTACAATATCGACTGAGCGACGAATGTGCTCAACCGTTTCTTCAGGAATGCGTTGTCCCATATTTCAACAGCTCCAAACATGTTTCGACAAAACGTGTGGCTTTGATCCAATTGTTTTGTATGTTTTTATTCTCCATTGCGCGAAACAATCCTTCTTTTTGAGAAAAAAATATTGTCGAAAATCCCGATGCATTGTCACTTGACAATTAGCTATAAATAGTTTATTCGTCCTATGTTCAGTCTAAACCTGTTTTATCACAATTTTTTATTATAATATAAAAAACGTCAGTTGGCTATACAAATGCACAAACGTTTTTATGAAAAAGGAAAAGCACATATCACTTGTTGTGATTGTGCTTCCTGTTTATTTCTCTCTTTTGCGCATAATATTCATAATGACATTCGCTGTTTCTTCGACCGCTTTATTTGTCACATCAATGACTTCACAACCAATTTTTTTCACAATCCCATCAAAATATTGCAATTCTTCTTTAATTCGGTCAATGTTTGCGTAAATGGCGCGATCATCTAAGCCGAGCGATTTTAGCCGCTCACGACGAATTTCGTTTAACTTCTCTGGACTAATTTTTAGACCGAAACATTTTTCGGGCGGCACTTGAAACAATTCTTCAGGTGGATCGACTTCTGGAACAATCGGCACGTTAGCTACTTTAAAACGCTTATGAGCTAAATATTGCGATAGCGGTGTTTTCGACGTGCGCGATACCCCGATTAAAACGATATCGGCTCGCAAAATGCCCCGAGGGTCACGTCCATCATCATATTTTACTGCAAATTCAATTGCCTCAATTTTACGGAAGTAATCTTCATCTAACACGCGAATAGGTCCTGGTTCGCAACGAGGTATCATTTGTAGCAATTTTGCCATTTGTTCAATGAGCGGTCCAATAATATCGTATACAGGAACTCCTTCACGTGCTGCTTCGGCTAGTAAAAATTGGCGCATTTCCGGTATGACTAATGTAAAAACGATAATACCTCGGTTCATTTTCGCTAACGCGACAACCTCTGATAGCGTTTCAATATCTTCTACGTACGGAACGCGCCGAAATTGAACGAGAGCCCCTTGGAACTGACTCGCTGCCGCTTTGACAACGAGTTCGGCCGTCTCTCCTGCTGAATCGGATACGACGTATACGATTTGACTCATGATTTTCCCCCTTTAAAGCACGTCTTCTTTTGCTAACGCGACAAGTACCTTTGTCATATTCGTTTTTGTAATACGCCCGATGACTTCATACCCTTTGTCCACTTTTTTGACGACTGGCATCGCATCAATTTGCTTTTCAATTAACTTTTGGGCGACGTCAATGAGTAAATCATCTTTTTCACAAAACGTAATATTTGGCATTCGCGTCATAATAATATTGACAGGAATAGACGTCAATTCTTGTTTTCCGATGCTGGCGCGCAACAAATCTTTTCGGGATAGCACACCGACAAGTAACGACTGTTCATCCACAACAAACAACGTGCCGACATCTTCTAAAAACATCGTCACAATCGCATCATAGACGCTCATGTTTTCGTGAATGACAACCGGAATAGACTGATAGTCGCTCACTTTAATTTTTCTAATTTTATCAGCAAGCAGTTGCGTTCCTGTTTTTCCTGTATAAAAATACCCAACACGAGGTCTCGCTTCCAAATACCCCGCCATCGTTAAAATCGCTAAATCCGGCCGTAACGTCGCACGTGTTAAGTTGAGCTTCTCAGCAATATGTTCCCCTGTAATCGGTCCGTGATCTTTGACGATTTGCAAAATTTGTTCTTGACGTTTATTGAGTTCGATTGTCGCTCACCACCTTACAATAGGCTACACTATAAGACCATATTATAATTCATCTTTATATTTTGCAAACAAAAGTGGGAAGCGGACAACATTATATTTGTCCGCTTTCACCTTTTAGCGTATGGAGCTGCTGTAAAAAACGTTTCGTCTTCAGCGAAAGGCCCGAATATTCATCGTAATAAGCTGAAATAATCGTTTGTAATTGTTTTTTCGTTTCCTGCTTGACAGCGATTTGACCAATGCGGGACAAATCTACGTAGTAGAAAAGGCGAAGTAATTTTAAAACCGACGGAGTCATCGGGATACAGTGTGGATCGTGCTCAAAACAACGATGACATAAAAATCCCCCTTGCGCAATCGAAAAAGCAAACGTGCCTTCTTTCTCTTCACAAACAGCACAGCCGTCTAACTTCGGATACAATCCGAATGCCGGAAGCAGCTTCATTTCGTATATGTACGTCAACACTTCCGCATCAAGTCCTTCGTTCATATACGTGAGCGTTTGTAAAAGAAGCTCAAATAAATATGGATTCGGACGTCGTTCTTCCACTGCTTTATCTGTCAATTCAACAATATACGAGGCGTATGCTGTTAAAAAAATGTCCTCACGTATATGGCGCATCGTTGAAAGCAATTCTCCTTGATGTAAACTTCCAACACCGCGACTTTTTTGAATCAAATAAATGCCGTATGTAAACATTTGCGTAACAGAAGAAAGGCGGCTGCTCGGCTTTTTCGCACCTCTTGCCATCGCAGCAACCTTTCCCCATTCGCGTGTAAATATCGTAACGATTTTATTTGTCTCTCCATAGTCAATCGTTCGAATAACAATCCCTTCACACTTTTCAAACATATAACATAACCTTCCAAATTTACAGGACGTGATAATCTCGTTCAGTTAAATGATACGTTGAATCACTCGCTTGCTCTTGCGTTTCGCGTTCTAGCTCCTTAAATAACAGATACGTGTCAATATTCCCTGTTTGACTAAATAGCTTCCAGGTAAAATCGAGCATCGAACCACACCTTTCTCTCGTTAGTTGACGGTGATTGAGCAGCTCACTTGTAGTTTGCCCGTTTGTCGCTGTTACGATGTCTTTTAAAATTTTACAGTATTAATATTCATCTTCGCGATAGCCAAGGTCTCGCAACTGTGCCATTTTATTTCGCCAGTCTTTTTGTACTTTCACCCATAGTTCTAAAAACACTTTTGAACCGAGTAGTGCTTCAATATCGACGCGCGCTCGCTGGCCGATCTCCTTCAACATTTGACCGCGCTTGCCGATAATAATTCCTTTTTGCGAATCGCGCTCAACGATAATGGTCGCTGCAACATATACGGTATCGCTATTTTCCCGACGTTCAATCGAGTCGATGACAACCGCAATGGAATGTGGTACTTCTTCGCGCGTTAAATGGAGCGCTTTTTCGCGAATAAACTCAGCAATAATAAACCGCTCAGGATGATCCGTCACTTGGTGCGCAGGATAATATTGCGGTCCTTCAGGCAAGTAGTTTTTAATTTGTTGCAGCAACGTTTCGACATTGTTGCCTTGCAACGCTGAAATAGGAATGACTTCGGCAAACGCATGGAGCGAGCGATATTGCTCAATGAGCGGCAATAGGTCGTCCGGATGAACTTCATCGATTTTATTAATGACTAAAAACACCGGTGTTTGCACATGCTTTAAGCGCTCAATAATAAATTCATCACCGCGACCGAGCCCTTCTACCGCGTTTACCATAAATAAAATTAAATCGACCTCTTGCAGCGCGCTTTGCGCTACTCTCACCATAAAATCGCCAAGCTTATGTTTCGGTTTATGAATGCCTGGCGTATCAATGAAAATAATTTGCGCGTCGTCTGTCGTGTATACACCTTGAATTTTATTGCGCGTCGTTTGTGGCTTATCGCTCATAATAGCAATTTTTTGCCCGATGACGCGATTTAAAAATGTAGATTTCCCTACATTTGGTCGTCCGATAATTGCTACGAATCCTGATTTATATCCTTCTCGAATCATAAAAACCTCCATCGCATAAATTATGCTTGCTTTTTATTTTACCAAAATATGAACATGATTTCACTACTATTTATGAAAATGTAAAGAATTTTTAAAAAATACATACAAATAAGGCGAGAAAATGGTAATTCCAATAATAACAGAAATAATCGCAAAAACGAGCACTGCGCCTGCCGCTAAATCTTTCGCTTCTTTCGCTAACGGTCGATACTCGTCCGTCACTAAATCGACCGTCCGTTCAATTGCACTATTGACGATTTCTAAGCTAATGACTGCCCCGATCGTCAAAAGCAACACGAGCCATTCCGTTCTCGTAATGCGAAACACCGTTGCAGCAACGATAACAGCAATCGTTGCTGCTAAATGAATGCGCATATTTCGCTCATAACAAACCGCCAGACGAATGCCGTGTAAAGCATATAACACGCTAGCGACAAATCGTTTCCAGCGCATAAGCGATCATCTCGTTAAGCCGAACTGTTGTAATAATTGCTCTTGTTTCGCAAACATCACTTTTTCTTCTTCTTCCGTTTCATGATCATAACCGAGCAAATGTAAAAAACCGTGCACCGCTAAAAAACCAAGTTCGCGCATAAACGAATGACCGTATTGTTCTGCCTGTTCGCGCGCTTTTGGAACGGAAATGATAATATCTCCTAACACCGGCGGAAAATCTGCACCGACAATTTTGATTTCTTCCTCACCCATTTCTTCGAGCGCAAACGAAATGACATCTGTCGGTTGATCTTTTCCGCGATAATCGCGGTTGATTTCGCGAATTTTTTCATTATCAACAAACGTGACGCTCACTTCTGCTCCATCTCGTACGTGTTCTTCCTTTGCAGCATGTTGCAATAACTGTTCAATAAGCTCAATTTGTTGTTCTGTTATTTCATTCGTTTCATCAATAAAGTCAATCATTAACATATACTCTTCCCTCTCTTTATTAAAGTGCAAAAAGGACCTACGTGAGCGCAGGTCGCATTTACATTCCGGCATCTTCATATGCAGCGATAATTTTGCCGACAAGCGGATGGCGTACAACATCAGCTTGCTCTAAAAAGACAAATGAAATTCCGCTTACATTCGTTAAAATGTCTTTCGCAATCGCAAGTCCCGAACGAACACCTTTTGGCAAATCCACTTGCGAAATATCGCCGGTAATCACCATTTTCGAGCCAAAGCCAAGGCGCGTTAAAAACATTTTCATTTGCGAAGGCGTTGTATTTTGCGCCTCGTCTAAAATGACAAACGCATCATCTAACGTTCGCCCACGCATATATGCCAGCGGAGCAATTTCAATTGCACCGCGCTCAATTAATCGTTGGGTATGTTCATGACCAAGGACGTCATGAAGGGCATCGTAAAGCGGCCGTAAATACGGATCAACTTTTTCTTTTAAATCCCCCGGCAAAAAACCTAAGTTTTCTCCCGCTTCAACAGCCGGACGCGTTAAAATAATTCGCTTGACTTGTCCGTTTTTTAACGCTTGTACAGCCATAACGACAGCCAAATACGTTTTTCCCGTTCCTGCTGGCCCAATACCGAAAATTAAGTCGTGGCGCTGAATGGCAGAAACGTATTGACGCTGACCAAGCGTTTTGACGCGAATCGCTTTTCCTTTTGCGTTTTTTCCAATTTCTTCATTGTACAACTCTACAAAATAAGAAATCGTACCGTTCTTCGCCATTTGTAACGCATAAAGCACATCCCGCTCGCTAATGACGATGCCTTTACGAATAACAAACAACAAATGACGAAGCAATTCATCAACAAGCTCAATATGTTGTTTGCTCCCTGAAACGCTGACTGCCTCTCCACGCGTCACAATGGAGACACCGAGTTCTTGTTCAATGCGCTTTAAATGAATATCGTGCGCACCAAATAAGGCAAGCGCTTCATCTGCATTTTGTACGTTAGGGTAAATCGTGACAAACTGTTCCGACATTCCTCAATCTCCTTGAATAATTGGTTGTGGTGTCGCAATGTTTTCAATGACTTGGTAATGCATTTCTACTTTTACTTTACCATTCTCCTTCATCTCATGCAAAACTTTTTCACCTTGGATGATCGCATCCGCAGGCAATTGTCGCTTTAACTGTTCACGAGCAATTTGTTTTGCGGCTGTTTTTGCCTGTTCATATGAATATTCACGAACAGCAACTTCTTTTTCACGCCACACTACTTTTTCATAGCGAATCGGTAACGTCCACGTCAAGAAACGAAACGTTTTTTCGTCTACTTGTTTTTCAAATTGTGAAAACTGTTCTTTATGATTCCAAAAAACCGGAACTTTCCTCGACCAAAAACGAACGTAATGTGTTTCCCGTTTTTTCCCTGTCAACATATAAAACGTTGTTTTTAACGGAATGGCAACGGTAGACTTGTACCACGTCTCGCCTAAAATTTGACCGCGCGCTGGCACGATCTCTGTTTGTCCTTCTTTTCCAATAAAGCCGGAAACGAGCAACTGTCCTGGAACGACATGATCATTCACTTCTACAACTGCTTGACCTTGTTCGACAAACATATACGTAATGACCGCTTTTTTCTTTGCAACAAGATGTTGTGGCGCATTCGCTTTCGTTTGTGTCGGTTTCTTTTTTTCAACGACTTGGCAATATAACGTTGTCCCGCGCCATTCAACACCAATCCACGTAATCGTATCCATATTGTTCATTAACGTTCGCTGAATCGCTTCAGGAGTAGGGATGACAAACTGTAGCGCACCACGTTCAACTCCTATTTTTTTTAATTGTTGTCTCACGGTATGTTCCACTTCTGGATTCGCCCCAGTTACTTCAATACGCCAAATCATATTAGATAATAAAAAAACGACGCACATAAAGGCAACTAATCCGACAACGATGCCGCTATTTTTCCATGACGTTTTCAACCAAAACGGTGCTCCTCGCCGTTCGAGAACATATAGCTTACATCCACTTTTTCGCATCGCTACTCGCACATGATGAATATCGCGAAGAAACATGTAACACGTGAGCGAGTTTTCATCCTCTCGCCTCACGTTCCATACGTATATTCCACGCCGTGTAAATTCATTTAATAACCGCTCTAATCCTTTTCCAACAATACGTATACGCAAATTTCCGGCCACGCGATACATCCATTCGTTTTTCACACTCGTCCCCCCTTATTCTTCCAAATACAACACTTGGCTAATCTTTCCCTCGAGCAAAATTTCTTCTGGCAAAATCGTTTTAATACTAAACGATTCCCCTTTGACAAGTAGCTGCCCGTTTTTTAACAACAAGCGCAATTCGCGATCTGTAAACAAAAGTAAACCACGATGGTTTTCTATGTAGATATGAATATGCCCAATCATTGTAATACGGGGGAGGTCAGCGACAACATCCGCAGGTAATTCCATTTGATTTGTTAACCATTGTCGCATGTTGTTTTTCCATTTTCCGATCATAAACAAAACCCCCTTTCATCTCATATGTATGAGCGAAATGGGGGTTATATCACTTATTTTCTACTGTACGGACGCTTTGCTCGCGGTGGACCAAACACTTCTGAAAAAATGACACCTTGTACGAGCGGATGCGTCGGTAATTGTTTTGCTTTCGTTTGCTGCTTCACAGTTGGCTGTGAAACGACGATTTGCTCCTGTTCTTGTTTGACTGTCCGTCTCGTTCTTGGTTCAACTTCTGTCACAACCGCTGTCGATCGTTGTTCTTGCTGTTCTTTTCGTTCCACAGTTTCTTCCGCTGCTTTGATCTGTTTTCCAATCCAAGAAATAAACGCTCCTAAAATAAAGACGACAAATATGTTGTCAAGAAGCCAATCGATTAGCACCATCATTTATTCCTCACTTTTTCTCATCATCCGGATGTTGCGTCAGCTTGCCAATCGAGTCGCGCATATTCGTATCCGCCATAATGTTTTTTAAGTTCATGTAATCCATCACACCGAGCTTGCCAGAACGGAGCGCTTCCGCCATCGCGAGCGGCACTTGTGCCTCTGCTTCAATAACTTTTGCCTGCATTTCTTGCACGCGTGCTTTCATTTCTTGTTCAAGCGCAACGGCCATTGCACGACGTTCTTCTGCTTTCGCTTGCGCAATTTTCTTATCTGCCTCTGCTTGATCTGTTTGCAATTCTGCACCGATATTTTTTCCGATATCAATGTCCGCAATATCAATCGATAAAATTTCAAACGCTGTTCCTGAGTCTAATCCTTTAGCCAATACCGTTTGAGAAATCATATCCGGGTTTTCAAGCACTTTTTTATGATCGTCTTGAGAGCCGATTGTTGATACAATACCTTCACCTACACGTGCGATAATCGTCTCTTCCCCTGCTCCACCCACTAATCGATCAATATTTGCTCGTACAGTAATACGCGCTTTCGCCTTCACTTCAATACCATCCATTGCGACGCCAGAAATAAACGGTGTTTCAATGACTTTTGGATTGACGCTCATTTGAACAGCTTCTAGTACGTTTCGTCCTGCTAAATCAATGGCGGCACAACGTTCAAACGTCAAATTAATATTTGCGCGTTGTGCAGCAATTAAAGCATTAACGACACGGTCGACATTTCCACCTGCTAAATAATGGCTTTCTAACTGATTAATCGTTACATCTAACCCTGCTTTTTTCGCCTTAATTAACGGATTAATAACACGCGATGGAATGACGCGACGCAATCGCATACCGATAAGCGTAAAAATGCTAATTGGAACGCCGGAAGCAATGGCAGAAATCCAGAGCATAACCGGAACGAACGAGAAAAACACAGCTAACAACACAAGCCCTAAAGCAAATGCAATAATGAACAAAAATTGATCTGGTGTCATATGATCTCCTCCTCTTTTTTCCATTCACGAACAACGATCTTTAGCCCATCGACATAAACGACTTCAATCGGACGATTTCGCTCTATATATTCCCCTTCTGTGACAACATCTACACGTCCGCCATCAATGAGCGCTGTTCCTGATGGCCGCAATACAGTAAGTGACACTCCGCGCTTTCCTATCAAATCAATGCGCGCTTCATGAGAAACATATCCTTTTTCATTTCGCTGTTCATCAGTAAGCACGATTTTCTCAAAAAGCATCATCTTCTTTTTGCTGACTCGACTTAACCATAATCCCATCATGAGCGCACTAACGACAGCTACGGCTAAAGAAACAGTGATAAAAGGGGAGTGTTTGGCGGCTAAAAATAAGCTCCAAACAAGCGTCCCAAGCCCAAGCAAGCCAATTACCCCACCCGGAACAAACAACTCAATGACTAACAAAATAAGACCAATAGCAAATAACATGATCGCTCCAAAAGTTGTTAAACCAGCCGCTAAATGCGATGAGAAAAAAAGCAAAAAGCAAACGAGGCTTCCCGTTCCTTTCCAGCTCCAGCGCGCATCGTATAATTGCCAAACAAACAACACGCTGCCGACGATGAGTAAAAGCGCAGCAAGAAACGGATGCGTGAAAGCAATAATGAAATCGCCCATCGTTTTTCCTCCCTTCACCTTTTATATGTACGTATGAAAAGAAAAAAAGTTTCAAAAACAGAAAAACACCTTACGATGTCGTAAGGTGTTTTAACCCAAATGTTGTTGAACAAGTTTGTTTACGAGCGAGCCGTCTGCTTTTCCTTTCACTTTCGGCATGATCGCTCCCATCACTTTCCCCATATCCGCTTTTGAGGAAGCACCTACCTCGGCAATCGTTTCTTTTACGATTTGCACAAGCTCTTCTTCGCCCAACTGCTTCGGCATGTAAAGTTCAAGAACCGCAATCTCTTCCTTAACTTTATCAACAAGGTCTGTGCGACCAGCTTTTTCAAATTCTTGGAGGGAGTCTTTACGCTGTTTTAATTCGCGAGAAAGTACGGTTAATTCTTCATCTTCGGTCAACGTTTTGCCAAGTTTAATCGCTTCATTTTGTAAGGCGGATTTCACCATGCGAATGACCGACAATTTGTCCTTCTCTTTGTTTTTCATCGCTTGCTTCATATCATTGTTCAAACGTTCGAGAAGACTCATAAATACACCCTCTTTTAATATTTGCGCTTTCTAGCCGCTTCAGACTTTTTCTTGCGTCTTACGCTTGGCTTTTCATAGAATTCGCGCTTTCTTGCTTCTTGTAACGTACCTGTTTTTGAAACTGCACGTTTGAAGCGACGAAGAGCATCTTCAAGCGACTCGTTTTTACGAACGATCGTTTTCGACATCCTACTTCCCTCCCTCCGAACAAAACCGCTAATCCTTGGTACATGTTAGAACATGTACTTTCAAAGTATAATATAACCAAGTTCATAAGTCAACTTCTTTTTATGAGCTTAACCGAATGTTTTCATGAACATCATCGATGACGCGAACAAATTCCCCTTCGTTATATGGATAACCTGCTTTTGTAATTTTCACTTTCACAAGTTTACCCACCATTTCTTCTGTTGCTGGGAACTTCACTTTTAAATAGTTATCCGTATAACCGACGTATAATCCGCTCGCTGGATCTTCTTTATAAAGCTCTTCTGGAATGACTTCAAGCACTTGTCCTTCAAACTTTGATGCATACTCTTTCGCTAATTGATCGGAAAGTGCAATTAAGCGATGAACGCGCTCATTTTTTATTTCTTCGTCAACTTGATCTGGCATTCTTGCTGCTGGTGTGCCTGTCCGCTTCGAGTATGGAAAGACGTGCAGTTCGGAGAAGCGTTGC
This sequence comes from Anoxybacillus suryakundensis, assembly GCF_001418025.1. Lineage (NCBI taxonomy): Bacteria > Bacillati > Bacillota > Bacilli > Caryophanales > Anoxybacillaceae > Anoxybacillus > Anoxybacillus suryakundensis. The sequence continues at coordinate 131,149 of NZ_LIOK01000006.1, forward strand.
TCGCGAATAAATTCGTATGTCCCCATAAATTCTTCTTCCGTCTCACCCGGGAAGCCGACGATCACATCCGATGTAACAGCTAAGTCGGGAAATACTTCGCGTAAACGTGCCAGTCTCTCCGCAAAAAATTCCGTCGTATATTTGCGACGCATTCGCTTTAACACCGTATTTGAACCAGATTGCAACGGAATGTGTAAATGACGAACAATTTTATCAGACTGTTTTAATACGGCGATGACGTCATCTGTGATTTGGCTCGCTTCAATTGATGAAATACGTAATCGTTTCAATCCTTTCACTTGTTCATCGATATCGCGCAACAACATGGCGAAATTGTAATCTTTCATATCTTCTCCATAACCGCCTGTATGAATGCCCGTTAACACAATTTCCTTATAGCCTGCATCAACGAGTTGTTGCGCCTGACGAATGACTTCTTTCGGATCCCGTGATCGCATTAAGCCACGCGCCCATGGAATAATACAAAACGTACAAAAGTTATTGCATCCTTCTTGAATTTTCAGCGATGCACGTGTTCGATCCGTAAACGCAGGCACATCAAGCTCTTCATATACGCGTGTTTTCATAATATTGCGCACACCGTTAATCGGCTGGCGTTGTTGTTTAAACTGCTCAATGTACTCTAAAATTTTGCCGCGATCTTGTGTACCGATGACAATATCAACGCCTGGAATTGCCATAACTTCCGCAGGAGACGTTTGGGCATAACAGCCTGTTACACAGACGACCGCATCAGGATTACGGCGCACCGCACGACGAATGACTTGGCGACTTTTTTTATCCCCCGTATTCGTTACTGTACATGTATTAATAACGTATACATCGGCGTGGCCTTCAAAATCTTTTCGCTCATATCCCGCTTGTTTAAACAACTGCCAAATCGCTTCTGTTTCGTAATGATTCACTTTGCATCCTAACGTATGAAATGCAACCGTTGGCATGTATATCACCTCACTTAAGTTCCCATTCATAAGATACTGCTGATAATGCGTATAACGGCGCCGTCTCTGCCCGTAAAACACGCGGTCCAAGACTACACGCGACAAATCCATGGTCTTTTAATAGCGCAACTTCTTGCTCGGACAGTCCGCCCTCTGGTCCAAAAACGATGAGGAGAGAGTCCCCGTCGTTCATCGTCTGAAGAAGATGAGCAAACGAACGATGGTTTCCTTCTTTCGCCTCTTCTTCATATGCAATACATTTATAATCGACATCGTGCGCCCATGAGATGAGTTCATGAACTGTCATCGGAGCATAAACAGATGGCATATAGGCTCTGTGCGATTGTTCCGCTGCTTCTTTCACAATTTTTTGCCAACGCTCCACTTTTTTATCGCCCTTTTTCTCGTCCCATTTCACGATCGAACGAGAAGTTATGAGTGGAAGAAATCCTTTTGCCCCGAGTTCTGTCCCTTTCTGTAAGACGAGTTCGTATTTATCTCCTTTTAACAATCCACTTGCGACATATACGTGTACAGGAAGTTCAACGTTTGCCTCTATCCATTGTATAATACGGCATCGCACAAAATCATTGGAAATTTGTTCGATCTCACAAAGCATCGTTTCACTACGTTCATTACAACAAAGAAGGCGATCACCTTCATTCATGCGCATCACCCGTCCGATATGATGGACGTCATCGCCAGAAATCATAACGTGATCGCCAACGATTTGCTCGTTACGTACAAAATATCGTTGCAACACGAACACCCTTTTTATTGTTTTTTTGCAATAAACGCAACCCAGTCTTCCATCGTTAACGTTTCTTCAATTGTAAAACCAGCGCGAAGAATCCCTTCCTTCACTTCTTGTTTTTTCGTTTGAATAATACCTGATGTAATAAATACGCCACCTGAGCGCAACAAGCGATATGCATCATCGACAAAACGAAGGATAATTTCAGCCAAAATGTTGGCAACGATGACATCCGCTTGTTCATCGATTCGATCAAGTAAATTGTTTTGCGAAACGGTGACGACATCATGTACTTTATTTAACTTCACGTTTAATTTGGCACTTTCTACCGCAACCGGATCTAAATCGAGCGCATGGACACGTTTGGCACCTAGCATCGCAGCAGCAATGCTTAAAATGCCTGATCCCGTACCGACATCAACGACTGTATCTCCTTCTTTAACCGTTTTTTCAAGCGCTTGAATACACATCACTGTTGTCGGATGCGTCCCTGTGCCAAACGCCATGCCTGGATCTAGCTCAATAATTAATTCATCGCTTGAAACCGGTTCATACGTTTCCCATGTCGGAACGATCGTAAATCGCTCAGAAATTTTCACCGGATTGTAATATTTTTTCCACGCCGTCGCCCATTCTTCTTCATTCACTTCACTGATCGTAATTTTATTTCGCCCGATATCAATGTTATATAACATTAAGTTGTTAATCGCTTGTTTAATTTCTTCGACAGTTTCACCTAAAAAACTATTCACTGGTAAATATGCTTTAATAATGACGCCTTCTTCGGGGTAATCGTCAGGATTGAGTTGGTAGATTTCCCCGTAAGTCGTTTCACGCTCTTTCGTTAGTTCAAATGGATCTTCAATAACAACGCCACCTGCACCTGCTTCATGTAAAATATTCGAAATCGCCTCGACCGCTTCGTGTGTTGTATGAATGCTTATTTCTGACCATTTCATGATCTACCAACTCCTCCTTCTCGTTACTCCCCTTTAAATGCTCGTTTCACTTTTGCAAAAAAGCTATCTTCTTGTCCATTCCCTTGACTAAGTTGTTCAAATTCACGCAATAATTGTTTTTGACGTTCCGTTAATTTCGTTGGCGTGACGACGCGCACGCGAATATGTTGATCTCCTTTTCCGTACCCATGCACATTCGGCACTCCTTTTCCTTTTAAACGGAATTTTGTACCTGTTTGCGTACCAGCTGGAATTTTCAACTTTACTTTTCCATACAACGTCGGCACTTCGATATCTGCACCGAGCGCCGCTTGCGTAAATGTAATTGGCATTTCACAATAAATGTCATCACCATCGCGTTCGAAAAATTCATGCGGTTCAACGTGGAAAACGATATATAAGTCCCCAGGTGGCCCTCCGTTTATTCCTGGTTCACCTTGACCTGCTAAACGCAATTGCTGGCCATCGTCGACACCAGCAGGAATTTTGACATGAATTTTTTTCCGTTTTTTCACACGACCTGTTCCATGACATGTTGTACATTTTTCTTTAATCCATTGCCCTGTTCCGCCGCAATGATGACAAACACGTCGATTGACGATACGCCCAAATGGCGTTGCTTGTTCAATCGTTAATTGCCCTGTACCGTGACAATGTGCGCACGTTTCTTTTTTCGTTCCCGGCTTCGCACCAGAACCTTGGCATGTATCGCACGTTTCTTCACGCGGAATTTCAATATTTGTTTCTTTTCCGAATACCGCTTCTTCAAACGTCAAGCGCATCGTATATTGCAAGTCTGCCCCTGCACGTGGGGCGTTCGGATCACGTCGGCGCCCACCGCCAAAAAAGCTACTGAAAATATCTTCGAAGCCACCAAACCCACCAAAATCAAAATCAGCACCGCCAAATCCGCCAAACTGCTGGTTCGGATCTGTATGACCAAACTGATCGTAGTGAGCACGCTTTTGATCGTCACTTAACACCTCGTATGCTTCTTTAATTTCTTTAAACTTTTCTGCTGCATCGGGCGCTTTATTAATATCTGGATGATACTGTTTTGATAACTTCCGATATGCTTTTTTAATTTCTTCCTTTGTTGCGTTTTTACTTACACCGAGCACTTCATAATAGTCTCGTTTACTCATGATCACCCACTCCCGACTCGTTCACATGAACGTAATTTTATCATTGTCTCATCTTATTACGCAATATATTTGATATTTCCATAGCAAAAAAGTCAAAGCCAAGGCAGGCCTGACTTTGACTTTTTGTTTGTTTACTTATCTTCTTTCACTTCTTCAAATTCGGCATCGACGACGTTATCGTCTTTTTTGCCTTCGCTTTGTTGAGTTTGCGCTTGCTTAGCTGCTTGCTCATATAACTTAATTGAAAGCTGTTGTACAACTTCTTGAAGCGCATTTTTCTTCGTGCGAATGTCTTCGATATCTTTTCCTTCAAGCGCTGCTTTCAACGCATCTTTTGCTTCTTGCGCTTTTTTCACATCGGCTTCGTCTACTTTTCCTTCTAATTCTTTTAATGTTTTTTCTGTTGTAAACATGAGATGATCTGCTTCGTTGCGAAGTTCAACTTCTTCTTTTCGCTTCCGGTCTGCTTCTGCATTTTCTTCCGCTTCTTTAATCATGCGTTGAATTTCTTCTTCAGAAAGACCAGACGAAGATTTAATTGTAATTGATTGTTCTTTATTTGTACCTAAGTCTTTCGCACGTACGTGCACAATACCGTTCGCGTCAATATCGAACGTCACTTCAATTTGCGGCACACCGCGCGGAGCTGGTGGAATGTCAGTTAATTGGAAGCGACCGAGCGTTTTGTTGTCGGCAGCCATTGGGCGTTCCCCTTGTAAAACGTGAATGTCCACCGCTGTTTGATTGTCCGCTGCCGTTGTGAAAATTTGCGATTTGCTTGTCGGAATCGTCGTATTGCGCTCAATTAATTTTGTAAAGACGCCACCCATCGTTTCGATACCGAGCGAAAGTGGTGTTACGTCTAATAATACGACGTCTTTCACGTCACCAGCAATAACGCCACCTTGGATCGCAGCACCAATTGCAACGACTTCATCTGGGTTTACTCCCTTATGCGGCTCTTTTCCGATTTCTTTTTTAATCGCCTCTTGAACGGCAGGGATGCGCGTCGAACCACCGACAAGAATGACTTTGTCGATATCCGCAGGAGTTAATCCCGCGTCTTTTAACGCTTGGCGAACAGGTTCCATCGTACGTTCAACTAAGTGAGCAGACAATTCTTCAAATTTTGCGCGCGTTAACGTCATTTCTAGGTGAAGCGGACCGTTTTCGTTCGCGCTAATAAACGGCAACGAAATTTGCGTTTGCATGACGCCAGAAAGTTCTTTTTTCGCTTTTTCTGCTGCATCTTTTAAGCGTTGCAACGCCATTTTGTCTTTCGATAAGTCAATGCCATGTTCTTTTTTGAATTCTTCAACTAAATAATCGATGATGACTTGGTCAAAGTCGTCACCACCAAGATGGTTATCACCTGCCGTTGCTTTTACTTCAAATACGCCATCGCCTAATTCAAGAATCGATACGTCAAACGTACCGCCACCAAGGTCGTAGACGAGAATCGTTTGATCTTCATCCATTTTATCTAATCCGTATGCTAATGCTGCCGCTGTCGGCTCGTTAATGATACGCTCGACTTCTAAGCCAGCGATGCGACCCGCATCTTTTGTCGCTTGACGTTGTGCATCGTTAAAGTAAGCTGGAACGGTAATGACCGCACGTGTCACAGGCTCACCTAAATATGCTTCTGCATATGATTTTAAGTATTGTAAAATCATCGCAGAAATTTGTTGAGGTGTATATTCTTTTCCTTCGATTTGTACTTTATAGTCTGTACCCATATGGCGTTTAATCGAAATGATTGTGTTGGGGTTTGTGATCGCTTGACGTTTTGCGACTTCACCAACTAAACGCTCACCATTTTTAAACGCAACGACAGATGGCGTCGTGCGACCTCCTTCTGGGTTTGGAATAACTTTTGGCTCACCGCCTTCTAATACCGCAACGCAAGAGTTTGTTGTACCTAAGTCAATACCGATAATTTTGCTCATACATAATCCCTCCTTATTGATTTACTTTGACCATTGCCGGACGAATGACACGATCTTTTAGTTTATAGCCTTTTTGAAACTCTTCAACAACTGTGTTTGGTTCATAGTTTTGATCGTCGACTTGCATGACTGCTTGATGCACATGCGGATCGAACGGTTTTCCAACCGATTCAATCACTTCGACACCTTCTTTTTTCAGCGCTTCAATTAACGCGCGATAAACCATTTCCATTCCTTGTAAGAGCGATTTTGCTTTTTCATCTTCTACTTGCACTTGTAATGCGCGTTCAAAGTTATCTAAAATCGGCAACAAGTCAGCAACTAAGCTTTGCGCACGATATTTTTCGGCAGCTTCCATATCTAAACGCACACGGCGACGATAATTATCAAAATCAGCATGTAAACGAAGGAAACGATTTTCTGTTTCTGCTAACTTTGCTTCGAGTTGCGCAATTTTTTCATAAGCAAGTGCTAACTCATCTTTTTCTTCTTTTGTTTCTTCACTTTGCATTTGCTCATCTTGTTGTTGCTCAGTTTGTATGTCTTCGTGTTGTTCAGCCGTTTCATCATATGTACGCTGTTCTTTCTCCATCTTCTCACCTCCCTCACACACTTGAAAAGCGGATGGGGAAATTCCCCATCCATAATATTGACACGACTAATCTTTTTGATACCACATCGTTAATACGTTTGATAAGTCAGTCGCAACAAGATTCAACAACGAAATGACGCGCGAATATTCCATACGAGTTGGACCAAGGACGGCAATTGTGCCTAGTTTCTCTCCACCGACAGAATATGTCGCTGTAATTAAACTGCAGTTTTCCATTCCTTCCACGTCGTTTTCAGTGCCAATTTTCACTTGGACGCCTTGTTGCTTATGTTTTCTTAACAAACGATAAAACTCTTTTTCTTGTTCAATGACATTAAATAAAGCACGAAGTTTATCGATGTCGTTAAATTCCGGTTGACGAAGCATGTTCATTTTTCCGCTTAAAAACATTTGCGCAGGCGCGTTTAAATCTAACGGAGTAGAAATCATCCGCAACATGTGGTCGTAGCTTTGGATATGTTCACGCAAAACATGCGCAACTTCCGTTTGAATTTTATCTGTCAAATCTTCTAAAGGCACGCCCGTCAACCGATCGTTTAAAATGTTTACCATTTTTTCAACATCAGATGTCGGAATAGACGGTGGAAGTGTAACGACATGTTTTTCCACATATCCTGTATCCGTCACAATGATCGCAACAGCTGTTTCTGCATTCAGCGGGATGATTTGAATCGTTTTTAATTTATGCTCTTTCACTGAGGGACCTAGCACAACCGTTGTATAGTTTGTTAAATCGGATAAAATTTGCGCCGATTTTTGAATGAGCTTCTCTAATTCGTATATTTGTTCATTAAAAATCGATCGAATCGTTTGGATATCTTTTTGTGTTAATCGAAAAGGTGGCAACAAATGATCAACGTAATACCGATATCCTTTTTGAGACGGAACGCGACCAGAGGAAATATGTGTTTTTTCAATAAAACCAAATTCTTCTAAATCCGCCATCTCGTTACGAATGGTCGCCGAACTGAACGTAATTTGTTCCTTTTTCGACAACGTCCGCGAACCAACCGGTTGCCCTGAACGAATAAAATCATCGACAATAATTTTTAAAATTAACAATTGGCGATCTGTTAGCAACGCTTATCACCTCTGTTAGCACTCTAATAAAGCGAGTGCTAAATCTACTATTAAGGTATCAAATTGCACTTTTTATGTCAAGATGAAACGCCAAGAAACGATTGAAATACTTCATTTCCTAGCAATTTGCCGCGATGTGTAAGAAAAATAGCTTCATCTGTTTCTTCGAGTAATCCGTCTTGTTTTTGCAACGCAATCGCTTCATTAAAGACGGCATGTACCGTTTTTCCATAACGTTGAAAAAATTCATCTTTATTTATTCCCTCGATTTTTCGCAAACCGAGAAACATATACTCTTCCATTTCCTCCTCTTTTGACACGACATGTGTATCTACATAAGGGAGTTGGCCTTGTTGAATGAGTTGGATATATTTTTTTATCGGTCCCGCGTTTACATACCTTACGCCGTTCATATAACTGTGCGCTCCTGCACCAAATCCGTAGTAATACTCATTATTCCAATATGTCATATTATGACGGCTATAAAACCCGTTTCGTGCATAATTGCTTAGTTCGTACTGTTTATACCCATGTTGTTCCATTTGTTCCATAATGATTTCGTACATATATGCTTCTTCTTCTTGACTTGGTAACGACAACGTACTTTTTCTCATTAAGTTGTAAAATACCGTTTTCGGTTCAATAATTAACGAGTAAGCAGAAACGTGCTGAATCGGCAATGAAAACATCATGTGCAACGTTTCTTTTAGTTGAGCGATCGTTTGTGTTGGCAATCCGTACATTAAATCGATATTTATATTATAAAAACCGAGCTCGTGCGCCCGTTCGATTGTTTCGATCGCTGTTTCTTTCGTATGCGTACGTCCAATGCGTGTTAACAGCTCATCGTCAAACGTCTGCACCCCAAAGCTAAGGCGATTCACGCCCCATTGCTTGAGCACATGCAACTGTTCGTCACTTACTCCATCTGGGTTCGCTTCAACGGTAAACTCGACATTGGAAGCAAGTGGAACTATACGATGAATCGCGCGCAATAATCGCTCGAGTTGTTTGGCGGTAAGCGACGTCGGCGTTCCTCCACCGATAAATACCGTTTGTAATCGTGGCGTTGGAAAGCGTTCAAACGTCCGCTCCATTTCGATGATTAACGCATCAATATAAGCATCAACCGGTTGTTGATGTAAAAATACTTTATTGAAATCACAATAATGACAAATGTGCGTACAAAACGGGATATGAATATATGCTGCTTGAATCACTCGTTTCACCCTTTTCTATATAAAAAACCGCAGAATCGTTCTGCGGTTTATTTTTGATCATCCATTTTTAATACAGCCATAAACGCTTCTTGTGGCACTTCAACAGAGCCGACTTGCTTCATGCGCTTTTTCCCTTCTTTTTGCTTTTCAAGCAACTTGCGCTTACGAGAAATGTCACCACCGTAACATTTCGCTAATACGTTTTTGCGCAATGCTTTAATCGTTGAACGGGCAATAATTTTATTACCAACGGCTGCTTGGACAGGCACTTCAAACTGTTGACGCGGAATTAAATCTTTTAATTTTTCAACGATCACTTTTCCACGGTCGTATGCTGAATCGCGGTGGACAATAAACGATAAAGCATCAACTTTTTCACCGTTTAATAAAATGTCCATTTTGACGAGCTTAGACGGCTTATAGCCGATCAACTCATAGTCAAACGATGCGTATCCTTTCGTGCTCGATTTTAAAATGTCAAAGAAATCGTACACAATTTCAGCAAGTGGCAATTCATACGTCAATGTGACGCGCCGCTCATCTAAATATTGCATATCTCCGAAAATGCCACGTTTCTTTTGACATAATTCCATGACAGGGCCGACGTAATCGTTTGGCACCATAATTGTCGCACGCACGTACGGCTCTTCCACACGTTCAATTTTTTGTGGATCTGGCATGTTTGACGGATTATCGACAGCTAACTCTGTTCCGTCTGTTAAATATACTTTATATACAACGCTTGGTGCTGTTGCAATAATGTCAATGTTAAATTCGCGCTCTAATCGTTCTTGAATAATTTCCATATGCAAAAGTCCTAAAAAGCCACAGCGGAAGCCGAAACCGAGCGCTTGTGACGTTTCCGGCTCAAACTGCAACGCTGCATCGTTTAATTGTAATTTTTCTAACGCCTCACGTAAATCGTTGTAGCGCGCTGTATCGATCGGATATAATCCGCAAAACACCATCGGATTTAATCGGCGATACCCTGGAAGCGGTTCGCTCGCTGGATTGTCCGCATGCGTAATCGTATCCCCGACACGCGTATCGCTGACGTTTTTAATCGAAGCCGTTAAATAACCAACATCACCGACCGTTAATTCATCCACAACTTTCGCTTTCGGTGTAAATACGCCGACCTCAACAACTTCAAATTCTTTTCCTGTCGCCATCATTTTAATTTTTTGACCTGCTTTTACCGTTCCTTCGACAACGCGAATATATGCGACAACCCCACGATACGGATCATACAACGAATCAAAAATGAGCGCTTTAAGCGGTGCATCTGGATCTCCGGATGGAGCAGGGATTTTTTGAACAATTTGTTCTAAAATTTCGTCGATCCCAATGCCAACTTTTGCTGATGCCAACACCGCTTCGGATGCGTCAAGACCGATGACATCTTCAATTTCTTGTCGAACTCGTTCAGGGTCGGCACTTGGTAAATCAATTTTATTAATCACAGGCAAAATTTCTAAATTGTTATCAATCGCTAAATATACGTTCGCAAGCGTCTGTGCCTCAATACCTTGCGCCGCATCAACGACTAAAATCGCACCTTCACACGCCGCTAAACTACGCGAAACTTCGTACGTAAAATCGACGTGGCCAGGCGTATCAATCAAATGTAAAATGTAATCTTCTCCATCTTTTGCTTTGTAATGAAGCTGAACAGCGTTTAGCTTAATCGTAATGCCACGCTCTCGTTCTAACTCCATTGAATCAAGCGCTTGATCTTTCATTTCGCGCTCAGATAACGCACCCGTCTTTTCAAGAATGCGGTCTGCAAGCGTAGACTTGCCGTGGTCGATGTGAGCAATAATCGAAAAGTTACGAATGCGATCCCTTCTTTTTAATCTTTCTTCACGATTCATCTATATTCCACTCCTATAATTTCCGAAATACGCTAGCTTTGATTATAACAACAACGTTTGCAATATTCAACGCAAAATAAAAAGAAAGGCAGATCACTATCCTGCCTTTTGCATAAATGAGAGCATATGTTCAACGAGCGAATGAACGAGCGTGGCTAGCTTTTGACCTGCCTTTGAAAACATGTTAAACGCCTCAATTTGTTGCAGTTTTTCTTTTTTCTCTTCGATGGATTGTCCAAGGACGATCGTTTCATCTTTTGATACGTGTACAACCCGCTCAAGCGACGGATCGTTATACCCTTTCATCTTTCGCATTCCTTCGTTTGCTTGTTGCATGCCGAGCAATACCCCGACTAAAAAAATGACGGCGATGAGTAAACTTTGAATTGTAAATTTCACCATCTTACTCACCTACTTTTTTTCTGCTGGTTGTGTCGCATTCACTTTTTCCGCTTGCCAATAATATTCACTAAACACGTCAGCAACAGCTGACACCGTTCGATACAATTCTTGAAACGTGTTATCCACACCACCAAATTCAATTAAAATGGCGTTTTCTGATAAATCTTGATTAAACTTTCCATTTGTGCCGACCCCTTTTTTCTCGAACGTTCCACGGCTTAACCCTGGATATTTTTTTTCAAGTAACTCATGCAATTTCGTTACGAGCTGTAAATTTTTCTCATATTTCGCATTTTCCCCACCGATAATGAACGACACTCGTGCATAATCAACTCCATTAATCGTCACTGTCGTATCATTACGGCGACGAGAATCACGGTGAATATCAATTAAATATTGCACGTCACGATTGTTCGCCATCGCTTCAACGACCGTTTTACGCGACATATCATACGCTTGATAATATTCCATATTGCTTTTTAATAATTTGCTTATAAAGTCGGTTGTGTCTACAACCGCACCAATGCCACGCTTTTCTAACTCTTCTCCTAATTTTTTGCCAACTTTCGTCACATTCACAGTCGGATGATGGGCAAAGTTTGGATTCGTAACTCCTTTTAACGCTGGCAAATACGATTCTTGTGTATGTGTATGATAAATGTAGACTATTTTTTTTCCTCCTGTCGTTTGTGACGGCGCAGGAGCAGGTGGCGTTTCTTCCTCTTGAAGCTGTTCTTGGGCAGCTTCGCGCTCAGCAAGCAGCACTTCTAAAGGAGGGGGCGATTCGTATGGGATGTTTGTAAAGTCCGTTCCTTCTCCAGCTAAAATAATTTCACTATCATACAACGAAAAACCTGGAAGTTCCCGTCCAAGCAAGCTGCGAGGATCATTCAAGTTGACACTTGTCGTCATTTGAAAAAAATATTGAGAATACGGCCATTGTTGTTTATCTTTCGGCAACGTTTGACGAAAGTACACATTTTCAAAAGAGAGCAAGTGTACAAGCGATTCCGTTGAAAACCGATTTGTCACTTCATGAACGGAAGAAGAAGAAAGGCGATATGTCGATGTCGCTGTCATCGTGGCGACAACTGTCAACGTCCCCATAAATGTAAACAAAATAAATACAAGCCACTTTTTTATACTTGCCCCGTGAACGGTCACCATCATTTTCATCACTTCACCCTTTCAAAGCTTGTCTACTCTATCAATATGACAACGCTTTGAAAGATAGAACGAAAAACTAATGCGTATATGCCCCAACGTTTTCTTGATCAATCCGATGATGCAAAGCAGCGTTCAACCCGCTCGCCAATATGTTCGCCATTTCTTCGATAAAGACATCCACTTCTTTTGGTGTAACCATTAAATTATGACCGATCGGAGCAAGCACTTCATAAATTAATTGCCGCTTTTCTTCTTCATCTAGCATACCGACCATGCCTAAAAAAGCAGAACGATCGGACTCATTTGGCAAATCTCCTTCCGTTAACTTTTTTTTCTTCCCGAATACAAGATTAGCTGGGGCCAACGCGCGCGCTGCACGATTGCCTTCTTTCATCTCGCGACCGAGATGTTTTAATAACAAATCAATCGTATCGCTTGCAATCGATACGGCATCAACAACAGTTGGTACACCGATAGCAATAACAGGAATACCTAACGTTTGTTTACTTAGCTCTTTTCGTTTATTTCCTACTCCTGATCCCGGGTGAATACCTGTATCTGAAATTTGAATCGTGGCGTTTACTCGTTCGATTGAACGGGCAGCTAATGCATCAATAGCAATGATAAAATCCGGTTTAATTTTTTCTACGATACCTGCAATAACATCGCTCGTTTCGATTCCGGTCATTCCCATCACCCCTGGGGCGAGGGCGCTCACCGAGCGAAATCCGTCTTGAACACTTTCAGGTTGTAACTGAAATAAATGACGTGTCACCAATAAGTTAGACACAGCTAGTGGTCCGAGCGCATCAGGGGTGACTTCCGCATTCCCTAACCCAACGACAAGACAACTGGCTTCTTGAGGAATATCAAGCTGCTGTAAAAAAGCATGAAAATGTTTCGCAAATAGTTTTTCTACTTTTTGTTGTAAGTCAGTGTCTTGCGTTCGAATGCCTTGCGCTTCAATTGTTAAATACTTTCCTTCTTTTTTTCCTAACGTTTTTGCGCCTTCTTCCATCACTTCTACAAATGAAAAATGAACACCATCTTCTTCCCAATCGCGAATCAATACCCCTTCAAGCGAAGTTTCCTGCTTGCTTTGCAATCGTTCTTCAATCGCTATTTCATGCGCTTCAATCGCTAAATCCGTTCGTACACTATACGGTCGTAAATCGATCATACGATCCCCTCCATCACTTATCACTTTCATTACTTTTTATCATTTGTTTTATCCATTTTCCTCCTTTTTCATACAATCATACTTTTCCGGCTTTGCCCTATTGCATAATTAAGAGCAGTTTGGTAGAATATCACTTGTTCTTATTGTTCATCGAACTGTCGCGTATTGAACGTATATATTGGCGATCGGTTAACGGAGGTGAAAAAAATGGCAAACATTAAATCAGCAATTAAACGTGCAAAAACAAGCGAAAAGCGTCGCGCTCATAACGCAGCTATGAAATCAGCAATGCGCACTGCAATTAAAAAATTCGAAGCGCTTGTTGAATTAAAAGACGTGGAAAAAGCGAAAGAAGCTTTCGCATTTGCAACGAAAAAAATCGACAAAGCAGCTAGCAAAGGCTTAATCCACAAAAATGCTGCAAATCGCTATAAATCACGTTTAGCGAAAAAATTAAACAGCATTACAGCATAATGAAAAAACAGCTTGTCATACGAGGCAAGCTGTTTTTTCATTATTGGGAGGCCACATATATTTCATTGAGGAAAATGCTACTATACCATTGATGTCGATGCATTGCAACAAAAGCGGTAGTTTCTTCTCTACCGCTGTAACTTTAAGAAAAACAACTGCAACGACAACTGTTTGTCCATCGTGCTGCTTTTTAGTGCATAATCCGTTTCAGCTAAATCATATAAAATGTGCATCAACTGCTGTTCTGAAAACCCGCTTGCATAACTTGCTGCCATTTTTACACGAAACGGATGAACACCTAACATCGAGGCGATTTGTTGTTGTCCGTACCCTGTTTTCATCAATTCTTTCACTTCATATATAAGCCGAAATTGACTAGCCAACAATGCGACAAGCTTAATCGGCTCTTCATTTTGGCGCAATAAATCTTGCAATGTTTGTAATGCAGCTGAAATGTTGCGCTTAGCGATTTGCTCTACAAGGGTAAATACGTTTTGTTCAAGTGTACGTGATACAAGCAGTCGAACATCGTCAGCTGTAATGGAACGACGCTCAGCAAAAAGCATAAGCTTTTCGATTTCATTCGATAATGTCGCTAAGTCAGTACCCGCTAATGTAAGCAATACATCAATTGCATCATCATCAATTTGACATTGCCCTTTCACCCATTGTTTTAATTCTTTTTCATTTAACGGTTTCGCAACAATGACATGCGCTTTTTTTAATAACGCTTTCGTCACTTTTTTTCGTTCGTCGAGTTTTTCATATGAACCGACAAAAATGATGCTTGAAAACGGTGCTGGTTGCTCAATGTAAGCTTCTAACCGTTTCACGTCGTGCTCTACTTTTTCTTTTCCTTTTTCCGCCGTTAAAAAATACGGTTGCTTGACGATCACAACTTTTCGTTCACCAAGAAACGGAAGCGTTTCTGCGTCTTCAAGCGCTACTTCAATCGGCGTTTCTTCGCAATCATATGTACTAACGTTCCATTCACGCTCTTCATCCGATAATGCTCGTCGAATGATTTGCTCATGCGCTTGTTTGATTAAAAAATGCTCCGTACCATATATGACATATAGTTGTTCCATGTTCTCTTCCCCATTCTTCATCGACTTTCTTTAAAGAACATACAACGTTTCGGAGCATTTTACAAGGGAGTTAGCAAACGAAAATTGCCAACTCCCATTTATTTAAACGTTGGAAAACAAGCCCTAGGAACTCATTTGTCCAACGGGTATCATTATCTTTTCCGATCTGGCGCGAACTATTTGTGACAACTGTTGTCAACGATGTAGATTTTCTTTCATTTTTCCCTTATACTAATGGTGAGAAAATAGGAGGGATGGTCATGAACGAATTTGAAAAAAACGTTCAATGTACGCGCAACGATGCCGTTGACTCGGCAGTTGGCTTCATCGTATCATTCGGCTTTTTCGCCACTATGTTCATTATCGCCACACTTGTAAAATTTTTCGGTGCATAATGAACGCCCGAAAGAGATTGCTTGTTGCAGTCTCTTTTTTCTTGTATGTTATGGTGAAAACGTCTGAATGGTGCTTATCCGCTTATGAAAACGAATCACGATCGCTCCTTGTTCATCCGTTCGAAATATGCGCACGTCATAGCGACGTAAACGTTCGATGACCTCACGATGCGGATGACCATATCGGTTGCGTCGTCCTACTGAAATAAGCGCCCATTTCGGACGTATATGTCGTAAAAACGGTTCAGATGTTGACGTTTTACTCCCATGATGCCCTACTTTTAAGATGTGAACAGGCAATGACCGATATGTGCTTGTTATTCGCCGCTCCCCTTCCTCTTCCAAATCGCCGGTAAATAGCCAATATGCCCCTCCCATAAACACATACAATACAACAGAACCATCATTTGTTGTCGTTTCGTTTCCAAACGGAGAAAGAATATAAAATCGAGCTTCTCCGACTGTCCAACGATCACCACTTTTCACCATTTCTACATGTGTTCCTTTATTTATCGCTTGCTTCATCACCGATTGGATGAAATCATTTCGTTGCATACTAACGATTAGTTTTCGCACACGAACGGCATCGAATATATCGTTTGCATCCCCTATATGATCGAAGTCACCATGTGTTGCAATGAGCGCATCAAGCGTGCGAACTCCTTTTGCCTTTAAAAATGGAACGATCACATCTTCTCCAACACGAAACGATCGTTTCCGTTTTTTCCAATGTTCATCGCTAAACGACATCGTTCCACCCGTATCAATTATATAAACCGCTTCTCGATATGGCAGCTCAATATATATACTATCTCCTTGTCCAACGTCTAACATCACGACTTCACCAGTCGGGCGAAAAAATGGCCAAATAAAATGTGCGATCATAACAAAAATAAATGAAAAACGAAAAATAACCGCGCACTTTCCGTATTCGAAAGAAAGAAAAAAAAGGAAAATCGAGATGATATAAGCAACAAGCAACAATAGTGGCGGACGACCGAGCGTAAGCACGAATGTATCGGCTAATGCAAGAACAAGGGCGTTCGCACGTTCAATGACAATCGCTAGTACATATATGATGAGGGGACTAGCAAATGGCATAAACAAGTGGATGAGCAACGCTAAAAAGGAAAGCGGCAAAATAATAAACGAGTAAAGTGGAACAAAAATGATGTTTAACGGAATAGATAAAAAAGACACTTCGTAAAAATGATAAAGCAAAAGCGGTAATGTGCTTATTTGTGCAATAAAGGATGTCATGAACAATTGACGTACAACAGATGGTTCGTTTTGAATGAATGTAGAGCATATGATTAATGCAAAACAAACGAGAAAAGATAATTGAAAACCGAGATGAAATACTGTATACGGGTCTTTTACTAATAAAACGAGGCAAGCGATACTTAACGTATCAAGTGTACGGAGACGAGATGAAAAAAGAAGAAAACAACTTGTCATGATGGCCGCGCGCATCACCGACGGAGCAGCACCAGCTAAAACAGCATATAGCGGAATGCATCCAAGCAATATCATCGTCGCTCGTTCCCTCGGGATGCCGAAGCGAATAAACAAATAAAAACAACCACCGACAAGCAACGTCATATGCAAGCCTGAAATCGCAAGTAAATGAATAAGCCCTAACTTTTGATAACTCGCCAATACCGTTGGCTCTATCTCGCTTCGTTCACCGTAAATCAACGCTTGCATAAACGCACTTACGTCACTTGGAAAATGATGTTGAATGTAGCGAATGCCTTGTTGTCGAATCATTTGTAATCGTTCCATCCATGTTATATTTGTACGCATGCAACGTTCGAGTGAAATCGGACGAACGATCCAATGAATACGTTGGTAAAATAAATAACGACGATAATTAAAGGCATACGGGTTTGTTGGTAAAGATGGACGTTCTAACACCCCTTTCATCACGCATGCCGTACCGATTTGAAGCTCATCCCATCGTTTCTTTTCTTCTTCAGTACGAAGGCGATGGATGAGCTGTAACCGCTCATGCTGCCATTGTACAATCGTTTTTACTTGATCCCCATCAATATCCATTGGAGCAATAAATCGCACAGAAAATGCCGTTTCGTTTCCTGAAAGCGCTGTCACATTATGTGCATCCACCCATTTGCTCCATAACGAGAAAAGCAAATAACAACATATACAAGCGAAAAACAACTCCCGCTTCCTCCAAAGTAAAAAGAAACTGTACATAAATGACAATACAAAACAAACAGGCGATTTCGTTAGCATAGACAGGACGGCCAAAACGGCCGCCATCGCCACGTAAACGATACGTCATCTCCCCTTTGCGTGTAAAAATGTTGGAATCGAGTTAACATCAAACGGAACGTGTTTTACCGTTACCCCCGCTTGTTCGAACAATTGCAAAGCAAACGGGTGGTTTTTATAGTCGTTCGCATAATACACAGCTTTTATCCCGCTTTGAATAATCGCTTTGCAACATTGTAAACAAGGAAAGTGGGTGACGTATATTTCTGCCCCTTCTGTTGGCACACCGAACTTTGCACATTGCAAAATAGCATTCATTTCTGCATGAATAGTGCGCACACAATGATTGTCGATCACATAACATCCTTCATCGATACAATGCGCCCCCCCTGCGATCGAACCGTTATATCCCCCAGCAATAATACGCTTATCGCGCACAATTGTTGCCCCGACAGCTAGCCTCGTACACGTGCTACGCAACGCTAATAAATGGCTTTGAGCCATAAAATATTGATCCCATGTAATTCGCTCCATCTATTTCTCCCCCTTGTCCATTATGCCTTTAGTTTATCGTCAATTTTAACGAACGACAATTTGTTCTTTTATTTTTTCAAGCGATTTCGGACCGATTCCACTAACATTCAACAAATCTTCGACGTTTTGAAACGGTCCGTGTTCCTCGCGATATGCTATAATCGCAGATGCTTTCGCAGGACCAATTCCTTGTAATGTTTGTAGTTGTTCAATCGTTGCTGTGTTAATATTGATTTTTCCACTTGAACTGCTCGTTTGACTAGCTGTTTCCACGAGGATATCCTCACCTTTTTTCGGCACGTAAATGACCATTTCATCATGCACTTTCATTGCAAAGTTCACTTTCGTCTCATCTGCTTCGTCTGTTAATCCTCCTGCCAGTTGAATAACGTCATGAATACGACTTGTCGGCGCCACTTCATATACTCCCGCTCGTTTGATGGCTCCTTTCACATCGACAACAATGGATGATTGCTCCTCTACTTGCTTTTCTTGCTGTTCTTGTTGTTCTATCTGTTCGAAAGGAAGCGGTTGTATCGGCGTTTCCTCTTGTTGTTGAACGATCCAGATGATCGCTCCAATGACAATCGAGCCTACATATATCCAACGTTCATATGTTTTTATCCACTTCATGCTTTCATCCTTTCATAAAAAGCATTATTCACGCATACATATGACGTATAGTGGTGACGGATAAGGGGGGAATACCGTTGAATATAGGGTTTATTGGAACAGGAAACATGGGAACGATTTTAATTGAATCGTTTATTAACGGAAATGCGGTAAAACCAGAACAACTGTTCATTACGAACCGAACGCTTGAAAAAGCGTACAATATACAAAAGCGTTACCCAGACATCCATGTCATGGCGACAAATGAAGAAGTAGCTAAACACGCGACCATCCTTTTCATTTGTACAAAGCCGTTGCATATGCCTGCCGTTTTAAAGCAACTACGTCCACATTTGACTGATCATCACTGTATCGTATCGATTACGAGCCCAATTTCCGTGCAGCAACTTGAATCACTCGTACCATGTCATGTCGTCCGCGTCATTCCGAGCATTACAAATCGAGCGCTCGCTGGAAGTACGTTAATTACTGTAAGTGAACGTTGCACAGAGGCAAATCGGACAACGATTGAGCAGCTATTCCGTTCCATTTCTCGTCCCATATACATAGACGAGCCTATTACGCGCATCGCTTCTGATTTAACAAGCTGCGGGCCTGCTTTTTTTAGCTACTTAATTCAAAAGTTTATCGATGCAGCCGTCCAACAAACATCCATTACGAAAGAGCAAGCAACAACGTTAGCGACAGACATGATCATTGGGCTAGGGGCATTGCTTGAACAACAATTATATACACTACCAACATTGCAAGAAAAAGTATGCGTGAAAGGCGGTATTACAGGAGCGGGCATTGAAGTGTTGGAAAAAGAAGTTGGGGACTTGTTTGTCCATGTTTTTCAAAAAACGCACGAAAAGTTTTATGAAGAAACGGAAAAGGTGCGCCAACAAATCGACAATATTCGCGATTAACAAAAAAAATCCTGCTTATTTGTTAAAGAAAAATCCCAAAAGTAAGGCACTTTTGGGATTTTATTTTTGCGCGATGAAGAAAATGCGCTCGCTTTCTTTTGTCGGTTGCTGTTCTGTAAAATCCGCCCATACATGTAATAGACGAAAACCAGCTTGTTTTAACCATATCACATATCGATCCACATCATATGTTCGCTGTACGTGCATTTCATCAACTCGCTCATACACGCCTTCTTCTAATTGAACAAAAAACGTGAGCTCATGTTCGACGCTATGCGGCCACGGTCCTTCGTAACAATTCCATATATAGCTCACTTGTTCATCGTTGCTCGCAAACGTTCTATGATGTAAAAAAACGTTTTCCATTTTAAATAAAGAATGCACATCAAATAAAAACAAGCCACCCGGACGCAATTGATCATATGCGCGCGAAAACGTGGCAATCACGTCTTCTTCCTGTAATAAATAATTGAGTGAATCACAAAAAATAACGATCGTATCAAACGGCTCGAACGGGCCAAATTCGCGCATATCTTGCTGAAAAAACGAGAGAGCGACCCCGCGCTCTTCTGCTTTCATTTGTGCAATAGCCAGCATTTGCTCTGATAAGTCGACACCGGTCACTTCAAACCCTTTTTCTGCTAACCGAATCGCAAGCTCTCCCGTACCACATCCGAGATCAAGCAACCGTTTTCCAACGTGATAGGAAGCAACGGTTCGTTCAACGAGTGCACACCACGCATCATACGGGGCATCGCTCATTAATTGATCATACCAACTTGCAAATCGTTCGTACGTCATGCTCCGAGATCACTCTCAATTTGTTCAAGTGGCGCATCGCCCCATAATCGTTCAAGATTGTAATATTCACGATCTTCTTTATGGAATACGTGGACGACAACATCGCCTAAATCGACTAAAATCCAACGTGCTTCATCAAAACCTTCCACACGTTTGACTAGAACGTCATGTTCTTCCGCCTTTTCTTTAATTTCGCGCGCAATAGCTTGTACTTGTTTATCTGAATTGCCATGGCAAATCATAAAGTAATCAGCGACAAGCGAAATACCTTTCATATTTAACGCCACGATGTTCTCTGCTTTTTTTTCATCAGCTGCTTGTACAGCAATGCGTAAAATATCTCGTTCCGTCATGATGAAACCCCCTTCAATTTTTGTGCTATATCATTATACGTATGAAACGTATCTGGATAAATCGGTTCACGTTTGTCCATTAAAAATTGAATTGTATTTTGCAACGCACGAAAAAGCGCAACATCCAAATGTTCTCGCGCTAACGCTCGCACTTCGTCAACACCTGGAAACGAACGATTTGGCTCAATATAATCGGCGATATATACAATTTTTTCAAGCAATGTCATATTCGGTCTTCCTGATGTATGATAACGAATCGCCTGTAAAATGTCTTCATCTTGAATGCCGACTTCCGTTTGAACTAAATATGCCCCGACCGGCGCATGCCATAACTCTGGGCTGTACGCTAACAAATCTTGTGGCATTTGTTGCTCGATAATGATGCGCTTCATTTCCTCTTTTGTACGGAATTTAGCGTAGTCATGAAAAATCGCGGCTAATTCCGCCTTTTGAATATCAGCACCATATATTTTCGCAAGTTCAATCGCTGTTTCCATCACACCTACTGTATGAATGTAACGTTGTTCTTTTAATTGCTTGCGCACGATCGCTAACGCTTCTTCACGTTTCATACAAACGATTCTCCTTTATATATAATTGGACCGTTTCTGGCAACAAATACGTGACACTTTTCCCACTTTGAATACGTTCACGAATGAGCGAAGAAGAAACCGCAAATACCGGCACATCGACTTCTATTATTGGATACGATGTACGAAGGGAGTAGCCCGGTCGTTTCACTCCAACAAATTGCACAAGCTGAACGAGCTCATCAATACGATACCAATGTGGCAAATATTCGACCATATCCCCACCAATAATAAAATAAAATATCGTATGAGGATGTTTTTTCTTTAACAAAATGATCGTATCGTACGTATATGATCGCTCTTTTCGTTCAAGTTCAATCGTTTCAACGCGAAAGTGCGGTTGATTCGCAATTGCCGCACGCAACATATGAACGCGATGCACATGATCCGTCACTTTTTTATGTTTATGGGGCGGAATATAATTTGGCATAAACCATATTTCATCGAGCTGTAACTCCGTTCGTACATCGTCCGCAATTAATAAATGCCCGTAATGAGGCGGATCAAACGTCCCACCTAAAATGCCTACTTTTTTCACCGCGTCGCTCCTATTTTGGTAACACAATTTGTTTGTGTTCACGTGATTCTTTATATAACACGATCGTATGTCCGATCAGTTGGACGACTTCCGCCCCTGCACCTTGCGCTAATTGTTCTGCAACAACTTCTTTTTCTTCATCGCAATTTTTTAATACACTTACTTTAATAAGCTCTCTCGCTTCGAGCGCATCCGCAATTTGTTTAATCATGTTTTCATTGACGCCACCTTTTCCTACTTGGAAAATCGGTGTTAAATGATGAGCTAAAGAACGTAAAAACCGTTTTTGTTTTCCTGTTAACATGTTTTTCCTCCTAACTTTTGAATAACGAGTTGTTCCATTCGTTTCGTATCGGGGAAGATGCCTGTCCATTTTTCAAACGCTAGCGCCCCTTGGTAGACAAACATGCCAACGCCGTTTTGCACGCACGCCCCTTTTTCTTTCGCTTCTTGCAACCATTTCGTCATCAGTGGATTATAAATGATGTCGCTGACGATTGTACCTTTTTTTAAATTTCGAAGAGAAATTGGCATCGCATCGACATGCGGATACATACCAACAGACGTCGTGTTAATGACGATGTCATACTCTCCTAAACGCTCTTCCGCTTGTTCAAGCGAATACACAGCTGACTTTTCTTTTTTAACAAACGCTTCCGCCCTTCCTAGTGTGCGATTACATATATCAAGAGCGGACACTTGATGTTTTAAAAGAGTAAAATAAATGCCACGCGCGGCTCCACCTGCACCGACAATGAGTATGCTTGCGCCGGATAATTCCATGTTCATTTGCTCGCATAACGCTCGGACAAATCCTTCACCATCTGTATTATAGCCAACCCATTTCCCATTTTCATTAACAACTGTATTCACTGCCCCTATTTGTGTAGCCGTTTCATCAAGCTCATCCATATATTCCATCACTGCTGTCTTATGTGGGATCGTCACATTAAACCCGGCACATTGTAACGCCTTTAAACCTTCTACCGCCTCTTTTAACATATGTGGCTCGACATGAAACGCATGATAATGCGCATCGATATGTAACGATTGAAACACATCGTTATGCATAAGTGGCGATAACGAATGATGAACAGGACAGCCAATAAGCCCAAATAGTTTCAAATCCCTCTCCCCCTTTTATGTTAAATGAGCGATTTACGCAACATCACACCAACACCTTTTGGCGCATACGCAATGACTTGTGCCCCCGGTTCGTGACATGTCACCCAACCGAGCCCTGAAAAAACGATATCTGTTTTTGGTTCTTTTAACGTAAAATGATGGGCGACAAGTGGTGGCAATTGATCGCAATAGCTTTTGCGCGGCGGCTGCAACAATTCACCGAGATGTCTCTCATACAATTCATCTGCATGTTCACGTTTCGTTCGATGAATAAATAGTTCATTTGACATATAACATACAAATGGACGTCTTCCCCCGCTCACATAATCTAACCGGGCAAGTCCGCCGAAAAATAACGTTTGTTGTTCGTTCAATTGATATACTTTCGGCTTTATTTCTTTTTTCGGTGTAATGACTTTTAAATCTTTTTTATCGACGAAATGCGCCATTTGATGATGATTTATAATGCCTGGCGTATCATAAAGCGCTGATCCGTCATCGAGCGGAATTTCAATCATATCTAATGTCGTTCCCGGGAAATATGACGTCGTAATGACGTTTCCTTTTCCTGTCGCTTCTTTAATGATACGATTAATAAATGTTGATTTTCCGACGTTTGTACAGCCGACAACATATACATCTTTTCCATTGCGATACTCATCAATCGCTGCCATCACTTCTTTCATCCCATCACCTCTATTGGCGCTGACTAAAAAGACATCGCGTGGCTGCAATCCGAGCTCACGCGCTGTTTGTTTCATCCAACGCGTGACTTTCTCATGTTTCACAGACTTTGGCAACAAATCAACTTTATTGCCGACAAGTAGCACATCTTTTTTTCCGACAAATCGATGTAAGCCCGGCAACCAACTGCCATTGAAGTCAAAAATGTCAACAATTTTTACTACGAGCCCATCTGCCTGTCCGATGCCGTGCAAAATGTTTAAAAAGTCATCATCCGTTAAAGATACATCTTGCACTTCGTTGTAATGTTTTAACCGAAAACAGCGCTGGCAAATCATTGGATCGCGTTCAAGCGCTGAAGGAGGCGCATATCCAATTTTCGTTTCATCTTCGGTTTGAATCGTTACTCCACATCCAATACAAATCATTCGTTCACTCATCATCATCACTCCCAATGAATCATACCTTTTTTTCGCATCATATTTAAAATTCTTCGTTCAATATTTCGATTTATACGAGTAAAAAAGCCGTCTGTTTGCGCAACAGGAACGACTAAAATCGTATGTAATCCGAGGCGATTGCCGCCAAATACATCGGTAAGAAGCTGATCACCGATGACGACAACTTCTTTCTTTTTTAGATTCATGTCGCGCAGCGCTTGTTGAAACGCTCGCGTTAACGGCTTGCGCGCCTCAAAAATAAACGGGATACCGAGCGGTTTCGCAAACGCCTCGACCCGTTTTTTATTGTTATTCGATACGACCGTCACTTGAATGCCGTTTTGTTTCATTTGTTCAAACCAACGGGCAACATCTGGCGTTGCTAGCGGACGATCCCATTCAATTAACGTATTGTCTAAATCGGTAATAATCCCTTTCATTCCTTTTTGTTTCAAATGTTCTGGGGTAATTTCAAAAATACTTTTCGCATGTTCGTTCGGTAAGAAATATTTTAACATACTTCCTCATTCCTTCTTCGTTTTTTACATAAATAAACAAATTGTAAAATTTTTCGACAAAATCCGACGACTTTCGTGTATTGTGGATAACTTTATACACATTACCCACACATATTTATCAACTTTTTCTACATGTTATGAACAATTCATCCACACTTTATCCACCACCACTTGTGGATAATTAGAACAATTGTTCTTATTTTTGATTTATGGTAAAGTGAAGATAAACCTACCATTATATGTATACATGTATTGATGTATACCTCAGGAGGCGAAAAAAATGAAATGTTTGCCTGACGACTTATTAATCGAATCATACTACAAAGCGAAAGAGTTGCAATTAAGTAAAGAGTTTATTCAACTAATTGAACGTGAAATTTTCCGTCGCCGTCTTGAACATAAACTAAAACAATCACCATCGGCTTGAGCCTTTATTGGCTCTTTTTCTTTTGTGTCAAAAAACCGATCCGTTGTCCCATTTTCACTTCAAATGGCGGAACGATTTGTTCGTCTAACGTAAACGCATCTTTTTCAAACAATAACACAACGGTTGAACCGAACGAAAAATATCCGATTTCTTCTCCTTTTTTTACGTAGTCATGCTCATGCGTTAATTCAATGCTGTTGACAAACATCGCTCCGACTTTCACAATAGCCGTATACATGCCATTTGTACACAGTTCCGTAATTCTTCTGTAATTTTTAGAAAGAGGCGCCTTGCCATATTTCAATCCAAGGCGGTTTACCGGATATGACTTGTTACCAAGCTCCCACTGCTTTACAACCTCCCCACATATTGGGCTATGGATGCGATGATAATGACTCGGACTTAAATACAAAATAATAAACGTTCCATGCAAATATTTTTCAGCTATTCGGTCATCGCCGAGCATTTCACGAATGGAGTACGTTTTCCCTTTGACGATGATTTCTTTTTGATCCGTAATGATGCCGACATCTTCAATGACTGCATCGACAGGGCTGACGACGCTATCTGGATGCGCATCAACTGGACGAAGACCTTCTTTTAATGTGCGAACGAACAGTTGTTGGAGCGTTTCGTATTCGTGCAACTTTTTTTCCATTTCTTCTTCATTAACTTTATATAGTTTCGCATAAGATGGAATGACTAACCGACTCCATTTCGAACGTGTGAACGAAGCGAGACATTTCGATGTCAATGGGTGATTTGTCAATTCAATAAATAGTCGATATAACCACTTCACCAACGACTTTCCCTCCTAAAGTAAAGAATATCCTTTACTAGTTTGCTTATTATCAATAAAATATTAGTAACCGAGTGATATTTTTGGCAAGTGGGTCGGCACGATTTTAATAAAGGAGTGAATTTATATGTTTTTATCGGATTATATTGATCATACCATTAAAAAACTTAAAGCGCATACGGCAAACGTATTGACGTTAACAAACTTAAGCTTAGGCGGTTTCGCAATTTTATTTGCGGTGAAAGGCCAGCTGAACGTTTCTGTATTATTTATTTTTTTAGCAGCACTTGCCGATCGTTTTGACGGGACAGTCGCTCGGAAAATGAACATCGAATCGGACTTAGGGAAACAATTGGACTCAATGAGTGATATTATATCATTTGGAGTAGCACCTGCACTATTACTTTATCAAGGATTATTGCACGAATTTGGTGCACCTGGCTCATTTTTTACGATTTTTTATATCGGTTGTGGAGCCTTTCGCCTAGCGCGATTTAACATTACTGAAAGCAACGGATATTTCACCGGTTTGCCGATTACAGCGGCAGGTTGTTTATTGACGCTCAGCTATTTAACGATTCATTACTTCCCGCCTTATGTCTTTATTTTTATTATTTTTACGCTTTCTCTTTTAATGGTTGGTCCATTCAAGCTAAAGAAAATTTAACCCTTGAAGTTTTCCACTTCAAGGGTTTTTTTCGTACAAATTTCCCTTTTCAAACATTCGGATAAATTATATGATAAACTTGGATTTATTTTTCAATCTACAACTACAACTAGAGGTGATATCATGGACCGTACGTCCTTAATTGGGCTCATTCTTGGCATTATCGCTGTCGGTGTCGGAATGGTGTTTAAAGGTGTAAGCCCAGCTGTGCTCATTAACCCTGCTGCGATTTTAATCATTTTATTAGGGACAGCGGCCGCTGTTACGATCGCCTTTCCAACAAAAGAAATTTCGAAAGTGCCGAAATTATTTGGGATTATTTTTAAAGAGTCAAAAACGCCAAAAATTGAAGAACTCATCCCTCTGTTTGTTGAATGGGCAAACATCGCTCGCCGCGAAGGATTGTTAGCGTTAGAAGCAAAAGTGGCTGAAATTGATGATCCGTTTTTGCGCAACGGATTAAGTTTAGCGATCGACGGACAGTCACAAGAATTTATTCGTGATGTCATGACGGAAGAAATTGAAGCGATGGAAGAACGACACTTAGCGAATGCGACCATTTTTACACAAGCCGGCACATATGCCCCAACGCTCGGGGTGCTTGGGGCCGTCGTTGGATTGATCGCTGCCTTGCAAGATATGTCTGATATTGAGCGTCTCGGTCATGCGATTAGTGCGGCGTTCGTGGCAACACTCATGGGGATTTTTACAGGATACGTTCTTTGGCATCCGTTTGCGAACAAATTAAAACGGAAATCAAAAGAAGAAATTAAAGTGCGACAAGTGATGATTGAAGGTGTGCTTTCCATTATTGAAGGACAAGCACCGCGGGCGATTGAACAAAAATTAGCTTCGTACTTACCGATGAGCGAACGCCAAAAACTTTTAGGACAAGGAGCTCAAAATAATGGCGAAAAAGCATAAAAAGCATCATCATGAAGAACATGTCGATGAAAGCTGGCTCATTCCGTACGCCGACTTATTGACATTGTTGCTTGCGCTATTTATCGTACTGTTCGCAAGTAGTCAAATTGACTCAAAAAAGTTTATGGAAATTGCGCGCGCGTTTAATAGTGTATTCACAGGCGGTACAGGGGCGCTGCAATATTTAAGCCCGATTGAACGAGAGGAAATGGACTCGGTCATTAAAGACTCGCCAAATCAAAAGCCGTACGTTAAAATTTCAAAAGAAGAATACGAGGAATTAAAAAAGATTCAAAGTAAATTTAACGAATACGTCAAAACGAATCAATTGAGTGGAGAATTATCTGTAGCGATGACAGAGGAAGGATTACTTGTTACGATCGCAAACGATGTGCTGTTTGATTCGGGTAGTGCTGATATTAAACCGCAATATCGCGATGTCGCAAACAAAATATCAAATTTACTCGTTATGAACCCGCCACGCAACATTGTCATTAGCGGACATACGGACAACGTGCCGATCAATAATGCAAAATTTGCTTCAAACTGGGAATTAAGCGTCATGCGCGCCGTTAACTTTATGAAACTGTTGCTTGAAAATACAAAGTTAAATCCACAATTATTTAGCGCAAAAGGATACGGTGAATTTAAACCGATCGCTTCCAACGCCACACCAGAAGGACGCGCCAAAAACCGACGTGTAGAAATTTTAATTATGCCACAAGAGCCAGCACGATAAAAGCGAGGGACGCTCCCTCGCTTTTTTCATCCTGTCAATATATCGCCATTCGGATAACGAATATTTGTTTTTTTCGGTTTCGCAATCGTATACACGAGCGTTAACGGACCTAACTTTCCAAACAACATGACGCCAATAATGAGCATTTTTCCGATGGTTGATAAATGCGGTGTCAAATTCATCGAGAGTCCAACGGTTCCAAATGCAGATACTACTTCAAATAAAAGAGCAAGAAGCGAGGCGTCTTCTGTAAGTGTCAACATCATCGTCACAACAAAAATAAACAACATACTCATCGATGCAATCGCTAACGCACGCAAAATGATCGTATGGCGAATCGTTCTCATCCCAATCACTGTTTCTTCTTTTCCTTTTAGAAAACTCATCACCGCAAACACGATGACCGCAAATGTTGTCAGTTTAATTCCTCCACCGGTCGATGTGCTTCCTGCTCCAATAAACATAAGAAAAATCATAAGCATCGCTGTTGGTTGTTCTAATGAGCCGATGTCGATTGTATTAAATCCTGCCGTTCTTGGTGTAATGCCTTGAAAATATGCAGCCCATAACTGTTCAAAAAGCGAAAGGGAACCGAGCGTTTTCGGATTATGACGTTCAAATAAAAATATGGCAACAATCGCCACAACATTCACAACAAGCGTCATGATTAACATGAGTTTCGTATGGAGAGACAGTTTTCTCCAACGCCGTTGATACAATACGTCGAACACAACGGTAAAACCAAGACCTCCGATGATCACGAGCAAAGAAACGGTAACGTTGACGATCGGGTCACCGACAAAACGTGACAAATTATCCGGCCATAATGCAAACCCTGCATTATTAAACGATGCGATGGTGTGAAAAAGACTGTAATACAATCCTTTTGCCCACCCCATTTTCGGAACCCAATCGATCGCTAGCAACGCCGCTCCGACAACTTCCATGAATAAAGCAAACAACAATAAGTTGCGCGCCAAACGGATGACACCGCCAAGCGATGGTTGATTTAGGGCTTCCTGCATCAACATGCGCTGCTTCATTCCGATTTTTTTTCCGAGCACAATGACAACGAGCACCGCAAACGTCATAATCCCAAGCCCACCCACTTGAATGAGCACCATTAAAACGACTTCTCCAAACAACGTGAACGTAGAGCCGGGATCAATTGGCGCTAGTCCAGTTACTGTCGCTGCGGACGTGGATAAAAAGAATGCATCAAGCCAGCTAATATGTTTATTTGTTGCGATCGGCAACTTCAACAACACCCCACCAATAACGACGAGAAAAAGAAACATAAACGCTAATAGTTGCGGCGGTGTCAGTTTTAACGGTTTCATCATCGCCCTTCTCACGATTCATCCTTCTTTCTTATGTATATTTACAGTTTCCAATTATACGTCATTTTCTTTCACAAAACAAAAAAAATCGTGTGTCCAAACACGAACAAGTTTTCTAATGCATATACATACATAAGCAACAAAATGACCACCTGTGAGGTGAACGATGATGGGCACTATTTTTTCTGCACTTGCTTTGTTTATAAAAGAGCTTGTCTTTTTAGTTTCTTATGTGAAAAACAATGCCTTCCCGCAACCGCTCGATGCAAAAGAAGAAGCGATGTATTTAAAACAGATGGCTAAAGGAGACGAACACGCCCGAAATAAGCTAATCGAACATAATTTACGTCTCGTTGCGCACATTGTAAAAAAGTTTGAAAACACCGGAGAAGATCCAGAAGATTTAATTTCAATCGGCACGATCGGCTTAATTAAAGCGATCGAAAGCTATTCAACCGGAAAAGGAACGAAACTCGCCACTTATGCAGCACGTTGTATTGAAAATGAAATACTTATGCATTTACGTTCGCTCAAAAAAACAAAAAAAGATGTATCTCTTCATGATCCAATCGGGCAAGATCGCGACGGAAACGAAATTAGCTTGCTAGATGTATTAAAGTCGGAAGATGAGGACATTAGCGATATGATTGAAAAAAATAATGAGCTTGAAAACATCGCCCAACATTTGCACGTCCTTGACGATCGTGAACGCCAAGTCATTGTTAGTCGCTTCGGCTTAAACATGCAACCTGAACGCACCCAGCGCGAAATCGCCAAAGAGCTCGGCATTTCTCGCAGCTACGTTTCACGTATCGAAAAACGTGCATTAATGAAGCTATTTCATGAATGTTATAAACATGATAAAGGAAAAAAAGGATCATGAACAAAAGGTGTCCCACAAACTCGGGACACCTTTTTTCACACACGAACCTGTCGTATATGACGCATCCGTTTTTCCATGTAGTAAACAGGAACAATAACAACTGCCCAAAATGTAAAGTGACCAAAAATAACAAGTAGCGGATGGCTGCTGCCGTGACGTTCTTTATGAGGAAACTCCCCTTCGCGAAACTTTTCGGGTGGTGGAAATGCTTTGCTCGCTTGTGCTACTTTTTGCTCAAACTTCGGCTTAAACGCCTCCTCATTCGGTTTTACATTGACTGCTAGCCACTGCATACTTGCGAAAAATAACGCAAGCACCAACGCAGAAGCCACAAGCACTCCTTTCCGCCAACTCCCTTCTTTTGTTTTAAACATTTTCCGAAACATCCCCATAATCCATTGCCAATGTAACGCAATGTGAACGCCGACAAGCACAAGCGTCACATTCGAAAAAACATCATGAAGCTCTCGCAAAACGTGATTCTCCCCACCTGCAACATGCGGAAAAACGACTTTGGAAATAAGAATGCCTGTCACAATAATTCCCGTCATCGACATAAGCAACAATATATTTAGCAAAAAACTAAATCTCGTCTTCCCTGAAAGTGAACGATCAAACATTTTTTTCACCGTATGGACAACCCACTTATAGTTTAATGCAATATGAACGAAAATAGCGACACCAATCACTAACCCTGTCACTTCATGAAACGGCAGCCCATTAAACACCCTCGGATTCATTAACAACACAAACATAATCGCCAACGATACATCTAATATGATTTTTACCATATTTTTCTTCAACACATATCCCCCGCATTCACATATCATTTACCGTATATCGTAAATGTACTAGCCGATGGTGAAAATTAAGTGAAAGGGGGAGGGTTTATCCCACTACGTTCAATTGAACTACTCGCCGCTTAACAACCTTACGGTTTGTTTGAAGCAGGAGATTCCTACAAACACCGAAGCACCCTTCAGTTATTTAGTAGGCTAGCCCCGCAGTTCCTGCGGTTAGAAGCCGAACGGCTTCATTCTTAATATTGATACTTGCGTTCACATCTCGGTCATGACGGGTATGGCAATTTGGGCATTGCCATTCACGCAAAGTGAGATGTTTCACGTCTTTATTTTGATATCCGCAATGGGAGCATAACTGGCTCGATGGGAAGTTTTTCGCCACCACAACCAATTGCTTCCCATACCACTTGGCCTTGTATGCGATCATCGCTTTGAACGTTTCCCATGACGCCTCGCAGATCGCTTTGGAGAGTTTGTTGTTTTTGAGCATGCTAGCAACTGACAAATCTTCCATCCCGATGATGTCGTGGTTTTTGACGATCTCGGTGGAGATTTTGTGCAAGTAGTCGTTTCGGGAATTTGTGATTTTCTCGTGTATGCGCGCAACCTTGATTCGTTGCTTATGCCAATTCGAACTCCCGATTTTGCGCCTAGAAAGAATGCGTTGAGCTTTGACTAATTTTTTTTCAAGTTTCCGAAGAAATTTTGGATTCGCATACGTTGTTCCGTCTGAAAGAATGACAAAGTTCTTTAAACCCATGTCGATACCAACAGCAGTATGTGTTTTTGGGAGTGGTTGCACATCTGTTTTTACAAGAATGGATACGAAATATTTTCCGCTTGGATTGCGTCGAATGGTGACGGATAACATACGTCCTTCTACCTCACGACTTTTGGCAAAACGAACGAATCCTAGTTTCGGAAGCTTGATTTTGTTACCTACAATCGCTATATTTCCTTTCGTGTATTTCGTTGTATACGATTGCACCTTGTTCTTCTTTGACTTAAAACGAGGTTTGTCGTTTTGTTTTTGGAAAAATCGT
Source organism: Anoxybacillus suryakundensis (assembly GCF_001418025.1). Taxonomy (NCBI): domain Bacteria; kingdom Bacillati; phylum Bacillota; class Bacilli; order Caryophanales; family Anoxybacillaceae; genus Anoxybacillus; species Anoxybacillus suryakundensis. Next base: position 163,395 of record NZ_LIOK01000006.1, read on the forward strand.
GTGAATGCATCCGACAAATGTTTCAGCGAGGTTTGAAGTGCGATGCTGTCCACTTCTTTGAGCCAAGTGTATTCTTTTTTCAACTTGGTCAATTGCGAAGAACACGCCTGATAAGACAGTCCTTTCCCTGTTTTTTTGTATGTGTCGTTCCATCTGACGAGAAAATGGTTAAACACAAAACGTGAGCATCCGAACGTTTTATTAATTAGCACCTCTTGTTTTTTGTTCGGGTACATGCGAAACTTATACGCTTTATGCACGGGCAAGACTTTCACCTCCCGCTAGAAATGTTTTGAAAACCTTTCTAACAGAAACGCTCCTTGAAAACTTGTTTCAATTCCTCATAGGTACGATACAAACAGTTGCGTTAGTTCTGCTAGTCTTTCATCGACAAACGCAGTTTCAATTCCTCATAGGTACGATACAAACCCGGACAAGTTCTTTGAAAATTTTATATTTTCTGACAATGTTTCAATTCCTCATAGGTACGATACAAACCACCAGTACCACAACATCACTTGGTTTCATCTTCTCTTGTTTCAATTCCTCATAGGTACGATACAAACTACTGATTTCATGTTCGTTGGCGACACTTTCGCTATTTGGTTTCAATTCCTCATAGGTACGATACAAACAAGAAAAAGCAGCTAAATCAAACACGACGGGTGTAGCTAGTTTCAATTCCTCATAGGTACGATACAAACTACGGAGAATCTTATTTATCTGATCGCGTTTGCTATTAGTTTCAATTCCTCATAGGTACGATACAAACTCTGTATAGTCTCCGCTTCTGAAATAATCAACATCAATGGTTTCAATTCCTCATAGGTACGATACAAACCTGACAGGCGAGGGGTTAGAGCCGTTGAAACTTGACGGGTTTCAATTCCTCATAGGTACGATACAAACCCACTAATTGCGGCGCTTGCTACACCGAATGATGCAGGTTTCAATTCCTCATAGGTACGATACAAACGAAGAAACGAATCGCCTTCCGTACGCCCCAAGTGTTTCAATTCCTCATAGGTACGATACAAACCGTGGTGTTCATGCTCGTGTGAAAACTGGTGTATAGTTTCAATTCCTCATAGGTACGATACAAACTGGAAAGAACGGGCTGTCCATCGAGAGTGTGAATGACAAGTTTCAATTCCTCATAGGTACGATACAAACATGTAAATGTGTTCGACGATGAACTCGGAATCAACGTTGTTTCAATTCCTCATAGGTACGATACAAACTTACCCTCGAAGATAGAATAACGCGGAAGGTAGACCCGTTTCAATTCCTCATAGGTACGATACAAACTGAGCGTGTTGTGATGGGGGATATCGTCGGCTATGCCTTGTTTCAATTCCTCATAGGTACGATACAAACGGGAAGCCATCTGCCGTTTTAATCGTTTCGATTGCCGTGTTTCAATTCCTCATAGGTACGATACAAACCTTTGGTGTAGAAAGTCCGTTTATATCAGAGTGCATCGATGTTTCAATTCCTCATAGGTACGATACAAACCTGCAAAAAGCGATAGGATACGCTCTTACAGGCGATAGTTTCAATTCCTCATAGGTACGATACAAACCGCCAAGTAAAACGTGAAAATGCGGGTGATAGGTATCCTCGTTTCAATTCCTCATAGGTACGATACAAACAGGCACTTCAAACGATCAGAGTTGTTTCTATATTATCAAGGTTTCAATTCCTCATAGGTACGATACAAACGGACAAGGTGACGGGGCGGTGTACGTTGCCTATCGTCAGTTTCAATTCCTCATAGGTACGATACAAACACACCGTTCGAACCCATGAGGAATTCATCGGGAATATACAGTTTCAATTCCTCATAGGTACGATACAAACTTTGCCTGTCAATCATACGATCAGCTTGGCACACAAAAAGTTTCAATTCCTCATAGGTACGATACAAACCTTGCTTACCTGCCGCTTTTCTTTCAGCAAGCTTATCAGTTTCAATTCCTCATAGGTACGATACAAACAAACGCAAGAGCAAGAACTTCTTTCACCATTTGCTCGTTGAGTTTCAATTCCTCATAGGTACGATACAAACACAGATACGCAAAAGCAATTACAATTCGTTGCGATGTTTCAATTCCTCATAGGTACGATACAAACACAACACCAATACAAAAGGAGTCGATTCCGCATGAAGTTTCAATTCCTCATAGGTACGATACAAACAAAGTAAAAGAATGGCGTGCGAATTACGGAAAAAATGGTTTCAATTCCTCATAGGTACGATACAAACTAAAATACTTACAAATTTGATATACAAAATTTTCTTTGTTTCAATTCCTCATAGGTACGATACAAACTTCGGCTAAATGATTAAAGTGTTTGACTGTTTGTGAAAGTTTCAATTCCTCATAGGTACGATACAAACCAGGACAAATTGAACGCAATAGGACAACGCATACGAGTTTCAATTCCTCATAGGTACGATACAAACCCAAAAGAGTATTGATAAATCAACACTTGGAAAAGCTATACAATGTTATTATACATACATTCGAAAATTCAGTCAATAGTCTATATGCGTTAATACAACTGAAAAAGTTGCAACATACAAACTGTCGTCGATCCCCCGAGGTTTTTGCAAGATTGGAGGTCGACGACAGTTGTGAAATACTTCACTTTCTATTTGCGATACGAAACATGCCGAATCCTTGTGAGTTTCGTCCGCCGATACCTACACGATACAAAAACGTTAAATTTTCTGGAGAAGAAATAAGCTTATACCGCCCTTTCCACGCTGTAATGTAAAAGCCTTTAAAGCTCGTTACGATCCGATCGTTTTTTCGAACATCGACAGGTTCGATGAGTAACCGATCGCTTGGTGGAACCCCATAGTATGCTTCATATTTGTTATGAAAATTCCGTTCCATTAAATGGGGAAACACTTCATCGTTCGGGTCAAAAAATTGTGTTTTTTTCTTCCCATCCACCGTTTCGTACGTACTGTATACAGTCATCGGCGACAACATATCAATTTCAATTTCACATTGCTCAATCGCTCGCTTTTCGGTTTCCACTCGCTCAATGATGACATGTTGATCACCAATTTTTACGTATGGCTGAAGCAATAAATACTCCCCTAACTGTTGCGTCAGTTCAGGAAGCACAGTGCCAATGTGCCATTGAATCGAATCAACAAAAGTAATCGTTTTCGCATCATATTGAATGTAATGTTCGCCAAATAAGCGGCTAAATGTAAACAGTTTAAATGATCGCTTTTCTTTGCGAAACCCACGCTCGTGCAAAAAGTAAGCAAATGCCTCATCGCTCAGTGAATGATATATTAACCCTTGTAAATATTGCTGATAATGAAGTGGCAATATAACCGCTCTGTCTGTTCCCCGTAGTGTAATCGTTAAACGCATTGATTTCTTCCTCTCTACAAAATAAATTCCTCTCCACCTTTTTTCAGTCCAAACTCTTCACGCTTCGAATATTTTTGCGTGCGGAACGTGTAGAAAATAATTGAATCTTCGTTAGGATGCATGATATTTTGCAGTTCAATTTTTAATTTCTTATAATTTGCTTCTGATATTTCTCCTTCAAACACAGAGTTTTGTACCCAATGAAGATATTTACGAGCAATTTTTAACGCTTTCGCTACGCGCTTCTCATTAAAATCGTACACTAAAATAACAAACACCGCCATCACCTACCATTTCGCTGCGTACGGTTCGTACTCTTTTTCCCCTAATAAATGCTTCTGAATTTTATATAGTTCGAGACGGATTAGTCGTCGATACGATACCGATTTTCCTAAATGGCGATGTTGTACCGTTGTTTGCATTTTCTTTTCTAATTCGCTCACAAATATTTTTCGTCCTTCTTCTGACAGTAGGATACCGTCCGTTAGCTTCTCAAAATGTTTCTTCGCCAACATTTTTTTATTCACAAGTGAAAAAATAAGACGATCGACAATAATGGGTTTAAAAATTTCAGCAACATCTAGGTTAAGTGAAAACCGTCGGAAATTTGTACTATGCAAAAAACCAATACGCGGATCAAGGTATGTCTTATAAATTTCACTTAAACACATCGTATACACGATCGAATTTCCAAAACTAATGAGCGCGTTTAAACGATTATGAGGCGGACGCTTCGTTCGCTTTTCAAATACGAAATCAGGATGTTGAATAATCGTATCAAACGTACTGTAATATTTTTCGCGCATATGTCCTTCCGAAGCCATAAGCTGTTCAACAGATTGAACAGCCGATAAAGAAAGCAATTGTTGCTCAAAACTACCTAATACGTCATTAAAAACTTCCTTTTCTTCCAAACGGGAACGATAGTACTTTAACACGCGACTCATTTGCTGAATCGAACCTTCAATAAACCGTCGTGCCAAGTCAAGACGTTTTTGTATGTCTATATAATGCTCCGCCTGTTTTAAAATGACATGACCCGCATTTAAATGTTCCCGTGGATAAAATGTCCCGGTGTAATAGCCGTAGTGGTTAAAATAATGAACGATAATTTGTTTTTGCGAAGCAAACTCTAAAAAGCGCTTAGACACATCTACCTCTCCAAAAATATATATGTCATTCGTGTTTTCGACTGGAATATACTTTTTCCGCTCCTCTGTTTCAAAATAGAGGCTATTATCCTTTCGACGCAACTCACCATTTTGAAAAATGTACAATGTCCGTTTCATCTTATTCCTCCGCCCAACAATATTCGCGATACGCACATTTTGCGCAAAACTGAATTTTTTTCGGCTTTGGTGGTACTGACATACGTACGATGCGTTGAATATGTCCGATCGCTCGTTCTAGTTCTTGCTTCGCTTCTTCTGTCCATTCCACCGTTTCTTTTTTTCTCTCTTCAGGGAACAAAAGCTCCCCCTTCGCCTGAATGCCCATTTGGCGCAAATGATCTAAATAGTAGAGCAGTTGCATTTTAGCACTTTTCATATACCGCGACGACTTTTTCACTTCACCAACGACAAGCTGACCATCCTCTTGTCGAATGCGGTCAATAACAATATTTCCAATAGATAGTTCTTTTGTACTCCGTTTGTAGTACATCTCCGAAATAAAACGTCCAAGATCAAGCGATTCATCTTCTTGATCAGGTGCAATTTGATGTTTCATCAGCCAAACTTCGCGGTGACAGATGTAGTAATACCATATATCTGTTCCGGTGATAGGAATTTCATAGTCCATGTTTTCACCTACCATATCATTCCTTCGCTTTTCGTTTTATATCCAAGCACTTGATCGTAAAAATCATCAAGCATATCTATGTTAACGTAACCTATACCATATAAAATAGGTGGTTTATGGCTAACTTTTCGTGGAATAGAAACAACGTATTGATAAAAAGATGCCTTCATAGCCGCAAATTGCTTTTGTCGTTCAAAAGGATCCTTTATACTTATGATTTGTTCAAAGCGTTGAAATATCGTTTTAGCTTCTTCATCTAATTCAATAAATACATCAAATTTATCTTCTCCTTCTTCAATAAGACGGAAATGGGAAATTGGTATGCGTTCCGTTGTTGCTTCGCCATCAAAATAAAGACTTTTTATTCCGTTTAAAAGCCGAATAGACTCCCGATTATTCATCTTCATAGAGAGCTGTTCAAAATATTTTTCAATCAAAGGGAAAAACTCGCTCTCCTCTATAACGATAAAGTTTTTTAAAAGTGATTGTGTTAAATCAATACGTACTAAATCGTAAATATAACTAGCATAACGACGTCTCCCGTCTGTTAATGAGACTACATAAACACTCCCTTTTTTCAAACCGTTTCGATTGCATCTTCCTGCTGCTTGGTGAATAGAATCTAATGGGGCAAGATCACGATATACAACATCAAAATCAATATCAACCCCAGCCTCCACCACTTGTGTACTTACAACAACACGATATTTTCCGCTTTTCATCTCATGAATTCTTCGTAACCTTTCTTTTGGAGGAATATGTGTTGATAAAAATGTCATTTTTTCTGAACAAATATGTTCAGCTAGTTTTTCATATAATTTTTTCGCACAATCGATTGTATTAACGATAAATAAGTAACTTTTTTCTTCATCCAAACAAAGTTGATTCACAAACTCGTCAATGGTCATATTTTTTTGCACGTACGGAAACAGCTGAACACGCGACAATGCTTGAAAGTATGTCGAAGGCTCAACAAGCTGTACCATTTCATCTCTTTGAAAAATGGCAGGTGTGGTCGCAGTGCTAAATAGAAAATAGCAGTTTAGTTCTTCAGCTAAAATTCGAAACATTTCTTTTACTACAAGCCAATATCGGTGCGGAATAGCCTGCACTTCATCAATAATAATGATAGCATTAGCTAAGCGATGAAATTTTCGTATCAACTTATTTCGGTTAGTAAATATCGTGTGAAAAAGTTGAACAAATGTAGTTAAAACGATTTCCGAGTTCCATCCCTCAATTAAAAGTTTTGCCACATCATAATCGACATCATATCGTTCTTCATCTTGTGCAAGCGAATATTGCATTTCTGCTAAGTGATGGTGAGATAAAAATAAACGTTGATCCACAACCATATTATTTGCTCGAAAAACGTCCTCTAATACCGTTGCCGTCTGATCGATGATACTCAAAAATGGTAAACTGTACACAATACGTGGGATAACCCCTCTTTCTTTTTCAATTTCTTGTCTAAGACGAAATGCGAACTGAAAAGACGCAAGTGTTTTGCCCATGCCAGTTGGTAGTTGTAACGAATAAAAATGGTTCGCTACATCAATAGGCACGTTTGTAATTTCTTTAAATGCCCTCTCACGAAGATCATTAATCTTATTATTTTTCCAATTTTGTTTCTTTTTATATATTTCAATAAACGAAGAAGCAATAGAACATCTTTCAGCAAAAGACCATGCTTCTTTTTGCATAATGCCCGCTTCTGACTTATCCGCATCCAAAAGTAATGAAAATAAAAATAAAAATTGGACATAAGGAACTAATGAGTCGTTTTCATTGTTCCAACGCATCACATAACGACGGATTTGTCGACTTTGTGCAAATAAATGACGCACAGCATTTTCAAAATCACATTTCGTAAATGGGTTGTTCGAAAGGGTAGGAAGTAAATGCACGTATGCATCATTTAGTGTTTGAAAATCTATAGCTTCAATTTGTTTTAATAATTGTTCTTCCATCTCACTACTGAATTGCTTCCATTCCTCAAGCCAATCATCTAAGTCACCGTGATGACGCTTAATCATAATGAACGAGAAATATTTCCATAAATCATGGATATTTTCATACTCCTTTATAAAAGACATAAACACAAACGCAGAAAGCAATGCGTGAGTTTTTAATTTCTGTGAAACATGTAAACCACGAATATAATCTTGAAAGTATTGATGTGACTTTCCAATATCATGAAACAAAGCAATATGCTCAACAAGCGTTTGCACCCATTCTTGCTCGGTAAAGCCCAAATGTTTTTCACAAAGAAATTGTGACGAGAGCAATTTTACCCCTTCTATATGCCTTTGAAGAGGATAGTTCGGATGCGAGTATAATTCATTCATCATATTCCCCCCATATGTAAAGAGAGCACGCATGAAGTGACATACGCGCCCTAATGAAGAAAAACAATTTGCGTCCCTTGATTATTTGTCCAATAGCTATCCACAGAAACAGTCAAAGGTCGTCCTGTTGCTTCAAATATTACCTCATCATATAGGTTGACAATTCGTTCATGATCTATACATATCGGCATTCTTTCTTTTAAATACTCTTTTCCAAGTTCAATTTCTAGTTTTTTTAATTTTCGTTCCGGAACAGCTGTCACAACCTCAACTACTTGTCCATCTTTTTTTTGATAAAACTCCCCGATAGAAACAAATTCAATGTTGGCCAAACATTCACTTAAGCCCATACTCACTGTATATACATTTTTCCCACACGTTACATAATCAATCAGTTTATCAAACAGTATGTCATCCTTAATATGCACATAACATCGATATTTCGGAAAACGTAAAAACTCTGTTCTGATTTGAGTTCGCGCCCCTTCTCTCCGCTGTTTTGGAATCCACACATTTCCTTTTGTATTAATATGGTTTAATCCCATCCTCATTTTCTTGACAGGATGAAGTAGCTGCACAGCAAATTTTACCGTATGATGATTCACATATTTGAGGTACGCATTTTCCTCCTTTTCTAATCCAACAATGGCACCAATCATCCCGTAAAAAGCGGTAGGTGGGATGATGGCATATGTTAAGGGTGAAGAGGTTGAATATATTTTCCGAAAATGTCCAAAATCAGCGTAAAGATCAAAAATAAGTATATTCATGTAGCTTCACCCTTAAAACATTTTTTGTTCAACAATGAAACCTTTACTTTCTAAAGAGCTTACTAAATTTTCACTACAAATAAGACGACCGTCTTGGGCTAACTCAATTCGTTCAATGCGCTCCTTATGTTTTTCTAACACTTGAAGCAAATTCGCCACATCGAGTACATAGTCACTTACATCACGAATTTCCTCATCCACTTTTTCTGCATGAATCGATACATACTTATCCAGTTCCCCAATTTGGAAATGTTTCTCTTTATATACCACTCTCATCAATAAACGTGGAACTTGTCCCACTTTTGAACGAGAGATAAGACTTTTTGTTCCGTTCCACATCGCTTCAAGCATGAACTGTACATCTTCTTCAGTTAACTTCGTATGTTTAGCAGCTACTTCATTAATGACACCGTAAAAGGAAATAAGTGAATACGGTAATACATATTCTTCACGAAACGTTTTCGTTGATTTTTTGCTTCCCGAAGCAAAAGCGCCGGTCCCTTTTACATAGTGTAACTTGACGGCATGCAACGATTGTCCCATTTTAAATTGCACCGGTCCTGTATGTGTAATAGAGCTCGCTTCCTTACTACTTTTTTCAATCGGTAAAGTTACCCCAAAAAGTCGCACATCAATACACTCATTTAACACTTGTTCGTTAATGAGCGTTTTCATTTCGACTAAGGATAACTTTGATTTATTTTGTTTTTCGCCGTCTTTAATCAAAAAATCTTCCGCACGCATTTTTGCGTCCTGAATGTATTCGTTTTCATCAGCAATTTCGCGAACAAAGATTTCTTTTCCTACATAGTCATGTAAATAATCGCGTATTGTGCGCTTCAATCGCACATCCGTTACGATATTTTTTCCCGTTTCCTCATCAATTCGCGGCTTATTTTCGTCTACAGGGTCACCGTTTGGATTTGCCCACATGACATCATATAAAAAAAGCAATTCAGATCGATTGTTCAACATTTTCTTGTTCCCCTTTCTGTTCAAATAAACACTCTTTTACTTTCGAAACAAGATTCATTCCGCAAACAAAATAAAAATTCAACTCGTCCACGGACAGCTTCCAGTTTTTTTGTGCCATCATAAATAATGATGAAATGTCCTCTGCCAACAAGTGATGGCTTCTTTGATATGCGTCATACTCTTTTAGTTTATTGATCACTTTTGGAAGCAACCCTTTTACTGTCCGCTCATCCATTTTTAACCCCATCAGCTGCTTCACAAATGGCTGGCTGCCTCTCTCTTTCCACTGTATTTCTAGTAACATTTGCGTCAGCGCACCTAATAAGAAAATAGCTTTCTTCTCATTTGTATCTAACTGCTGCCCAAACGTTTCAAATAGCACGTCAAATTTTCCCGGCACTACGCTTCCCCCTCTCATTTTCAGCACCCCACACTGTTCAAGAAAAAGAATAACAGATATAGCTTGTCTCACCTTATAGAAAAAGTTTGCATTTGATTCTATTTCATAAAAATCACGACGAATTTCTTTCATAATAAACGACAACAAAAATGTGATATGAATGGGTTCCTTCTTAAACACTCGATCAACAATAGTCAGAAAATATCGTTCTGCATCACTATTAAAAAACGTCCGAACCATTCCAAAATGAAATTGGCGATCTGTAAAAGAAAGTACTTTCTCTACATGTGCTTTCGCTTGAAAAATTTCCCGTAATCTTGAAGGTAGAACATCCTCAATAAGCAACAAGATACGCTCTGCACTTTGAATTTTTTGTAAAAATAACAGTTGAAGGGAAATCGTGTTTTTTGCATCCGCAAGCACCGCTAATATATCTTCCTCTGTTGTCATAAATGATTGGATTTTTCTATCTTGAAGCCGTATATCTTTTGACTGCGAAAAAAGAAGATACAGTATGTCTTCGTAATCTTCACTATTAGTTTGAGAAGGAAGGATAAATTTTGGAATAAGTAAATAAGATAGCCCATAAAACTGAAATCGCAACTTTTCCTCGATGATTTTTCTCCCTTCTTCAATAAACGACTTGCAGTTCAAACATACTGGGAAATTTCTCCACGCTAAACTTTCATGAAATCCTCCTGTGATAAATCCTGGTTTATCAAGCGTATAAAAGCGGAACACCGACATTTTTCCGATGACAACATCTTTTTTCTCTCCGCACACAGAACATACTTTCTCCTCAGTGTATAGCTCTAGATCTTTTTCATTCACCATAAATAGAAATTTATCTACAAATAACGGAAGATCGTATAAAAATTTGTTGTTAATTTTGAGTGACAAAATCGCTCTATCTTTCAATTGATCGATTTTTTCTTGAAGCTGAGAAACAACTTCCTCATGTTTACTCACAAGCAATTCATAAATAGAATGGAAGTAGTGGTCTTCGTCGTCTTTAACTTTCTTCAACCACCCTAGTACTTTCTGATGAAACGTATTATCGACTGTTGTAATTCTTGCAGTTGGGGAATAGTTCGTTCCTCGTGGCGATCCATTTCTAAATAAATATTTTTTGAAATCGATATGAGCCTCTTCAACTTCTATACCAACAAAAACAAATGTCCCATCCTCTTCTTTTAGTAAAATATTCATCGCATATGGATAGCCATGATCCTCAATCAACTGATCTACAACCGTTTTCTGCTTTTTTTCTAGCGCCCACTTTCCGATTTCCGCTATTGACTCGATCAATGTTACACCTCCCATGAAACGGCTATCTAATATCTATATTTTCTCATAATTTTTATATTTTTCAATAATTTTTTACTTTTATTTGGTTCATCACCAAAAGATGTTTATTTTTATATACAAGCGGCGGAATGTATATACCACTTTGGATCTCTGTATTGCTGCTGAGGACGAACCCTCCCATCTTTAAATAAAAAACCTATTTACACGTGTTAATTATACGTATTATAATAAAAATGTGGAGAGGGGGGAATAAACATTTCGTCAAAAGAACTGATTAAACTGCTCAAAAAAGACGGATGGTACTTACATAGAATAGTCGATAGCCATCACCACTTCAAACATCCAACAAAAAAAGGAACGATCACCGTTCCCCATCCGCGCAAAGATTTAAAACCCGGAACCTTGAACTCAATACTAAAGCAGGCTGGACTGAAATAGCCCCTGCGAAAGGAGGTTGTTTTTCTTGGCTAAATATTATTTTCCAGCGATTTTCGACCCTGGCACTGATGAAAGCGAAGGATATACCGTCACTTTCCCTGACCTTCCAGGATGCATCACAGAAGGCGAAACGTTAGAAGAAGCATTTCGCATGGCAAAGGACGCTTTGGAAGGTTATTTATATGGGATGGAAGAAGATAATGAATCCATTCCTTCCCCTTCCAATCCGAAAAATATTGAATTGCCAAAAGGCGCATTCGTTTCTGTCATCGAGGCAAGAACTGACTACATTCGCGAGGAGATGGCAAATAAAGCTGTTAAGAAAACATTAACGATTCCAAAATGGTTAAACGATGCCGCAGAAGCTGAAGGAATCAATTTTTCACAGTTGTTACAATTTGCAATTAAGGAGCGTCTAGGAATCAACGTTCGAAACGATTTTGATTTCAAACGATGAGAGCAAAAGCCTCTTCAGCTACACCATGCAGAAGAGGCTTTCGTTGTATAATTACCCTATGGTATTATCGTACCACGTTTGAAGCAAATTAAACTTTCATCTTTGCATCAACTTCCTACCATCAAAAACATACCATCAAAGACATTCTTTCTTATGCAATATATAAGGGAAAACCACATTGTTTTATCACCTGTGAAACAATCTTTAATTCTACCCTTCTTTACATACTTCGATTACGAGCGCGAAAGCAAGCTTACAAAATATCTTCCACTTATGCGATAATATTTTGATTCTCGTTTCCATTCTCATAGGTACGATACAAACTATACCATTTCAAATGAAACAGGGATGGTAATCCAAGTTTCAATTCCTCATAGGTACGATACAAACTACGTATAAATCTACACGCATGCGGTCAAATGCTCCTTTGTTTCAATTCCTCATAGGTACGATACAAACGGGGATTAAAGCGGATACAGTCTTTATGTTGCAGAAAGATGGGTTTCAATTCCTCATAGGTACGATACAAACACAACGGAGGCGCGCCAGTATTAAAACAGATTTTACAATGTTTCAATTCCTCATAGGTACGATACAAACTGCGGAATAATCGGATACATTTACATTTAAGAGCTTACAGTTTCAATTCCTCATAGGTACGATACAAACATAATTCGCAACTTGAAGCCGTACAAGTGAAAGAAGTGTTTCAATTCCTCATAGGTACGATACAAACTGAGAATTACCTCTTCATCAGTCCAATCGATGTTCGCTTGTTTCAATTCCTCATAGGTACGATACAAACAAATGTTGCTGTCAGCAATCGCACATATAACAGACATTAGTTTCAATTCCTCATAGGTACGATACAAACTAATATAAATAGTTAAATAATCATATTAAAGGAGTGTAGTTTCAATTCCTCATAGGTACGATACAAACACATAACAGTGGTAGCACAGCCGACGACTTCTCATTGTTTCAATTCCTCATAGGTACGATACAAACAAAAATAACAGCACACTCAACAAATCACTACTCACACCTAGTTTCAATTCCTCATAGGTACGATACAAACGAAGTTTTTACTTGTGACAGGTCTCATATTCCATTCAGGTTTCAATTCCTCATAGGTACGATACAAACCTTTTATCAGCCTGGTAAGCGTTTGTCTGGATAGTCCGGTGTTTCAATTCCTCATAGGTACGATACAAACTTTTCTTGCTTCCGTAATTATTGATATATCAACATTTGTTTCAATTCCTCATAGGTACGATACAAACACGGCTCTTGCGATGAATATGGTTGTGATGACGGTCTTTGTTTCAATTCCTCATAGGTACGATACAAACTCAGCAACATCACAACCGAGTGCTTTTGCGATCTTCGTGTTTCAATTCCTCATAGGTACGATACAAACATTTCTCAAAGACATTGAGTTCAATGAGCGATTGTTGGCGTTTCAATTCCTCATAGGTACGATACAAACCCCAAAAAGTGTTGATATATCAACACATGGAAAAGCTATACAACATCATTATACATACATTCGAAAATTCAGTCAATAGTCTATATCCGTTGGATTGAGTCAAGAGTTTGTGGGAGATTTTTTTGATATTTTAATTCAATGGATATATTTGGTTAAATAATTCGATTTATGTAAGCGTTTTCTAATCCTCTCATCCTGCTTGCCTGTGCCTTTTTCGCTTTTTTAAAACCCTTTCAATGCTTTTAACGCTTGATAAATAGGCGTTCCTGACGAATGATGGAAATAACGGATATTCCCTCGCACCAACTCCGCTACCTTGGTTCCTACATGCTTGATCGCCTTTTTCACGATCGTTTCTCGTTCCCTTTCTCTTTCCTCCTCTTGCGAAAGCACCTCTCCTTTCCATGTCTGAATCGTTAACCCGTCTTTCACGGCTACCATCACGTTTAAAAACGCTCGAATGCCTTCTTCACACCAACTCCGTCCATTTTTTACTCGCTTCGCAAAGACGTGCATCGTTCCCTCTGCACTTCCCATCGGGCGCATTCCTGTCGTATCTATGCCTTTCTCCCGCAGCCATTGACGGTAATCACTCAAACATCCTGGCATCGATTCGATCCGTTGAATCAATCCCTCCAATTGCTTTTCTTTCTTCTCATCCCCTAGGGTGCCTACCGCACTATGCAGTTCAGTTAATAACCCGTTTTCATCAAACAAGGCTAGCTTTTTCCGAATCGTCCGGTACCGTGGGTGATCTTTTAAGCATTCGCGAATCTCTCGCGCTACGTGGAACCGATCTAGCTGGAAAAACGCTCGCTTCCCGAAATATTCCCGACAAGCCGTAATCCACGCAGCTCCATCGCCATTGATCACCACCCAATCCCTCGTTGGGTCATAGCCGTATTCCTCGTTCAAGAATCGTTCTAATCCTTCCCACACCGGCTCTTTTGTTTCGTGTACATAGTGCCGTTTCCCAACCAAGGATACCCGTTTCCCGTTTGCTTTCCATCCTTGGTGCACCACCAAAATTTTTTCTTCCTTCCCTCTTCGGCGACTTCGCTGCCGTTTCACATATAGTCCGTCCGCCTCCACGAACAACACCTGTCGCTTCATTTCCATCGGACGATGCCTATCCACTGTCGCCTGTAATACCATCTGCCGAATCGTTTCATGGCTCATCACCGCATAGCCTACCATCTTCTCTAACGCTTCGGCTGCTTGGCGATAAGAAGGACCGATAACGGCTAATTCAATGGCGGTTTCCTCCAATAACGGACTCATCCCCTTCGCTCCATCGAAGCCGAGAAAATGATCTAACAAACACGTATACACGCCTTTTTCTCGATCCAAATAGTAATTGCGTCGGATCTCCACCTCCCCAAAGAGCGTCTGGATGCGTACCGTTCGTTTATCTTTTAGGTAATAGCGTTTTTTATCTCGTTGCTTGGCGATCTCTTCATCCAGCCATTCCAATACCTGTTGAAACATTTCCCCATACGTTTTTTGCAACATCAAAAACAATTCCATTTCTATCTCTTTTAATGTTTGCCCATCTGTGATAAACTGTTGCATAGGACTCTCTGACCTCCTGTGTGATTTGGTCGCACTTATCACCATACAGGAAGAGAGTCCTTTTTGCATCTATTTTGCTCACCCCCCTTCTTTTCAAGGAAACCTCCCCTTGAAACAGATGGAAGAGGGTTTAGCTTCCTCCCACAAACATTTTACTCATAC